>CATWCP010000070.1 GCA_958349325.1 uncultured Collinsella sp.
TGACCCCGCTGCTGCTGGGTGGCTACGCTGCCATCTGCGGTATGGATCCGACCGATGTCTCCTGCGCCGATCGCGTGCTCGCGGCTATCTACCGTCATGGTCGCGTGACCGTGGCCGACCTTGCTGTCGAGCTCGAGCTTTCCGAGGAGGATGTGCTCGAGGCTTGTGCTCTGTTGCTGGGCTGGGGCTCCATCGCTCCCTGGTATGAGGAAGGGGAGAAACCCTCGCCGAGCTACTATCCCACCAAGTATCAGACGCTGCCGCGAGACGCGGCGGGCTACACCACCTTTGACGGCCGCCGGTTCGATCGAGAGCATGCGACTGCCGAGGGCGATGTGTGGGAGCTGCCGTGCGGCGAGGCTGATTTCTTGGCGCAAGAGCGCTCGCACACTTATCTTGGCCAGGGCTTTCTCAAGCGCGCCTTTATGCTGCTCGCGGGCATTCTCGTCAATATCCTGACGGGTTTTTTGCTGCTTATGAGCATCTATTCCATTGCGGGTGTCACCGTGCCGATCGATACCAACGTGATCGGTCAGGTTGACGAGGGGTCTATTGCCGCCAAGGCGGGTATCGAGGCTGGTGATGCGATCCTTTCGGTTGACGGTGTATCGTGCTCCACATGGATGAACGTTTACGATGCTATCGGCAAGGCCGCCGGTAAGGACGATATCGCCATCGAGTACGAGCGTAACGGCAAGCAGCATTCGACCACGGTTGCGCTCAAAGAGGACGAGCGGTTAGGTGTGTATGCTTCTACGGAGGTAGTCCGTTTGGACCCCATCACCTCGGCGCGTCTGTCATTCTCCTATGTCGTGCAGACCGCGGAGGGCGTGATGCGCCTGCTCCAGCCGCAGCATACGATGGAGATTCTCGATCAGTCTTCTTCGATCGTGGGTATTAGCGTTATGTCCTCACAGGCTGCTGCTGCCGGCCCCGTAACGTTCTTGTCGTTTGCCGCGCTCATTTCGTTCTCGCTGGGTTTTATGAACTTGCTGCCCATCCCCCCGCTCGACGGGGGAAAGCTGGTTATCGAGATCATCCAAATGGTCGCCGGTCGCGAGCTGCCACTCAAGGTGCAGACAATCGTCAGCTATGTCGGCATCGCGCTCTTTGCGCTGCTGTTTGTTTATATGCTTCGTTCCGACGTCCTTCGATTTATTTTGTAGGGAGTGTTTGGATTGTCTTTATCCCATCCTTTGCCGCGCGAGCTGACGCGCCCCGTATATGTGGGCGGCGTGCAGATCGGTGGTGGCGCGCCGGTGGTGGTTCAGTCCATGACCTGCACCGATACCGCTGATGCCCAGGCAACGCTTGCGCAAGTGTGCTCGTTGGCGCAGGCTGGCTGCGATATCGTGCGCGTGAGCGTGCCCACCGAGGCCGCGCTTGAGGGTTTCCGCACCATCTGTGCCGAGTCTCCGGTGCCGATCATCGCCGATATTCACTTTAACCATAAGCTCGCCATTGGTGCCGTTGAGGCCGGTGCTGCCAAGCTGCGCATCAATCCCGGCAATATCGGCGATTGGGCCAAGGTTGACGCGGTGATCGATGCTGCTGGTGCCGCGGGCTGTGCGATTCGTATCGGCGTCAATGCCGGTTCACTCGAGCAGGATATCGCCGAGCGCGAAGACCTCACGCAGCCCGAAAAGCTCGTGATGTCGAGCGAGCGCTTCGTCAAGCACTTTGAGGACCGCGGCTTTACGAACATCGTGCTTTCGGCCAAGGCCCATAGCGTGCAAACGACGCTCGATACCTATCGAGCCCTGTCGCGTGAGATTCCCCACGTTCCGCTTCACCTGGGCGTAACCGAGGCGGGTACCAAGCTTCAGGGCACCATTAAGAGCTCGGTGGGCCTTGGTATTCTGCTGTCTGAGGGTATTGGTGACACCATGCGCGTCTCTCTCACGGCCGATCCGGTTGAGGAGCCGCCGGTTGCCTGGGGTATTCTGCAGTCGCTGGGCCTGCGTCGCCGTGGCCCCGAGATTGTCTCGTGCCCCACGTGCGCCCGCTGCCAGGTTAACCTCATTCCCATCGCCGAGGAGGTCACCGAGCGGCTTAAGAACTACTCCGCGCCGCTTTCTATCGCTGTGATGGGATGTGCCGTTAATGGCCCCGGTGAGGCTTCTGATGCCGATCTGGGCATTGCTTGCGGACGTGGTCAGGCCCTGCTCTTTTCGCATGGCCAGATCATTGGTAAAGTAGCTGAGGACCAAATTGTCGACGCGCTTATGGCCGAGGTCGACAAGCTTATTGAGGAGAAATAAATGACCCGAGCAATGTATATGTCTAAGCTCTATGCGCCGACGCTCAAAGAGGATCCGGCCGACGCCGAGCTTGCAAGCCATCGTCTACTGCTTCGTGCCGGTATGATCCGCAAGGAGGCCGCCGGCCTGTATTCCTATCTGCCGCTCGCTTGGCGCTCGATTCGTAAGATCGAGAACATCGTGCGCGACGAGATGGACGCCGCCGGCGCCCAGGAGCTCATGATGCCCATTATGGTCGATGCGGAGCTGTGGCGTGAGTCCGGCCGCATCGATGCCTATGGCAAGGAGCTCGTGCGCTTTGACGACCGTCATGGCCGCGAGTTTGTGCTGGGCCCCACGCACGAGGAGACCGTCACGGCCCTGGTGCGCAACGAGCTGCGCTCCTACAAACAGCTGCCCGTTAACCTGTACCACATCCAGGATAAGTTCCGCGACGAGTTCCGTCCCCGCTTTGGCCTGATGCGCGGCCGCGAGTTCATCATGAAGGACGCCTACAGCTTCTCTGCCACGCAGGAGAGCCTGCAGGAGGAGTACGACAAGATGAAGCAGGCTTACGCCAACATCTGCGAGCGCTGTTACATCAAGGCTCTGCCCGTTGTCGCCGACTCCGGCGAAATCGGCGGCGACACTTCCGTCGAGTACATGGCCCTGGCCGACGCCGGCGAGGCCTCGCTCGTGTACTGCGACGATTGCGGCTTTGCTGCCGATGACGAGGCCGCAAGCACCAAGGTCGTTGTGACCGAGGGTCCCGGCGACGGCACGCTCACCAAGGTCGAGACTCCGGGTATGGGCACCATCGAGGCCGTCGCCAAGTTCTTCGGCTTCCCCGAGAACGGCACGCGCAAGTCGCTGGCGTTGATTGACTCCGAGGGCAAGCCGGTCGTGGCCATTGTTC
Organism: uncultured Collinsella sp.; assembly: GCA_958349325.1. Taxonomy (GTDB): domain Bacteria; phylum Actinomycetota; class Coriobacteriia; order Coriobacteriales; family Coriobacteriaceae; genus Collinsella. The sequence continues at coordinate 3,157 of CATWCP010000070.1, forward strand.
CGGGCGACCACGAGCTCAACGACTGTAAGGCCGAGCACGTCTTTGGCAAGGGCTATCGCATGATGACCGACGAGGAGCTCCAGACCTACGGGCTGCATAAGGGCTTTATCGGACCGGTTAACCTGCCCGAGGGCATTCGTCTGGTCTGCGACGAGAGTCTGCGCGAGTCCAAACAGTGGGCCTGCGGTGCCAACGAGGTCGACTATCACTTTACCGGCGCCTGCCCCGAGCGCGACTTTACCGTCGACGAGTGGGCCGACCTGGTTACCGTCGTCGCCGGCGATCCCTGCCCGCACTGCGGCAAGCCGCTGTCTGCTGCTCGCGGTATCGAGGTCTCCCAGGTCTTCCAGCTGGGCACCAAGTACTCCAAGGCCATGGGTGCCACCTTTATGGACGAGGACGGCAAGGAGAAGCCGCTTATCATGGGTTGCTATGGCGTTGGCGTGTCTCGCTCGCTCGCTGCCGTCGTGGAGCAGCACAACGACGAGCACGGCATCGTCTGGCCGGTCTCCGTTGCCCCGTACGAGGTTGCTGTGATTCCGCTCGACCCCAAGAAGGAGGAGTGCGCTACCGTCTGCGAGCAGATCGTTGATGGCCTGTGCGCCGAGGGTATCGAGGTCGTCGTCGATGACCGTGACGAGCGTCCCGGCTTTAAATTTGCCGACAACGACCTTATGGGCTTCCCGTATCAGGTCGTTCTGGGTAAGCGTGGCCTCAAGAACGGCACCGTCGAGCTCAAGGACCGTGCTACGGGTGAGCGCGAGGACGTGGCGATCGACGAGGTCGTCGCCAAGGTCGCCGAGCTTGTGAAGGCGGCACGCCGTTAATCGGCGATTTCGCTTGTAGTTCGATATACGGGACGGCCCCGCATTTCTCCAGATAGGGGAGATGCGGGGCCGTCCTTTTATCTTGTCGGCGTACTCAATCGCTAAAAGGAAACCCCACAGCCCATGCGAGCTGCGGGGTTTCCTTTGTGCCTCCGATGCGAAATAAATCGCTCAGATATTACTGATAATCGACGACGTCGATCCAGTTCTTCAGGAACTCATCGTTCACGTTGCGCTTACGAGCGAGCTCGGAAGCGGCGACGATGCTCGTCCACTGACGCACGACCTGCATGGGCATGTCGGCGCGGTCGCAGTAGAGCTCCAGATAAGCCTCGGCCTGGTCCTTGCTGTTGAGGGCAAAGAGCAGGTAGGTGGTGGCAACGTCGGCAGCAGGGGAGCCCTGGGTAGCGTGTGCCCAGTCGCACACATAGAGCTGGCCGTCGTCGCCGACGATGACGTTGGAGGGGTTGAAGTCGCCGTGGCAGACCTTGAACTCCTTGGTCATGCCGTCCAGACGCTCCTGAAGGTTGTAGCGCGTGGTGGCATTGAGCTGATCAAGGCTGTCGATCATGCGGGCGAACTTGTCGCGCTGACGGTTGAGCAGCGGGGAGGTGTAGCCGTGGATCTCGATCTGGAGGTCGACGAACATCTCGAGGTACTCACCGAAGCGCTGGGGCTCGGCAGTCATCTTCTCGGCAAGGGTGGTGCCCGGAACCTTCTCGGTCACGAGCGCCCAGCCGTTGGCGTTCTCGAGCTGGGAAACCTCGAGAGCCTTGGGGCTGCGGATGCCGCACTCATTGATGCGGGCAAGATTCAAAGCCTCGTTGAACACGTCGGAGACAGGCTTGGTCTCGTTAAAGACCTTGACGATCTTGTCGCCCAGGTCGTAAACGACCTTGTTGCCACGGCGGACGAGCTCGGTCTTGGAATCGGGTAGCAGCATGGTTGCATCCTTTCAACGATGCGATAGAAGCGACGGCGGGGGTGTGTGAAACACCCGTGCACCCCCGCCGCAAAAAACCGTGCTAAAAACTAGCAGACGGCGTAGTCCTGGGGCTCGCGGCCGTAGTAGGCGTCCAGGTAGAGCTCCTTGATCTCGCTCATGAGCGGGTAGCGCGGGTTAGCGCCGGTGCACTGGTCGTTGAATGCCTGCTCGGTCATCTCGTCGAGGGTGTCGAGGAAGTACTGCTCGTCAACACCGTAGTCGGCGATGGTCTTCTTGACACCGATGAAGTCCTTGAGCTCCTCGAGCTTCGTGATGAAGTTCTCGAAGACCTCCTTGTCGTCCTTGCCCTCGATACCGCAGTACTTGGCCATCTCGGCGTAGTTGTGCAGCGCGTTGGGGTAAGGATACTGGGAGAAGGTACCCATCTTGACGGGAGCCTCGGCGGCGTTGTAGCGCATGACGCGGGTCAGGATGACGGCGTTAGCGATGCCGTGGGGCAGGTGATGGAAAGCGCCGAGCTTGTGAGCCATGGAGTGGTTGAGGCCCAGGAAGGCGTTGGCGAAGGCCATACCGGCCATGCAGGAGGCGTTGTGCATCTCCTCGCGGGCGTGCGGGTCCTTGGCGCCGTTCGTGAAGCTGGAGGGCAGGTTCTCAAAGACGAGCTTGGCAGCGCGCTCGGAGAGGCCCTTGGTGTAGTCGGAAGCCATGATGGAGACGTAGGACTCGATGGCGTGGGTCATGACGTCGATGCCGGAGGCAGCGGTCAGGCCGCGCGGGGCGGTCATGCAGTTGTCGGCGTCGACGATAGCCATGTTGGGGAGCAGCGCGTAGTCGGCGAGCGGCCACTTGATGCCGGTCTCCTTGTCGGTGATGATGGCGAACGGCGTGCACTCGGAGCC
>CATWCP010000071.1 GCA_958349325.1 uncultured Collinsella sp.
TTAAGTCCAACGCCATCCTGGTCTCCAAGGGTAAGGCCGGCATTGGCATGGGCCCGGGTCAGCCTAACCGCGTTGACTCTGCGCTACTTGCCTGCGAGCGTGCCGAGGACTTCTGCGAGCGTGAGGGCGTGGAGAAGGGCGGCTTTGCCTGCGCAAGCGACGCATTCTTCCCGTTCCGCGACAACGTCGACGTGCTTGCCGCGCACGGCGTGACCTGCATCATCCAGCCCGGCGGCTCCAAGCGCGATGACGAGAGCATTCAGGCCTGCAACGAGCACAATATTGCTATGGTCTTTACCGGCGCCCGCCACTTTAGGCACTAAGTTTCGCCCCGGAACAAAATAATCTCTGCAAAAGACGGCTGCTCCGTTTGGAGGGCCGTCTTTTTGGTATAAGAGGACGGAATGACTAACACGAAAGGTACAACCATGCCCCAGATTGATGATGCCGAGCTGTTTGGCAATGCCGAGGATCAGCGTGCGTACGAGGACTTTTGCGCCAATCAGGAGGCGGTCGAGAAGTTTACGCTCGACAAGCCCGCGCTTGTCTGCCGTTGGCGCATGTCCAACAAAAAGGTGCCCATGCTCAACCGCCACATTCGCGCACTGTCCGAGCGCCTGGTGCAGGGCGAGCCGCTTACCCATAACATGCTCAGCTGGGCCAAACAGCACGTTGAGTGGTCGCTTGCCGAGGGTGATTACACCGCACGCGACGGCGTGCTCATGCTGGTGATCGACATCAACGGCAACGCCGCCATGACGGTGGGGGAGTACGAGCCGCTCGCCGATACGTCGGCCAAGGCGCTGCGTGCCCGTTCCGCCGAGGCCCGCTCCGAGGCCGACGAGACCGGCGTGGCGCCCGAGTTGCTCGCCGCCGTCAACAACGGCGAGCTTGCCTTTGTGGCGCCGGCGGACGAGTGCCTGTGCGGCACGGCGACGCTCATCGAGCAGCTGGCCCAGACCAAGGGCATCCCGGTCACGCGCGTAGACATTCCCGCGCAGCTTAAGGGCGCGCTGTTCCTAGTGAGCGACGAGCACGGCGTGGTCCCCGCAACCGAGACGGACGCCACCGAGGCCGACGCCGCTACGGTTGCCTTCTTCGCCGAAGGCTACGAAAAGCTCCGCGCCCGCCGCTAAATGATTTTCTGGGACGGGGATTAAAGAATCATTTTGGTCCCCGCCACCGCTACGAGTGCGAGGCGGACAAAACGCTCCCGCTCGCGAACAGTTCTGTCACCTTGGCACCGCGCGCGGTGCACACCTGCAGTTTCGCAGCCATAATGGTGGCAGGACAACCAAGAGGGGAGCGGAACCCATGCCGCTGATCTATATCGTTGAGGACGACGAGCCCATTCGTCGTGAGCTTGTCGACATTCTTGCCCGCGCCGGGTTTGAAATCGAGGCCTGCGAATCGTTCGAGCACGTCTCGCGCGATATTCTCGCCGCCGCTCCCGACCTGGTGCTGCTCGACCTCACACTCCCTGTCAAAGACGGCCAGCACATCTGCCATGAGGTTCGCTGCGAATCCGAGGTTCCCATCATCGTCCTCACGTCGCGCACGACCGAGATTGACGAGGTCATGGCCATGACGCTCGGCGCGGACGACTTTGTTCCCAAGCCCTACAGCGCCCGTGTGCTCGTGGCGCGCATCAACGCACTACTGCGTCGCACCGCGGCGGCGGGCGAGCGCAGCACGCTCGTCCACAAGGGACTGGAGCTCGACCTCGCACGCTCCATGGTCACCAACACGCAAACGGGCACCAGCACCGAGCTCACCAAAAACGAGCTGCGTATCCTCTCGTTGCTTCTGAGCCGCGCGGGCAAGATCGTCTCGCGCTCGGCCATCATGCAGGACCTGTGGGACTCCGATGCCTTCGTGGACGACAATACGCTCACCGTCAACATCAACCGCCTGCGTACCACGCTCGAAAAAAACGGCATCAAGGGGTATTTGACGACGCATCGCGGCCAAGGCTATTCGGTCTAGGGGCCGGCTATGTCGTTTGGCAAGTTCTTTAAAGATGCGCTGCTTCCCGTCGCCGTGTGGACGTGCGGCGTGCTGCTGAGCTGCTTTGTGCTGACGGTCGCCGGTGCTTCGACATCTATTGTGGTCGTGGCGGTCGGCGTGTCCTTTATCTTTGGTATGCTCGGCATCGTGGTCGAGTACGCGCGCCGTCGCCGTTTTCTGCGTCAGCTGGAGCGTGCGGCCGAGGAGCTCGAGAGTCCCGCATGGGTGCAGGAGATGGTGCAATGCCCGACCTATGCCGAGGGCGAGCTCGAGTACGAGGTCTTGCGTCGCGTGGGCAAAGCTGCTTGCGACGAGGTTGCCGAAGGCCGGCGTCAGACCGATGACTATCGCGACTATATCGAGAGCTGGGTCCACGAGGCCAAGCTGCCCCTGGCGGCGGCCCACCTGATTTTGGAAAACCTGGACGGCAGCGAAGACGACCTGTCGCGCGTGGATGACCTGGGCCGTGAGCTGGCTCGCGTGGAGCGCTATATCGACCAGGCACTGTACTACGCGCGCTCGGAAGTCGTGGAGCGGGACTACCTGATTCGCCGCTGGGATCTCAAGACCTTGGTGACGGGCGCGATTAAAGCCAACGCGCGCGAGCTCATCGCGGCGCACGTGGCCCCGGTGTGCGAGAACCTCGACTTTGAGGTCTTTACCGACGAGAAGTGGCTCGAGTTTATCTTGGGGCAGCTCATCCAGAACAGCATTAAATACGCGTGCGAGGACGGCGCGAAGATCGTGTGTTCGGGCGCGTTGCTGGACGAGGGTCTGGCGAGTGAGCGCATTGAGCTCACTGTTGCCGATAACGGCTGCGGCGTGAGTGCGGCAGACCTGCCACGCGTGTTCGAGAAGGGCTTTACCGGCGACAACGGCCGCACCACCAAGCGCGCAACGGGCATCGGCCTCTATCTGGTGGCACGCCTGTGCTCCAAGATGGGCATCGACGTCACCGCAGCATCCGAGCCCGGCGAAGGCTTTGTCGTAACATTCGCCTTCTCAACCAACAAGTTCCAATACTTTGAGTAGGCGGGCCGTCTTGCGGTGCGGACGGCTATGTTCCCGAACGTGAACTTAGCTAAGGCAATTGGCGCCATGTTCCTGAACGTGAACACAACTATGGGGCTCAAATGAATCCCCCATAACAAAAACGTGCCGCCCCAAACGGGGCGGCACGCCATTCCTCTATTCAGCCAACTCGTTGAAGCAAGGCTGCGAAGGCCGCGGGGCCGGGAGGGGTTTCCTAAGGGCACATCCCGCAGCCGCAACGCGGCGAGGACGTGCCCGTGGAAACCCCGCAGGCCCCGCGGCCGGTGGGAGCAACGCTACTTTACGACCAAAATGTCGCAGTCCGTGTTGCGCAGCAGGAACGTCGAAATCGAACCCAGCAGCGCATACTTGATCGAGGACAGGCCGCGTGCGCCGCAGAGCACCAGGTCGGGCTTAACCACGTCGAGCATCTCGTCCTTGAGCGTCTCGCGAATACGGCCGGCGCGAATCATGACCTCGACCTCGGGAATATCGGGATTGGCCTTGGCCTCTTCGAGCTGCTTGGCGATGGAGTTCTTAAATGCCTCCTCTAGGCCGTTGACCAGATCGACCGGATAGGAACCGGCGCTCTCGAGCGCCGTGGAATCGATAACGTGGCCGATGATTAGCTTGGCGCCGTTGTTCGCGGCGACCTTGATGGCGCGTGCGAGCACAAAATCCTGCTGCTCAGTACCGTCGAGTGAAACAAATACCTTGGTGTAGCCCTCGTTCATGGTTTCCTCCTTGGTCTATCGCACGGGCGCGGGGCTCGTGCGTCGGGCGGGCGCGGGCGCGTTGGCCGCCGGACACTTTATCTTGTTGCAGTTATACCCAAGGATTTCGGTTTGACTGCTCGCAATTCTGTGAACGGGCGAGTTTTTTGGTAAGGGTAGGCGCGGTCGCACCGCCAACGGTTGATAATGGGACATCGCCCGCATCGTCCTCAGAACATCTACCGGCGGGTGTCTAACGAGGGGGTCCCTTTGGATATTATCGAGCTTCTAAAATCTGCCTTCATGGGCCTGGTCGAGGGCATCACCGAATGGCTGCCTGTTTCGTCGACCGGTCACATGATCTTGGTGGACGAGTTCGTCAAGATGAACGTGAGCGAGACGTTCTGGAATTTGTTCCTGGTCGTGATTCAGCTTGGCGCCATTTTGGCCGTCTGCGTCCTGTTCTTCCATGAGCTCAATCCGTTCTCGCCCAGCAAGGGCAAGGAGGGCCGTCGCGACACTTGGGTGCTGTGGGGCAAGATTGTGCTCGGCTGCATTCCCGCCGCGGCGATCGGCCTGCCGCTCAACGACTGGATGGAGGAGCATTTCTACAATGCTCCCGTCGTGGCGCTGGCGCTCATTGTGTACGGCGTGCTGTTTATCGTGATCGAGAACTGGCGCGCGAGCAAGCGCGAGGAAATGGCCGTTGCCGGTTCGTTTGGTTCGCGTGCTGTGGTGTCGGGTGGACGTCCCGCCGGTGCGCACTTTGCGGCGCCCGCCGCGGCTACCGCTGAGGATGAGGACGATGACGAGAATCTGGACTTTGGCTCCATCGCCACGCTCGAGGACCTGAGCTGGAAGACTGCGCTGGGTATCGGCTGCTTCCAGGTGCTTTCGCTGGTGCCTGGTACGTCTCGCTCCGGTTCTACCATCATCGGCGGCCTGCTTTTGGGCTGTACGCGTTCGGTGGCGTCCAAGTTTACGTTCTTCCTGGCCATCCCTGTCATGTTTGGCGCGAGTGCGCTCAAGCTGGTCAAGTATTTCATCAAGGGCGGTACGTTCGGCGCCAACGAGGTCGCTATCCTGGGCGTGGGTTGCGTTGTGGCCTTTGTGGTGTCGCTCATCGCCATCAAGTGGCTCATGGGCTTCGTCCGCCGTCACGACTTCAAGTGCTTCGGTGTTTACCGCATCATCCTGGGCATCGTAGTGCTCGCATACTTCTTCGTTCTGGAGCCGATGCTCGGCCTCTAACTTAGTCGACGCTGCGCGGCGGCCGGGGCGACAACTTGTCATTTAAAGGGGGTGGCATGACCAAAAGGTCTATGCCGCCCCCTTTTCATGCCAATTTGTTCGCCCCGGCCGCCGCTCGCTGCTGCTGCCATGACATCGGCGGTTTCGTGATTGCCAATAGATTGGTGCAGACTAACCTGACCCCATTGCGCCAAATCCGCTGGGCGGGCCTGACGGTGGCGCACGGAGTCGTGGTGTGATTTGCGTCGGTGTCCGCGCGGCTCGGTATACTGGTACGGCTCAAACTATGGCGCTGCCCGCAGGCGCGCCGTCCGTCAGATGAGGAGTCGCCCATGACCCAGCCCTTGCCCTGGGAAAAGAATGTCGCGGTACCTGTGCCGCCCGCGCCGGAACCCGTGCCGCTCGATGCATACACCGCCCCTGCTGCGCCGGAGCCCGAGCTCGTTCCGCTCGACATCTACGACGCTCCCGCGCCGGCGCCCAAGCCCGCCAAGCCGCTCGTCGACATCGACAGCCTTAATCCCGCTCAGCGCGAGGCGGTCCTGACCACCGAGGGCCCGCTGCTGGTCCTTGCCGGCGCCGGCTCGGGCAAGACCCGCGTCTTGACCTTCCGTATCGCACATATGCTCGGCGACCTGGGCGTTAAGCCCTGGCAGATCCTTGCCATCACGTTTACCAACAAGGCCGCGGCCGAGATGCG
>CATWCP010000072.1 GCA_958349325.1 uncultured Collinsella sp.
CGAACCCGCCAGGGCGCGGAGCGTAAAGAAAACGCGCCCGTGGCGCGTTTTTAGCACAGCGCGGTCGGCGCAAGCCGACCGGATAAATTTTGAGCGGAGCTCAAAATTTGGACATCCCTCCTATTCGACCACGCCCCCATCGCGTTCAGCATCAACCCGGATCCCCTAACATGGAACCTATGACCGTACCCAGTCCCGACCGTTTGCCGAGCAATAGGGTCGCAATCGGCGCCGAACATGTACTATGTACGGGCATTGTCTAAACCCGTAACTCAAAGGACCCCATCTTGCCCGTTGCCGCCGCTATGATCGTTACCGCACACGCCTCGGATGCCATGGTTGCCATCCCGTTTTGGCTCGAGATGTTCGCCGTCGTCGCGGCATCGATCTCGGGCGTGTTGGTCGCACGCGAGCACAAACTCGACCTGGTGGGCGCCGTCGCGCTCGCCGTGGTCTGTGGACTGGGCGGCGGTCTTTTGCGCGATATGACGCTGCAGGTGGGCAACGTCTACATCCTCAACCAACCGATGGCGCTCCCGCTCTCCATCGCCACCGCGGCCATCATCTACATCTTCCCGGCAATCGTCGACAAGCCCGAAAAGCTCATTCCCCTGCTCGATATCATCTCGGTGGGTATTTATGCGGCAACCGGCGCAGACAAGGCGCTGGTCTACGGCTTTGCGCCGGCGGTGTGCATCATGATGGGCTTTTTTACCGCGGTGGGCGGCGGCATGCTGCGAGATGGTTTTATGGGTGTGGTGCCGGGTATCTTCCAGCGCACCAACTTCTATGCCATCGCGGCCATCGCCGGATCGGCAAGCTATGTTTGCCTTGTCATGAGCGGCTTGGTCAGCAATGTCGTCGCACTGGTCGTTTGCGTCGTGGTGACCATGGGACTACGCTGGCTGTCGCTGCGCTTTGATATCAAAAGCCCCACCGAGGATGACATCGCACGCTTTTTGCACCGCAAAAAGTAGGTGGCGCGGGCTCATCCCTCGAAATGCAACCGAGAGGTTCTTTTAGAGCGCCCACGCGTTGGGTACCCTGTTAGGTGCATGTCGAGCATCTGACGAAGGATTCACTATGCCCTGTAATCAATTCCCGTCGACCCAGCGCCGTAAAGCGTGGGGCCGCATCACGATCTTATTCGCGCTCATCGCTCTAGCGGTCACCGCGCTTCCCACGGCGTCGTTCGCCGGCACGGACACCGCAGGCAACGTACTTGCGACCGACAATGACGCCAATTCGTCCGGCGTCGAAGGTGACCTGTACTGGGCAGGTCAGGCCCTCAACTTGGACGATGCGTCCATCGGCCGCGACATAATTGCAGCAGGCGAGAGCCTCTCCATCCGCGACTGCACGGTGGGCGGCGCCGTCCGCTTGGCGGCACGCACTATCGATATCGCCAAGACCACGGTTGATGGCAGCGTCACGGTCGTCGGTCAGCACGTTGTGCTCAATTCCGACAGCACCGCCAACTGTTTTTACGCGATAGGCGAGACGGTTGCCCTGCGCGGCTCTACCAAGTCGGCAGCGCTTGCGGGCGACACGGTGACCATCGATGGCACCGTCGAGGGCGATGTCGAGGTTTGGGCCGACAAGCTCATCCTGGGCAAGAACGCCCACATCACCGGCACCGTGAACGCGCACGTCTCCGAGGACCCCGAGCGTGCCGCAGGAGCCGAGGTAGGCGCGCTCAAGATCGACCGCACCGAGAACGAGGATACTTCCACCGTTAACGATGTCATCGGCGGTATCGTCGCCGCGGCACTCTCGACCTGCTTTGTCGCTCTGCTGCTCGAGCTCGTCTTTCCGCGCGCGACCGCCAGCGCCGCCGGCATGCTCCACCAGCGCCCCATGCCCCTGTGGGTGAGCGGTCTTCTGGGCACGATTGCTATCGTCCCCGCCGTCCTACTGCTAATTATCTCTATCGCTGGTCTGTCGCTTGCCGGAGCCCTCTTGTGCGGCGTTATCGGCATCGCACTGGTGTCGAGCGCCTTTGCGGGGTGCGCGATCGCGCGCATGGTCGGAAACAGCCAGAACCGCTACGCCATGGCGGCTGTGGGCGGTATCGCCGCAGGCGCCCTCACGGGGCTTCCCCTCGTAGGCGACTTCATCAGCGGCGTGGCCTTCGTCTTTACACTCGGCTACATCATCCAAATCATCTGGCGCAACGCCCACCTCAAACCGCAGCAGCCGGCTAACACGCCAGGACTCCCCACCGCTTAGCCGCCAACCACCATAAAGGGACCAGGCACCTTTGTGGTGGCGCAGACTAACTCAATCCCTGTGCACCAAAAAGGGCGTCGACCATTGCGGTCGACGCCCTTTCTTATTGGCGGTTATAAGCCCCAGCGCTTATTTGTTGACCTGGCCGGCGCGGACGGCGGCCTTCTTGCGGTCGGTGGCGTTGAGCAGACGCTTGCGCAGGCGGATGTTCTTGGGAGTAATCTCGACCAGCTCATCGTCGGCAATGTACTCCAGCGCCTCCTCCAGCGAGAAGGTGCGGGGCGGCACCAGCTGGACGGAGATATCGGAGGTCGAGGAACGCTGGTTGCCTAGGTTCTTGGTGCGAGCGATGTTGACGACCATGTCGCCGGCCTTGCTGCGCTCGCCCACGATCATGCCCTCATAGCACTCGGTACCCGGCTCAACAAACAGCTGGCCGCGCTCCTGCAGCGTACCCAGAGCATAGGCAACGGCCTTCTCGGTGGTCATGGAAATCATGGCGCCGTTCTGACGGTTACCGATCTCGCCAGCGTAAGGACCATACTCCAGGAAGGTGTGGTAGAACACGCCCTCGCCGTGGGTGACGTTCATGATGCGGTTCTTAAGACCCATGATGCCGCGGGTCGGAATCTTAAACTCGAGGTGCGTCACGATGCCCGAGGTATCCATGCTCGTCATGATGCCGCCGGAGGTGCCGAAGACCTCAACGACCTTGCCCGAGTACTCGTCCGGGCACTCGACGACGGCCTGCTCGACGGGCTCCATCTTGTTGCCGTTCTCGTCCTTCTTAAACAGAACGCGGGGACGACCGACCTGGAACTCAAAGCCCTCGCGGCGCATGGACTCCATCAGGACGGACAGGTGCAGGATGCCGCGGCCCGAAACCTCGACGCCACTCTTGTCCTCGAGCTCCTCGATCTTCATAGTCACGTTGTTCTCGGCCTCGTTGAACAGGCGCTCCTTGAGCTGACGGGCACCCACGATGTCGCCGTCGCGGCCGACGAGCGGGGAGGTCGAAGCCTCAAAGACGATGGACAGGGTCGGCGGGTCGATCTCGATGGGCTCGAGCTCGACGGGGTTCTCGGGATCGGTGTAGACATCGCCGATATCGGTGCGGTCGATGCCCACGACGGCAGCGATGTCGCCAGCGCCGACTTCTTGGCACTCGGTGCGGCCCAGGTAGTCGAAGGTAAAGAGCTGCTTGACGGTAGCGGTGGCGCTGGAGCCGTCGTTCTTCACAACCAAAATCTGGTCGCCCTGGTGAATGGCGCCGGAGTACACGCGGCCGATGCCGATACGGCCGACGAAGTTGGAGTGGTCGATGGTCACGCACTGCATGGCCAGCGGGGCGTTCTCGTCAACCTCGGGCGCGGGCATATCGTCGATGATCATGTCGAGCAGCGGGTACATGTCCATGTTGCCGTCATTGGGGTCAAGGCGGGCAAAGCCATTCATGGCGCTGGCGTAGACCACGTGCTCCATGGCGAACTCAAGCTGGTCGTCGGTGGCACCCAGGTCGGCCATGAGGTCGAGGCAGTCGTTGTAGGCCTTCTCGGGGTTGGCGCCCGGACGGTCGATCTTGTTGATGACGATCATGATCTTAAGGCCGGTGTCGATAGCGTGACGCAGCACGAAGCGGGTCTGGGGCATGGGGCCCTCAAAAGCGTCGACCAGCAGCAGGGCGCCGTCGGCCATACGCAGCACGCGCTCGACCTCGCCGCCGAAGTCGGCGTGGCCCGGGGTGTCGATGACGTTGATCTTAACGTCCTTGTACTCGATAGAGATGTTCTTGGCGAGAATCGTAATGCCGCGCTCGCGCTCCTGGTCGTTGGAATCCAGGACGCGGTCCTCGACCTGCTGGTTGGCACGGAAGGCGTCCGTGGCACGCAGGAGCTTGTCGACCATCGTCGTCTTGCCGTGGTCGACGTGGGCGATGATGGCGATGTTCCTCAGATTGTCTACGCGCATGTAGTTCCCCTATCTTCTATCCATATACAAACGGCACGCGTATGCGGCCCGCCCAGCGATACAACGCTCAGCGGGAATATTGAGCCTTTTACCGAAAACTCGTTTATTTTAGCGATTTTAGATGAGAGGGGTTTCCTCACCTGCAGGTTCAGGGTCGCTCCACATAAAACCATCGCCGGCGCCCATGCCCTCATACAGCACATATGCCGAAAAACCACTCTCGAGCGTGGTTTCGAAGAAGCTCACGAGCAGAGCATCGTGATAGCCGCCGTCAATCTCGACGCAGCCGGTGTAGCCGATGGCATAGCGGGCGATACGGCCCAGGCCCTCGTCCTTAAGACCCATCTTGTGCTCGGAAATAAAGTTGGTGGCCGCCTCCAGGCACGCCTCTTCGCCGTCCTCGTCGAGCGCCGCCAGATATCGGTTGGAAGCAGCGTCCTCAATCGCCACAACTACGCCCGGATTCTCGCCGGCGGCAAGGTCGTCCAAGAACGCACCAATCAGGTCACACACCATGGCGTCGAGCTCGGCGGAGACGTTACCGGCGTCCTGCATATCCTGTGCCATCTTTAGACCTTCCCATCGAGTCTGGCGTCATTACAGTTCTTGTGCCTCGGCGGCGATCTTAGCGGCAGCGTCGCGGGTGCGCATCATATCCATCGCGCGCTTGTCGAGCACCTTGATCTGACTGGTCAGCATGACCGCATCGACCACACCCCAGATCACGAGGCCCGTAGAGATCGAAAACCCAAGCGCACCAACTGTACCACGAAGGCGCGAGCAGATTGCCGCGACAAGGGCGGAGACGACAACCATCTTGATAAACGAGCCGCGGCGTTCGCGAAGCGTGCGGGCCTGCGTCACATAGGCAATGCGAGCCGCCTCAGAAGCCTCCGAGCGCATCTGGGCCTCGCGGGCGATCGCAGCCGCCTCGGCAGAAACTCCGGCGCTCATGAGAGCGCACTCCGTAGCGTGTTTGTCGAACATTTAGAAATCATCAGGGGAGAGCGTATGGACAAACTCGTCGAACTTCTCGAACTCCTGCTCGTCGTCGACTTCCTCGGCATGGGTAGAAACAGTGCCCAGGCGATTCATGATGTCGTCTTCAACGAACATGGGGGCATTACTGCGTACGGCGAGGGCGATGGCGTCGCTCGGACGCGCATCGATCTTATGCTCGTTACCATCGGCCAGTACGACGATCGTCGCGTAGAACACCGGCGGCTCGGCGCGAACGATTTCGACACGCTCGAGCTTGGCACCTAGGGCGTCGACGGTGTCGAGCAGCAGGTCGTGCGTGATCGGGCGATCGGCACGGCCGCTGTCGATGCCGCGGCTGATTGCCGCAGCCTCAAACGAGCCAGTCTGGATGGAGAGGGAGCGCAGCGGCGCGGGGGAATCCGACTTGCTGCAGCGCTCGCGAAGCACAATAAGCGATGGCACGGGACCGGCGGCCATGACGATGGTCTCTATGTCGACACGAA
>CATWCP010000073.1 GCA_958349325.1 uncultured Collinsella sp.
GGGTGTCGGCATGATTCTCTCGTGGGGTATTATGTTTTCCGAAGAATAAAACGCCACGTGAGGGGAGGGCTGCGTGGACGGGCACGTGCAATATGACGGCTTTGGCCGCGACATCAACTACCTGCGCATTGCCGTTACCGACAAGTGCAATTTCCGCTGCATCTATTGCATGCCGGCCGATGGCGTGGCGCCCCGCACGCATGACGAGCTGCTCAGTGCCGAGGAAATCGCCCGCTTTGTGCGCTTGGTGGCGGGGGAGGGCATTCGCCGCGTGCGCCTGACGGGTGGCGAGCCGCTGGTCAGCCGCCGTATCATTCCGCTCATTTGCGACATCCGCGCGATTCCGCAGATCGAGGACATCTCGCTCACCACCAACGGCGCCCTGCTGCCCAAGCTGGCGCCGCAGCTCAAGGATGCCGGGCTTAACCGCGTCAACATTTCGCTCGACACACTCGACCCCGAGCTGTTTGGAAAGATCACGCGCCTGGGTCGACTCGAGCAGACCATGGCCGGCGTCGACGCGGCGCTGGCTTGGGGCTTTGAGCCCGTTAAGGTCAACTGCGTTGTAGTGCGCCGGCTCAACCAGGATGTGGCGGCCCTCGCACGACTGACCGTCGACCGATCCATCCACCTGCGCTTTATCGAATACATGCCCATCGGCGACGAGCGCACGAGCTCGCATTGCGCTGTGGACCCGCATGCGCCCGCGCTCAATCCCGAGCTGTGGGACGCAAGCGATACCGTTCCGAGCGACGAGTTGCGGGCGCGCATCAATGCCGGGGCCGCCGCGGCGGGACTGGGCGAGCTCGAGCCGCTCGACATTAACGACGCTCCTGCCGGCGCGGGACCTGCGCGCTATTGGCACTTTCCGGGTGCGGCGGGAACGGTCGGCTTCATCAGTGCCATGTCCAACCATTTTTGTGCGAATTGCAACCGTTTGCGCCTGACGGCCGATGGCAACGTGCGTCCGTGCCTGTTCAGCGATGCCGAGTATTCGGTGCGTGAGGCGCTGCGCCGTGGTGATGATATGCAGGTACTTTCGATTTGGCGCGATGCCGTGGCCCACAAACCGCAGGAACACGCGATAATTGAGGGCACGCAACGATTTATGTCCCAAATCGGAGGATGATCATATGGCCAAGAGCAGGTACGCCGATGCCACCAAGGCCGCTCGCAGGGCCGCGATGTCTGCCCACAAAGTCACGGCTGCGGCGAATGCTGGTAACGCCGACGCGTCCGCGCAGCCGTCTGCCAGCGCTGCCACCGAGCCCGCCCGCGACGCCCGTCGTGACGAGTTGACGCACGTGGACGCCAAGGGCGAGGTACGCATGGTTGACGTGTCTGACAAGGCCGAGACCCATCGCATTGCCATCGCCGAGGGTACCATCCTCATGCATCCCGAGACGCAGGCCATGGTGCTGCAGGACCGCGCCAAAAAGGGCGACGTGCTTGCCTGCGCGCGCGTGGCGGGCATCATGGCCATCAAACGCACGAGCGACATCATCCCCATGTGCCATCCGCTGCTCATTACCAAGAGCAAGTGCGACATTGCGCCCATCGCTCCGGCGGGGACGCCGGCCGAGGACGTGCCCGAGGGCTGGGCGCCGGCGCGCGCGGACGGGCAGGTTGGCTTTCACGTACTGGTTACGGCCGGCGTGACGGGCAAGACGGGTATCGAGATGGAGGCGTTGACCGGCGCGAGTGCCGCGTGCCTAACCATCTACGACATGTGCAAGGCCGTCGATCGCGGCATGGAGATCGTCGACGTGCGCCTGCTGCACAAGGAGGGCGGCCGCTCGGGCGTGTGGGATCGTGCAGAGCGTCAGGCCGCTGCCGTTGAGGCTGCTGCCGCAGACGGCAACGCGCCCGCGAGCGCACCCGTCGCCGTCGCGCCCGCAGCTCCGGCCCCGGCCGTCCCCGCGATCGCGTTTATCGGCTACCAGAACTCGGGAAAGACCACGCTCGTCGAGAAGGTCATTGCCGAGCTCACCCGCCGCGGTCTGCGCGTGGGCTCGCTCAAGCATCATGGGCATCACGGCTTTGATATCGATGTGCCCGCTAAGGACACCTGGCGTCATCACCAGGCCGGATCCAAGCATGTGGGGCTCATCTGCGCCACGCGCTGGGCGGAATACGCCGACACGCGCGAGGAGGACGAGATGCCCGCGCGCGAGCTTCTGTCGCGCTACAACGATGTCGACGTGGTGATCATCGAGGGCTACAAGACCGAGGGCTTCGACAACATCGTGGTCGCGCGATCGGGTGTCGACCGTCTGCGCGGCAAGAGCTCGCTCGACCTGGTCGACGGTCACACGCTGGCCCTTGCCTGCAACGAAGCCCTGGCACGCCAGGCATTCGACGCCGGCTTTGCGACCCGAGCCATCAACATCAACGACGCCCGAGCTATCTGCGACCTGATCCAAGATCACCTTTAAGGCTTGACGCTGCGCCAGCTCCAAGCACCCCATCTCGCCCCTCAAGCCGTCGCTCGCGTACCAAAGTACGCGTCGCTCCTCTTTCGGGGCGACCTGGGGCACTTGGAACCGGCTCGCTGCGTTGCCATAACATGCCAAAAAGGGACAGGTTTATTTTGGCAAGTTTTATCTGGGCAAACGTCATTTCCGCCACAAAGGGGCCAGGCACCTTTGTGGCGGTTTTTGCTTTGCAGTAAAAACCATCACAACATTCAGCGAAAATCGCGATTTTGCCGAAAAACGTCGAATGTTGTGATGGTTTGCGCCCCGGGCCAGGCCATCCTGCGAGTCCGGCCACCACAAAGGGGCCAGGCACCTTTGTGGTGGTTTTTGCTTTAGTAGATGTGTGGGACATGTCTTACAATCTACCAAGTAGTTCATGACGGGCGAAAAACGGAGAGAAGGGTCCTGATGCGTCCTTAATGTTTCATGCGGATAGATTGATTTGACAGACGGTGGCGAATGCCCGCCGTCCGCATTCGTACGAAACAAGGAGTCTCCATGCTCGCCTCTCTTTTCTCAAAGCCTCAACCTTCGCTGTCCGTGCAGGCCAAACGCCTGGTGGCGATGCGCTTTCTCATCTACACCGGTTTTCAGACCAGCTACTTCATCGGCGTCATCGGAACGCTCACCTATGCAGACGATGCCTCGGTCGTGGCGACATTGCTGGCCGTCCTGTTTATGAACGTATTCGTGATCTTGGGATCCTTTGCGGGTGGCGCGGCGCTTGACGCCTGGGGCCCGCGCCGTCATTTCTTGCTGAGCATCGTGGGCACGTTGGCAACCGGCGCGGCGATCCTCGTTTTTGGCAGCGCGACCGGCATCGTCCTGCTCGGCGCGGTGCTCCTGGGCTTTGTGATGGGATTCGCCCAGCCCATCGCCACATCCTATCCAGCCTACCTCACTGACGATCCTGTCGAGCTCAAAGACATCAACTCCGCCATCGCCATGTTCTCCAACGTGAGCATTATCGTCGGCCCCACACTGGGCGGCTTTGTCGCGGCGGCTGCGTCGTCGCGCGCGGTGTTCGTGCTCATGATGATCTTTACAGTGTTGGCGCTCGTCGCTGGTTGGGGCTTTAGGCCGCAGACCAGCCATGTCGCCGGGGATGCGGATGACGATTCGGCAGAGGAAGGGGAGCGTGCGGGACAAAGTCCCGATCCCAACGCATCTTCCCGCGCTACCTTCGCAGCCAGCATCAAGACGGTCTTCACCAACAGCGTCCTCGCCCTGCTGTTCTGCATTATTTTCCTTTCAAACTTTGGCTACGGTGCCTTCGATCCGCTGGAGTCGTTCTTCTACCGCGATGTCCTGCACGTCGGTGTCGAATGGATGGGTTGGCTCTCGTCGGCCAGCGGTGTGGGCGCGGTGCTGGGCGCCGTGGCCGCGCTCCGCTTGCCGCCGCACCTGGTCAACCTAAAAACGCTGCTCGTGGCGCTTATGTCCGTGGGTCTGGGAAGCCTGCTCTACGTGGGAACGCCGTACGTGGGCGTGGCCCTCGTCGGCCAGATTGCCCTGGGCGTGGCCTGGGGCGTCGTCAATCCGCTCCACAACACGATCGTGCAAACGACGGCTCCGCTCGAGCAGCTCGGTCGCGTCAACTCGGTCATGGGCTTTGGCAACATGTTCGCCGGCGTGGCCCCGCTGGCGATTGCCCCGTGGCTAGCAGCAACATTTGGCGTGCAACAGACACTCGTAGGCGCGGGCCTGGTCGTAACGGCAGTTCCCGCAGCGCTGCTGCTGTTTGGACGCGGGCATCTGGATCGTGCTGCAGAGCGGTAAAACCGTCACAACATTCGATGAAAATCGCGATTTTGCCGAAAAACGTCGAATGTTGTGATGGATTGCGCTGAGACCCGAGCACCACAAGCCACCACAAAGGGGACAGGCACCTTTGTGGTGGTTTTTGCTCCTGCGTGCCGTGCTCGCGCCTTGGTATACCATGTACTCCATTTCCAATCGCTTCCCACACCGCCACACTACCCAGAAAGGGCCCCATGGACGCCACCTTCGGCCACATCAAAGCCGTGTTCTGCGATATCGACGGCACGCTGCTCACAAGCGAGCACACGGTGTCCCCGCGCACCGTGGTCGCGATCCGCGCCCTGCGCGAGCGCGGCGTGCTCTTTGGCCTGTGCACCGGGCGCGACGCCCACGCGACCGAGGCTATGTACGAGCTCTGGGGCATCGACGGCCTGGTAGACGTGATGGTGGGCTGTGGCGGCGCCGAGGTCATCGACCGCGCGCACGGCATCAACGAGCTGAGCTACCCGCTGCCGGGCGAAACCATCGCGCGCATCTGCAAGCACATGGCGGACCTTCCGGCAACGCCCGTTTGCCCCCGAGACGGCGTGTTCTACGTTCCCGAGACCAATGCATGCGTCGAGCATCTATCGCGTGTCGACGGCGTGCCCTATAAGGTGGTCGATTTTGCCGAGTTCTTGCGCGAGCCGCAGCCCAAGGTGATGTTTACCATGGCGCCCGAGGTGATGCCGCAGGTCATCGAGCGCGCATCGACGTTCGCCGATGACACCGTTAAGGCGGCCGCCCTGCAAACCACGCAGCGCCTCTACGAGTTCATGGATCCGCGCGTGTCCAAGACGCGCGGCCTTGTGCGCGTGGCGGAGCTCAACGACATGGAGCTCCAGAACATCTGCGTGTTTGGCGATGCGGATAACGACACCTGCATGGTGGCCGACGCCGGCGTGGGCGTGGCCATGGCAAACGGCAGCGATGCCACCCGCGCCGCTGCGGACTTTGTAACCGCCAGCAACGACGAAGACGGCATCGCGATCTTTATCGAGGAGCATCTGCTGTAGCGCTGGGGGAGAACCACCGCAAAGGGGACAGGCACCTTTGTGGTGGTTCGATCAGGCGTCCCGGCAACCGATTGCCGGGACGCTTTTTTGTCCCGTGGCGAATCGATGCGGTGAACAAACGACCACTCACAGCCAAATATCGACCGTTCACAGATTGAGTGGGTTAAAGCAAAATGTTGTGCAAATAACAACAGAGTGTTATTTACCTCTATTTGCCAACAATTCTACCTGTGGTTTTCTAAAACTGAAAAATCGAATAACACTGCATAAGTTGAACAAATGTCAAGAAAGGGGGTGCGGACAGAAAGTTGGACCGCGGGGCGGTCCGGACTGGAGGTTCGC
>CATWCP010000074.1 GCA_958349325.1 uncultured Collinsella sp.
CCTCCACATGTCTGGACTCTCTATGGCTGCGCTGGATAGACATCGCCGGAACGGGTATAGTATCAAAAGTTTTGTCGTTAACCAGCGGGGGAGTCCAGTGGGCATCAAAAAGAAGATCAAAAAGGAGCTTATCGGCACTTCCGATTACCCGTCGAATAAGATCTTTACGATCTCCAATTTCATCACCTTTACGCGCCTGATCCTCACCCTGGTATTTCTGTACCTGTTTGTGACGGATAACAATCGCGTCATCGCCATCGCAATCTACGCCGTTGCCGCCTCCACCGACTGGATGGACGGTCAGATCGCCCGCATGACTAAGACGGTCTCGTGGCTCGGCAAGGTCATGGATCCCATTTGCGACCGTGCACTGCTGTTTACCGGCGTGTTGGGCCTGGTAGTCCGCGGCGAGCTTCCCATCTGGGTCTGCGTGCTCATTATTGGCCGCGACATCTATCTGGGCATCGGCACACTTATCGTTCGCCATTACCACCCTCGTCCCATTGACGTCGTCTTCCCCGGAAAGATTGCGACAGCGCTGCTCATGACCGGCTTCTCGCTCATGCTGCTCGGGTTCCCCGTTATTGACGGCCTGCATCTTTTACCTTCAACCCTCACGGCCTTCCCGGGCCTCAACGGAAGCTCGGTGCCCCTCGGCATCTTCTTTGTGTACGGCGGCGTGATCTTCTCCATGCTCACGGCTGTCATCTACTCCATTAAGGGCGGAGCGGCCATTAAACAGGCTCTCGCGCATCCCGAGGACGAGGACATCGACTTTCTGAACCCTGAAATCGAAGACTGATTCGTTGGGGTATGATTACGTACGGTTCATTATTTGCGGCACGTCCGCGATAAGTTAGGGGTTGTCATGGACAACATGGTTAACAATATGCCTCAGAATGATAAGACTGCTGACGCTACCTGCGTATTCCGCGTGCCTTCAAGCGACGTCACCGTTCCCGACCTCATGGCCAACGTGCGCATCACCGCCCCCGTTCTGTCCATCGTCAAGGGTCCGCAGACGGGTGCCGCTTTTGAGCTCGAGGACGACGTGACCACCATCGGCCGCGATCCCGCGAACGGCATCTTCCTCAACGACATGACTGTTTCGCGCAGCCACGCGCGCATTATTCGCGAGGGCCTCGGCGCTCGCATCGAGGACTTGGGATCGCTCAATGGCACCTGGGTCGACGGTGCCATCGTCAATGCAGCCCCGCTGCACGACGGTTCTTCCGTTCAGATCGGTACGTTTACGCTCATCTACCACGAGAGCACGCCGGAGCGCATCGAAACCGGTGAGTAGGGCATGGCCGAACGCAACTATCTGAGTATCGGCCAAGTCGTCAACCTACTTCGAGGCGCATACCCCGATCTTTCGAACTCAAAAATAAGATTTCTAGAGGATGAGGGGCTCATTACCCCTCATCGTACGCCTAAGGGATACCGTCAGTACTCCAAGGAGGACGTTGATCGCCTGGAGGTCATTCTGCACTTGCAGAAGACTCGCTACATGCCGCTCAACGTGATTAAGCAGCGCTTGGAAAACGCCACGGACCTGTCAACGCTCGCCTACGAGGTGGGCTTGCTGTCCGATGTTCCACTCAAGACGGAGCCCAAGGAGACTAAGCAAAAGCTGCATCCCATCGAGACCATTCCCGATATGCTGGGCGTCGAGATTTCGTTTATCCGCTCGCTCGCCGAGAACGACCTCATTCGCATCATCAAGAGTCCGCAGAATCGTGAGCTCGTCGATGGTCGCGATTTTCCGATCATCCGTTACTGCTCCGAGCTGTCACGCTTCCATATCGAGCCGCGCAACCTGCGTCAGTACGTGTCTTCCGCCAACCGCGAGTCCTCGATGTTTGAGCAGGTGCTCGTGAGCATGCTCGGCATGGACACCTCCGATGACGAGCGCGACGCCAAGCTCGAGCGTGCGTTTAAGAAGCTTCACGACCTGACGGAGGGCGTGCACACCGCGCTGCTCAAGAACCGCGTTTTTGAGTCGCTCAACGCCGTGGTCGAAGACGCCGACATCGATGCACTCGATGAGGAAATCACTCGCTCCGAGTCCACCAAGGCCAAAAACGAAGAGACAGTCGCGCCGGCTTCACACGAGGATTCTCTCGTAAAGCCGCTCAAGGTCGTCGCCCCTTCGCAATCCGGCACCGTCACCGCGGGCAAGTAACAGCTGCCGCTTATCCGGCAACCCATTGAAAGGTCATGCAATGTACGACTTCGAATCTCAAATCGTCGACATCCCCGACTATCCCGAGCCCGGAGTCATCTTTAAAGACATCACGCCGCTCTTCGGCAATCCCGAGGCGCTCAAAGCCATGACCGATGCCCTCGCCGAGCACTTTGCCGGCATGGGAATCACCAAGGTCGTAGGTCCCGAGGCTCGCGGCTTTATGGTGGGCGTTCCCGTGGCCGTCGCTCTGGGCGCCGGCTTTGTTCCCGCACGTAAACCGGGCAAGCTGCCGCGCGAGACCGTAAGCCAGAGCTACGAGCTCGAGTACGGCACCGATTCAATTGAGATCCATGCCGACGCTATCAGCTCTAAAGATACCGTGTTGATTCTGGACGACTTGGTCGCGACGGGCGGAACCGTCGAGGCAACAGGTAAACTGGTGCGAGATATGGGCGCAAAGCTTGTGGGCTACGGGTGTATCCTTGAGCTTGCGTTTCTCAACCCGCGCGAGAAGCTCACGTCGACTGACGACGATGTTGAGCTCTTTAGCCTGGTGACGGTGGACTAGCCGTTACCCTTAGTTACTGGAAAGGAAGCTATATGCGCACAGCAAACACGCACAAAAACATGGCACGCTGCGCTGCTACGGCAACCCTCGCTTGTGTTTTAGGCTTGGGCCTCGCGGCTCCTGCCTACGCCGATACCGCATCCGACCTTGCCGCTGCTCGTACGAAGCTCGAGCAGATCGGTACCCAAACCCAGCAGATTTACGATGAGCTCGCCACGCAGACGCAGGCGCTCGATCAGACTGCTGGCGAGATCACGCAAAAGCAGCAGGAGATTGCTGACGGTCAGGCCAAGCTCTCGACCTATGTCGCCGGCGAGTACAAGACCGGCGGTCTGAGCCTGCTTCAGGTTCTAACGGGCGTTGACGACCTGAGCGATATGCTCAACCGTCTGTTCTACTACGGCAAAGTCTCCGATAAGCAAGCTCAGACCATTCAAGAGGTCAAGGAGCTTAAGCAGCAGCTCACCGATAAGCAGTCCGAGCAGGAAAAGAACGTCGCAGCCACGCAAAAGAAGGTCGACGAGCTTAACGCCCAGCAGGCTGAAGCCCAGAACGTCGTAAACTCCCTGGATTCGCAGCTGCAAGCCGAGCTTGCCGCAGAGGCCGAGGCCAACGCCGCGCTGCAGGCCGGCATCAACGCCAGTACCGCCGAGAAGGCCACGGTGAGCAACGAGACTGCCGGTACGACCGAGAACACCAACAACGGTGGCCAGACCAGCAATAATAACAACCAGGGCGGCAACACTCCGGCTCCTACGCCGGCACCTGCTCCGACGCCGCAGCCCTCTACGCCTGCCCCGGCTCCGACGCCTTCTGCTCCGAGCCAGTCAGTCGATGGCGGTTCTGTTGTCTCGCGTGCATACAGCAAGCTTGGTTGCGCTTATTCCTGGGGCGGAATTGGCCCGAACAGCTTCGACTGCTCTGGTTTTGTTAGTTATTGCCTCACTGGTCGCTATTGCCGCCTGGGCACCACGGGTACCTTTATGGGCTGGACGCGTGTGTCCGATCCGCAGCCCGGTGACGTTGTGGTCAACTCGTACCACACCGGCATTTACATCGGTGGTGGTCAGATGATTCATGCTTCCGACTACAACACGGGTGTTATCATCAGCTCCGTTGCCGCCGGCATGAACAATAACTATATCTTCGTGCGTTACTAAGTCATCTTACACGGCGTGTGAATGTGGACCTCGTGGCTTTGAGTCATGGGGTCCATTCTTTTGCCTTTCGTGCAGGCCGCTATCTAGTTTTGAATACTAGATAGCGGCCCAATCGGTCAGCAAGAAGGCTATAATTGTATAGGAGCAATTAGAAAGGACCCTCTATGAGCTGGGCACTTATCTCAGATTCAAGCTGCAACCTCCGCGATTGGCAACCGACCGCACCCCATACCACCTTTGCATTTGCGCCCCTCAAAATTCGAGTGGGGGAGCGTGAATTCGTCGATGACCTTTCGCTCGATGTTCATGAGCTCAACTGCGCTGTTCAGGCGGAGACGAACGCTTCTTCAAGCGCTTGTCCCAGCGTAGGGGAGTGGGCCGAGCTCTTCAAATTGGCAGACAAGACCATCTGCATGCCAATCTCTGAGGGCGTGTCGGGCAGCTACAACGCGGCAGCCACGGCTCGCGATATGGTTCTTGCCGAGGAACCGGACCGACAGATTCATCTAGTCAATTCACGCGCAGCTGGCGGTAAAATGGACCTCATTTTCCTGCTGTTCGACCGCTATCTTGCAAGCAATCCGAATGTCTCATTCGAGGACGCTTGCGCATACTTCGATAGCCTTGAACAGAACAGCAAAATCCTCTTCAGTTTGTGCAATTACGAAAACCTCGCCAAAGCCGGACGTATCCCTAAGGCAGCCGGCGTCATTGCCAACAAGCTCAATATCCGCATTTTGGGCACGGCGAGTGAGGCAGGTAAAATCGAACTCGTCGGACACACTCGTGGCGAAAAGAAGATGCTCAACAAGATCATCGACACCATGGAAGCCGAGGGTTTTACGGGCGGCGAGGTCGTTATCGATCACGTTGAGAACGAAGCTGGAGCCCAGGCGCTTGCTGACCGCATAGTCGAGCATTGGCCCGGTTCCAAGACCATCATCATGCCCTGCAACGGCCTGGATTCCTATTACGCCGAAATGCATGGGCTCATTATCGGCTACGGCATGGGCGTAGCTTCAGGCAAATAAAGTCCAACCAAGCAAAAAAACGGGCGGGACAAAGCGACAGATGGCTCTTTGTCCCGCCCGTTTTATACGTCGGCTAGCTATTAAACCCGTTGAACTTGAGATAGCTCATCAAGTAAGCCTTCGAAACAAAGGATGAAACCGCGCTGCGCACAAGCAGCGACTCACGCGTTACCTGATGCGCCGTATCGGGAACCGGCGTCTGCTCGACGGAAAACGCCGAACGAATCGATGCCTCGAGCTGATCGACCACATAATCAAAGGCCGTAGGGGCATCGTAGCTCAAACGCTGAATGTTAAAGAGTGCCTGCACCGCAGCAATAGGTAGCACCTGCTTAAAGATGCAGATAGCAATCAGGCGGGCAATCTGCTCGCGGCCATATTGCTTTTTGACCGGAGCAGGCACCAGGCCGACCTTCACGTAGTTATTGATCATCGATGGCGTAATGACGGGCTGCTCAACGCAAATGGACAGTGGCTCCATCCACAGTGCAACATACTCAATGACCTGGTCGCGGTAGAGCGTCACATTGGGCAACTGATTATAGCGCGGCAGACTCAACGTATTGAGTTTGCGAACGATATCGGACTCAATAAATGCATCGGGCAGCACAGTGGGCTGAATATCCTCAGGCTTAATGCTGACCGACGAATCAGACATCGGAATAACGTGTTTAACGTG
>CATWCP010000075.1 GCA_958349325.1 uncultured Collinsella sp.
GTGATAGGCAAAGTCATCCTCGGCAATTCCCAGCTGGGCTGCGATGTCCGCTGGTGGATTAACAATCGAGAAATCGTAGACCACCGAGGTCACCTTCTCCCCGCGGTGCTCATACGAAAAGCCCTGGGCACGGTCGTTTTTGCCCTGGAAAAACGCCTGGCCGGGAAGCCCCGCCGTGTCCTTAACGTAGGTACCCGATCCACGACGGCTGGTAATAAGACCTTCCTCGGTGATTTGCTCGATAGCTCGTTTGACGGTGATTTTGGAAACGCTATAGAGCTCGCAGAACTCAACGACGGTGGGAAGCTTGTCGCCCGGTTTAAGAGCGCCATCCTCAATACTCCGACGAATATCTGCAGCTATCGCCTCGTATTTGGGAATCATGGAACCTCCTTTCCGACATATATGAATACAAAAGTAAGTATAACCCTCAACAGGGCACCCATATTACTTTTATCTAAGAAGTTCGAGAAAGAAAAAAGAAAAAGACGCTTTACTTTTAGAATTAGAGCGCTATAGTTTAAGCAACGAACGGAATCCTGCAGCAGACCAGGATTGACCGTTTGGGGACGGTTTTGTTTTGGCAGGTTGGATATCGGTATGACCGGTGCGCGCCCGCGCCGGATAACCTGCCAAAGCAAACCCGTCTCCAACCGGAAGCTCTAGAACACGAAAGCGAGGACTTTGATGGCACAGTATCAGCTGCCCAACGACTTCTTCTTTGGCGCTGCTATGTCCGGCCCGCAGACTGAGGGTCAGTGGAACCAGGGCGGCAAGCTCGAGAACCTGTGGGACACCTGGTCCATCCAGGATCTGGGTTCGTTCTACAACCGCGTTGGCTCTTACGCCGGCAATGACTTTATGGCCAAGTACCAGGAAGACTTTCGCATTTTGAAGGACTTGGGCCTGGATACCTATCGCACTTCCATCCAGTGGAGCCGTCTGCTCGATGCCGACGGCAACCTCAACGAGGAAGGTGCCGCGTGGTATCACGAGTTGTTCCGCGCCTCTCGCGAAGCCGGCCTGGAGCCGTTTGTCAACTTGTACCACTTTGATATGCCCACCTACCTTTTTAACCGTGGCGGCTGGGAGAGCCGTGAGGTCGTCGAGGCTTACGCGCATTACGCCGACGTCGCCTTCCGCGAGTTTGGCCAGGAGATTAAGTACTGGTTCACCTTTAACGAGCCCATCGTCGAGCCCGAGCAGCGCTATCAGGAGGGCGTGTGGTTCCCGCAGCTCCACGACTTCAACCGCGCCCGCACCGTGCAGTATCACATCTCGCTGGCACATGCGCTGGCCGTGGCCAACTACCGTCGCGCCTATGACGAGGGCGCTATTCGCGCCGATGCCAAGATCGGCATGATCAACTGCTTTACTCCGGTCTACACCAAGGAGAACCCCAGCGAGGCAGACCTCGAGGCCGTGCGTATGACCAGCGGCATCAACAATCGCTGGTGGCTCGACCTTATTACCAAGGGCGAGCTTCCTGCCGACGTGCTCGATAGCCTGGCCGAGGGCGGCGTTAAGCTCCCGTTCCGTGCCGGCGACCAAGAGATTCTCAAGCAGGGTGTTGTCGACTGGCTCGGCTGCAACTACTACCACCCCACGCGCGTTCAGGCGCCGGCGAGCAAGATCGACCAGTACGGTCTGCCGCACTTTGCCGACGAGTACGTGTGGCCCGACGCCGTTATGAACGAGAGCCGCGGCTGGGAGATCTACCCGCAGGGCCTCTACGACTTTGGCATGGACTGCGCTAAGAACTACCCCGATCTTGAGTGGTTCGTTTCCGAGAACGGCATCGGCATCATGGACGAATACAAGAACCGTGACGCCGAAGGAACCATCCAGGATGACTACCGAGTCGACTTTGTGCGCCAACACCTGGAGTGGGTTGCCAAGGCAATCTCCGAGGGCGCCAAATGCCGGGGCTATCACTATTGGGCCGTCATCGATAACTGGTCTTGGGCCAATGCCTTTAAGAATCGCTATGGCTTTGTCGAGGTCGATCTCATGGACGGCTACAAGCGCCGCCTTAAGAAGTCGGCAGCCTGGCTCAAACAGGTCGCCACGACCCACGTGGTTGATTAGCGACCGGGCGAACGCCCAGACCGCGCGCCGCCGCGCGCAACACATGGCACATCTGGTGGCAGAGGGCGACAGACCACCGTGCGCATAGGAAAAGGCCGGATTTGAAAGTTAGGAGCAATCATGACCAGTGACAACGGAAAGAGCTTCCTCGACAAGTTTGCCGAGGTCTCTGCGAAGGTGGGAAACCAGGTTCACCTGCGTTCCCTGCGTGACGCCTTCGCGACCATCACGCCGCTCTATATCCTTGCGGGTATCGCGGTTCTTATTAATAACGTCGTGTTCCCTCTGTTCCCGCTCGATGCGGCGGGCCTTGCCAACCTTCAGACGTGGGGTTCGGCAATTACGCTGGGCACCCTCAACGTCTCTGCCATTATCTTGGCCGGATTGATTGGCTACAGCCTCGCCAAGAACAAGCGTTTCGATAACCCGCTCGCTTGCGTGGTCGTCGCCATCTCTGCCTTCGTCATCATGATGCCGCAGCAGATCACCGCCTCGCTTGCCGCCACGAGCCCGCTGCTCACCGACAAGATCACCTCCGCCGAGGTCACGGGCGCCCTTTCGACTGCCAACACCGGCACCAACGGTCTGTTCTCGGCTATTATCATCGCCCTGCTTTCCGTCTCACTCTTCATCAAGATTTCTGGCGTCGAGAAGCTCAAGGTTAAGCTGGGCGAGGGTGTGCCCCCCGCGGTCTCCAACTCCTTCAACGTCATGATCCCGATGCTGCTCAACCTCGCGATCTTCGCTCTTGCCGCGGCCCTGCTCGCCGTGTGCGCCGGCACCGATCTGTGCACCATCATCTCCACGTGCATCTCCAACCCGCTCAAGAGCATCATGAACGCCGGTCCGTGGGCTGTTATCCTCATCTACACCCTTGCCAACCTGCTGTTCTGCGTCGGTATTCACCAGTCCACCATCTCTGGCGCTACCGTCGAGCCGATCCTGACCATGCTCATCGTCGACAACATGGCTACCTTTGCCGCCGGTGGCACCATCCAGCCCGATCACTACATGAACATGCAGATCGTTAACAGCTTTGCCCTCATCGGCGGCTCGGGCTGCACCCTCATGCTTCTGCTCGACACGCTCCTGTTCTCCAAGAACAAGGCTTCCGAGACCGTTTCCAAGATGGCTATCCTGCCTGGTCTGTTCAACATCAACGAGCCGGTTATCTACGGTTACCCCATCGTGTACAACCTGCCGCTCATGATTCCGTTTGTCCTCCTCCCCGATCTGTTCATCGGCATCACCTATGGCCTTACCTGCGCAGGCATCATCAGCCCCTGCATCGCCCAGGTGCCCTGGACCATGCCTCCCGTCATCAATGCCCTGCTCGCTACGGGCTTTGATTGGCGCGCCGGCGTGTGGCAGGCTCTCGAGATTGTCATTGGCATGGCCGTCTACCTGCCCTTTATGAAGATTTCCGAGAAGGCAATCGCCAAGCAGGAGGCTCTCGCCGAGTAGAACGCCTAACGTTCGTCCCTTTCACCTTTGCGGGCGCCGGTACGCGGTGCCGGTGCCCGCGGCTCTCTCCCTTGTGTAAAGATGCAGGGGGGTGGGCACAATAGCCGCAAGGAATAAAACCAGTTGTCGTCTGCGCGCCGCGCAGTTATAAGGAGGAAACCATGAAGAAGATCATGCTCTGCTGCAATGCCGGTATGTCCACGAGCCTGCTGGTCCAGAAGATGCAGGCCGAGGTTGCAAACCGTGGTCTGGATATCGAGGTCGAGGCTCGTCCCATGAATGAGGCCCACGATCACCTGGACGAGTGCGACATGTTGCTGCTTGGCCCGCAGATCGGCTACACCAAGGGCGACTTTGAGAAGGAGGCCGCCGGTCGTTTTCCGGTCGAGGTCATCAACATGGTCGACTACGGCCGCATGAACGCTGCCGGCATCATCGACCACTGCGTCAGCGTGATGGGCTAGGTGCTCTGTATGGAGGATATGAACGAACTGCAGATGACCTGCTTCGAGATCATCAGCTACGTCGGTACCGCCAAGAGCATGTACATCAATGCCGTGCAAAAGGCCAAGGAGGGCGATTTTGACGCCGCCGAGGAGCTTATCAAGCAGGGCGACGAGGCCTATAACGGTGGCCACGATGTTCACATGGGGCTTCTGAAGAAAGAGGCCAACGGCGAGCGTAACGGCGAGGCCCCGTTGATTCTGCTGCATGCCGAGGACCAGATGGCCGGTACCGAGACCATGCGCGTCATGGCGACGGAGCTCATCGAGATCCACAAGCAGCTGCAGGCACTTAAGGCCTAGTCGGCGTTATCGCCGCGAAGGACCGTGCGGTCCAACAGACAACATAGTCCCTTTGACGGGCGCCGGGAGTCTCCGCCTCCCGGCGCCTCTATTTTTGGGGATGGTCTTGTGCGGCCTGTTGAGCGGCCATTTGCGTTTCCCCAGATAAAACCTGCCAAAACAAACCTGTCCCTTTTTGGTAGGTTTTTGCCTTGGGAGCGGTACCATACAGGCAATGTTTAAACGAGAAAGGCGGGCTCCCATGGAACCTAAGCAGTACTACATCGGCATTGACGTCGGCGGCACTTCGGTTAAGGAGGGTCTGTTCGACGAGGACGGCAACCTGCTGGCCAAGGCCAGCGTGCCTACGCCTCCCATCGTTGACGCTGCGGGCTTTGCCGCGGTGACCGAGGCTATCGACCAGGTGGTCGCCAAGGCCCAGATTCCGCGCGCCTTTGTGGCTGGCATTGGCCTGGCCGTTCCGTGCCCCATCCCGGCGTCGGGCGATGCCAAGGTCAAGGCCAACATTGCCATTAACCTGCCCGAGCTGAGGATCGCCATTCAGCAGCACTGCCCCGACGCGGTCGTTAAGTACGAGAACGATGCCAACGCCGCCGCCATGGGCGAGGCCTGGCTCGGCTCTGCCAAGGGCGTGCAGAACGTGGTGATGGTCACCATCGGTACCGGCGTGGGTGGCGGCGTTATCGTTAATGGCGACGTGGTATCGGGCGTTGTGGGTGCTGGCGGCGAGATTGGCCACATGTGCCTGAACCCAGCTGAGGAGCGCACCTGCGGCTGCGGCGGCCATGGCCACCTGGAGCAGTATTCCAGCGCCACCGGCGTGGTGAGCAACTACCTTGCCGAGTGCAAGAAGGCGGGCGTCGAGCCCATCGAGCTCACCGGCCCCTCCGATTCCAAGGACGTGTTCCAGGCCTGCCGCGAGGGAGACAAGCTCGCGCTGGCCGCGGCCGATACCATGGCCGATTATCTCGGTCGTGCCCTGGCGCTTATTGCCAACGTGGTCGACCCCGAGATGTTCCTGATCGGCGGCGGTGCGTCTGCCTCGGCCGATGTCTACCTCGACAAGGTTCGCGAGCACTTCCAGCGCTACGCGCTTTCCGCCTCGCGCGAGACGCCCATTAAGGTCGCTTCGCTCGGCAACGACGCCGGCATCATCGGTGCCGCCTACGTAGCCCTGCGCGCTGCCGGCAAATAGCTGGTGCAAGG
>CATWCP010000076.1 GCA_958349325.1 uncultured Collinsella sp.
CAAGTCCATCTCCGTGTCTTCCACCATGGGCCCTGGCGTCAAGGTCGATCCCGCTGTCCAGCGTGACTTCCTGGCTGAGTAACTGCTAGTTACTGCCTGAGTACAGCAAGCATTGCTAAAGAAACCCGGTTCTGCCTTGTGCAGGACCGGGTTTCTTGCTATCGCGTCAAAAGCACCATAAAGGGGACAGTGTCCCCTTTATGGTGGTTACCAGGGTGTTCTGGCTGTTGAAGACTCGATGGCTTCGTGTCGTTTGAGCTCGCGGCGCATGGTTTGTGAGTTGAGCCACGCTGCTTGCCAGCCGCGGATGGGGTAGTGCGTCTGGTCGAGCTCAAACTGCGTATAGCCGCAGGCGTTGATGATCGTCGTTCCACACACATGCTGACGCTCGCGCTGAAAATCACAACCGTAGCTTTGGTGCACATGCCCGTGCACCATGTAGTCGGGATTCCAGGATTCGAGTGCTGTGTTAAAGCACTCGAATCCTCGATGCGGCAGATCGTCCAGATCACCCATACCGGCGGCGGGTGCATGGGTAAGCAGAATGTCGCACCCGCCGACCATCCTAACCTTACGCGACAGCTTACGCATGCGCTTGGACATCTCGCGTTCGGTGTACATGTTGGCGCCGTCGCGATAACGCATGGACCCGCCAAGGCCCGCAATGCGAATCCCTCGGTACGTGTACACGCTGTCCTCTACGCAGATACATCCACCCGGTGCATGACGTGCGTAGCGGTCATCGTGATTGCCGCGCACGTAGATGAGCGGTTTGTTGATGACCGTAACCAAAAACTCAAGATAGTCCGGGTCCAGATCGCCGGCGGACAAAATCAGGTCGACTCCCTCAAAGCGTTCCTTGCGAAAGCACTCCCAAAGGCATCGTTCTTCGGTATCGGCTATGGCAAGGATTTTCATAGGGCAGGGACTTTCGGCTCATCGTCGAGCTGCGGAATGGTGCCTACCACGTTGTCCGCCAGCCAATTCATCTCGACAATCTGCGTGCTCGGCAGCGGAGGGAAGCCTTCGATCTGTACCACGCCGTTCTGACTGTGGAGCTCGCCGCCAAAGGGGTTGATGGATCCCTCGACAATGCCGTTGCGGAGCAACTGCACGAGTTTGCGCGTCTGGTAGGGTAGGCCCGGAGCGTAACGGATGTCGATAACGCCGGAGCTCATGCCGTACCAGTAGTTGACGGCGCGCACTTGGTTGTCATCGCTGGTCTCGTCCCACGTGCCGTGCAGAAGGCTGCGAACGATGAGCTCGTAGTAACGGCCCCAGTTCCATACCGGCATAGCGATGCCGGAAACCTTGCCATCGACCAGGCGGTGGAGTCCGTAGGCCGTAGGGTCTTCGAGCGACTTTGACATGTCAGCGCCGGTCATGACGCTCACGCCTTCGCGGCACATGGCCTCGGCAAGACCGCCGGCGGGCACATCGCCCCAGGTGAGGATAATTTGCGCGCGGGGGTCGAGCAGCGAGGCGCCGATGGCAAAGGCATTGATCTCGCTGAGCGCGCCGGATGCGAAGACCGACGCGTGGTAGCCGATGCGATGGTTGTCCGCCATGCTGGCGGCAAGGGCGCCCAGGAGGAACTTGGCCTCGTACATCTTGCCAAAGTACGAACGGACGCTTTGGTGGGGAAGGCCGATAGAGCAGTTAAGGAACCGAACCCGGGGATACTCAACGGCAGCTCTGAGTGTGTATTCCATCAGGCGGTGCGAGGTCGAGAAGATGACGTTTGCTCCATGTTTGACAGCCGTTTCCACGGCGGCGTAGAACACATCCGGATCGTGACAGTCCTCGAACGCCTCGGTGCGCACGATACCGCCAAAGTGCTCATCGAGATACTGACGCCCTTGGTCGTGCAGGCTGTCCCAGCTCGACGTCGCACAGGGGAACTCATGGATAAAGGCGATGCGCAGGGGGTTGGACGTCGAGTAGACGGTCTTGCCCATAAAGAAGTTGAGCACGCCAGAGGTGGACTTGGCGGGCGTCTCCTCCTCGTCGACGCTCGGTGCTTCGACAAGATCGACCTTGTCCTCGTCATTTTTGCCGGCAATGACCAGCTCGCGCCAGATCTTGCACAGGCGGTTTACGACGATATCCGTCGGCGTATCCAGCAGGCGGTCCTGGTTGTACACATTGAGGTAGACGAGCATGGCGTCGGCAGGCGTAATGTCCAGGTGGTCGCCGCCTGCGCGAAGGTAGGCGCGCTTAAAGAGCAGGAAGGTGTGGCGTAGGTAGTCGACCTTTTTCTGCGGCCATTTTTCGATAAGGTTCTGACCGAGCATCTTGGCGAGCGTCTCGTAGCTTCCCTCACGCGAGAACTCAATCTCGTATAGGGGGCAGACGCGCCAAAACGCGCAGAACTCGCCGTACAGGCGGCTTTCGACGGAATCCCATGTGCCGGGGTAGAGACGGGTGACCTTGGCCGAAACCGTCGGGGCGTCTAGGAATTTGAGGACACTGACGCGTTTGTTGCCTTCTTGGACATAGAACCGATGCATGAACTCGGTGACGATGACGGGGTCGCGATAGCCCTCGGTCACCTGGATGTCGTAGAGGTTGGACCACTTGCGGGCGAACTCGGTGCTAAACGGAAGCAGGGGCATAAAGTTACACGAAAAGGCGGACTGACGGCCCTTGGTGACCGTGCCGACGACCATTTCGAGCGGAATATCCCGCAGGCCGACATTCTCTCGCTGACCTAAGGGGAGCTGAGCAACCAAGCTATCGAGGTCCGTAAGGTATGGATGCTCGCTTTGGCTAATGGCGCGTCGACGTCCTTGCTCGCCGCGCTTGCGTGCTTGACGATAGGCCTCTTCCATAATGTTGCTCCCTTAGTCGTTTAAACAACTATATGAACCATGGTACCACGAATGAAAACCACTACAAAGATGCCTGACCCCTTTGCGGTGGTTTAGGCGATGATGGGGGCGATGGCGCGGATGCAGGCGTCGGCAGCGGTGAAAGTGGTGCTGTCGTCGCTGACGATAAAGATGATCTTTCCTTTGATGCCAAAGTCGCCGATTTCGCTAAAGAGCACGTAGGGCTCTTTGTCAAAGCCCGAGATGGGCGAGACGGCCGTTTTGGTTGCGCTCGTGAGCTCGTCTGCCAGCGCGTCAAGGGAAGCCCACTTAGACGTGTCCTTTACGGCAACGGGCACGGCCACGCGTCCAAAGGGCATTAAATGCACGAGCGTGTTCTTGGAGATGTTGGAGTTGGGCACAATGATGGTCTGTCCACAGGCATCCTCAATCGTTGTATGGCGCCAAGTGATGTCTTGGACCACGCCCGACACACCGCCGACCTCGATATTGTCGCCGGGCTTGATGATGCCCATAAAGGTCACTTGCATGCCGCCGATAAGGTTTGAGAGCGTGTCCTGGAAACCCAGGGAGATGGCGATGCCGCCGACGCCAAGAGCGGCGACGAGGGCGTTTGCATTAATGCCAAAACAGTTGTCGAGGATAAAGCTGCCGCCGATCATCCAGATGACGGCGCGCGCGATGTTGATGAAGATACTCGATGCCGGTAGCGGGTTATCGTCTCGGTTAAGCAGATGGTTCAGGGTCTTGGATACGACCTTGGCGGCGACGGCGGTGCCTATCGCCAAGATGACGGCCCAGATGATGTTGTGGACCCACCGTTGCTCAAAGAAATGAAGAATCGGCTCAAACAATTCCATGTAGGGAAAACCTCCTAATGATCGTCCAACCATGATACCCACCAAGAAGCCCGTCCGATCACATCGGACGGGCTTCTGTGCTCGATATAAGGTTTACGCGGCGGGGCTGCAAGGCCCGGCGGTGTAGCTTAGCGTCGACGCTTCCAGATAATGCCGAGGATGATGACGATGATGCCGCCGATAAGGCACGCGCCAACTACTGCCAGCGTGTGGTCTCCCGTTGCGGCGAGCTTACCGGTCGTCTTCTTGGTGATGACCTTCGTGGTCGTCGTGTCCGTCTTAGGCGAGGGCTTAGGCGTCGGGGCCGGTGTGGGCGTGGGGTCCACGGCAGCGGAGCCAAAGCTGATGGTGCCGGCGAGCCCGGCCATCTTGCTCTCCCAGCCGTTCTGCCCGATCAGCGCCCTCAGCGCCGCCTCGCACGTGCCCCACTCGGTGTACTTGGTGGCGTGTGCAAAGGTGGGAAAGTCGGTCGTGTTGGTGATGATGTAGTTGTTGGTGGCGACGGTATAGGTCTTGGCGGGGTCGAGCGTGCTGCCGTCTTTGGTGAGTGTGGCACTCACAATGCGCTTGCCCTCGGGCTGTGTCCAATCAATCGTCACGTTGATGCCGCCAAAGGAGAGAACGCTGCCAGAGTCATCGCGCCACTTGTACTTGTCTTGCGCCTCCTGCTCGGTGTGACCGGCCGCCACATAAGCCTGCTGAAGCTCGTAGCTGTCGTTGCACTCGTCGCTGATCTGCAGTGAGTGCTCGAGCGCTGTCAGGAAGTCCGCGCCGGTCATGGTCCAGGTCTCCACGGTGTTGCCGTAGGGCGAGATAGCGATGACGTTGCCGGCAGTCACATCGCCCGCAGCGATGCCGCCGCGGATGCCACCCGCGTTCTCGATGGCAAGGTCTGCGCCCGTCAGGGCAAGATAGGAGCCGCAAATCACGTGGCCGATGGTCTGGGCCTTGGTGGTATCGCCCTCCTTGCTGGGGCGGAAATCGGTGGTGCGCACCATTTCCCAACCATGCGTGCCTGCGGCGTCCTCGCCGTAGAAATAGTTGGTGGTGGATGCGCCGAGCACCTTGTTCGATTCGTTTTCAAAGGCCTCGTCGAGCGGCTTGATCTTGTTGCGGACGGCTTCAAGGCAGCTTTGGTAGTCGGAGCCCTTGTCGGGGTCTGCCAAAAGGTCGTTGACGTTCTTGGCGGTGTAGAGCTTCTCGTCGCTGCCGTCTGCAGGGACCGTGACCGTGTCATCGTCGGTCGTCTCGGTGCCATTGGTGTCGTACTTGTACGGAATGGAAAGCAGCCCCACCTCGGCAAAGGCGCTGCCTGCCTCGACAACGTGGATCGTCTTGCCGTCGGCTCCCGTCACCTTCTCGTTAAGGTTGATGTGCTCGTGGCCTGCGATAAGGGCATCGACGCCACGGAGCCGTGTGGCAAAGGTCTTGGCGTTGAGCGTATGCGCGATACACACAACAACATCGCAGCCCTCCCTGCGCAGCTGTTCTGCCTCGGTATTGATGGCGTTCGCGGCACTCGAGAACGACGTGCCCGCGACCAGGTCCGCGCGCAGCGAGGATCCCAGCGACTCATCCATGGCACCCACGACGCCGACCTTGATTTTGTAGTCGAATGAGGAGTGATTTTCGCTATCCTCCCAGGTGCGATCGAGTGTCTTGGTGATGCTCGAACTCCATACGCCGCTCGTAGACTTCGCGTTCGCGCAGAGCATGGCGAAGGGCGTGCCAGTGGTGCTGTAGCCGGTCATGGTGCGGAGTTTGTCCGCACCGTAGCTCCAGTCGTGGTTGCCTGGCGTGGTCGCATCGTAGCCGTCGGCGTAGAAGGTGTCCATGAGCTCGGCGATGCTCTTGCCCTCGC
>CATWCP010000077.1 GCA_958349325.1 uncultured Collinsella sp.
AACATCGGGGTCTGCGTCTCGGGATCGAGCTCGCGCACCACGGTACCCATAGGGACCTTGAGAATCAGGTCCTCGCCGCTCTTACCGTTACGACGGGCACCCTGCCCGTGCGTGCCGCGCTCGGCGCGGAAGTGATGCTTAAAGCGGTAATCGATCAGCGAAGACAGCTGAGCATCGGCCTGGATGACGACATTGCCGCCACGACCGCCGTCGCCGCCATCGGGGCCGCCCTTGGGGACAAATGCCTCGCGCCTAAACGACATGCATCCGGCTCCGCCGTCGCCGCCGCACACGTTAATGCGGCTGATATCGGTGAACTGTGACAACAGAATCGCCTCCTACAAAAAAGAGGGAGACCCTTGAATCCTAAAACTCAAGTGCCTCCCACATATGTGCTCTATGAAGGGTGAATTACGCGTTCGCGAGCGGGCGTACGCTGACCCTGTGCTTGATACCCTTATGGAACTCAACGGTACCGTCGACCAGCGCGAACAGCGTGTCGTCCTTACCACGGCCAACGTTCTCACCCGGGTGGATGTGCGTGCCGTGCTGACGGACGAGAATCGTGCCCGTGGTTACCGTCTGGCCGGCATAGCGCTTCGTGCCAAGGCGCTGACCGCGGGAGTCACGGCCATTACGGGAGGAACCGAGTCCTTTTTTGTGTGCCATTGTGTATACCTACTCTTTCGTTACGAGTGTAATCTACTCGGCGACGGGAGCCTCGGCAACAGCCTCAGCCTCTGCCTTGACAGCCTTCTTGGCGCGGGAGGTAGCCTGAACCTTCACGATCTTCAGCTTGGTGAGCTGCTGACGGTGACCCTTCAGACGACGATAGCGCTTGCGCTTGTGGAACTTGAAGACCAGCTGCTTCTCGCCCTTGAACTGCTCAACGATCTGAGCGGTAACCTTGGCCTTGGCCAGCTTGTCGGGATCGGTGACGATCTTCTTACCATCGTTGAGGAAGATAACCGGCAGGGTGACCTTGTCGCCCTCATTGCCCTCGATCTTCTCGACGGTGATGACATCGTCGGTGGCGACCTTGTACTGCTTGCCGCCCGTGTTAACGATTGCGTACATGTTTACTTGCCCTTCATGCATCAGTTAGTGCAACAGCCGAATATAGTAGCAGGCGAAAATACCCCCGTCAACGAGT
This sequence comes from uncultured Collinsella sp., assembly GCA_958349325.1. Lineage (GTDB taxonomy): Bacteria > Actinomycetota > Coriobacteriia > Coriobacteriales > Coriobacteriaceae > Collinsella. The sequence goes on from CATWCP010000077.1 coordinate 1,154, forward strand.
ATGTGGAGCAAATCCACAAGTTCGCACAGGTATGGGGCTGACGAGTCGGCCCTCGTCGTCCTCGCATGCTTGATTCTGACGCTCGACATCGTAGGAGCAGATGGTCACGAGGTCTTGCATACCGGTGGAAACAATAGGTGCATCCACGCCCGGGGTCAAGCCCTGCAACAAAACATCAGCAGCAGAAAGCAAAATTTCCGGACGCATGGAGCCCTCGTTGTCGGCATGGGTGTCGAGCATGAGCACCAAATGATCTGGGCGCTCCCCCGCCGTGAGCTCATAGCCCACGAGCGTGTGATCCAAATCCAAGCGCTTGCTCTTTTTTCCGCGCGCGTAGTCGATGCCATGATCCGCGCGCAACATGTCGATCGCACGACGCACCTCGTCGGCGCTTACGGGCGCCTCGGAATCCAAGTGCAGGTCGATGCGATACGACAGGCGCGTGAGCTGCGCCGTCAACGCCGGCGTGCGCACGTCGATGTACGCCGCCTCGATGGGCGCCAGATCGGCCGGAGACGCCGCAGCCAGGCGCCCAAACGCCTCGTCGAGCGCCACGAACTCGGTCATAAACAGGTCATACCACTCGCAGGTCGACGACGTACCCACCGGTAGCGCCGAAGAGAAGCCCACGCGCATGTGCGGAGAGAAGCCCTGCGTGACGGCATAGGGAAGTCCCGCACGGCGCACGATGCGCTCAATGGTATGGATTACTTCGAGATGGCCCAGGTACTTAAGGCGATCGCGCTTGCCATAGCGAACACGAAGTCTAAAGAGCGAGGGGCTGTCGGTCAGGCGCTCACTCATGCGCGATCACCCATCAATACATTCTTGGCGTGGAGCGTGGGGCAGATCCCGCAGCCGGTGCACGACGTGCGGGTGCAGTCGGGAGTCGTGACGCCCTCGAGCGAGCGACGGTACTCGCGCTCGAGGAAGCCGCGCGTGCAACCGGGGCTCACATGCTCCCACGGCAGGCGCCAATCCAACTCGTAGGGCAGGTGTACGAGCTCATTGAGGTCGATGCCGTTTTTGGCAGCAGCCTCCTTCCAGTTATCGAGTGAGAAATGCTCTACCCAGGCGTCAAAGCGAGAGCCCGAACGCCAAGCGTCGATGATGACGGGCGTCATGTCACGACCGGCGCGGGACAGCGCGGCCTCGATGAGCGAGGTCTCGGCATCGTGGTAATGCACGCGAACGGCACGGTTGCGAACGCTCGTGATAAGCAGCTTCTGGCGACGCTTGACGTCGTCGTAGTCGAGCTGCGGGCACCATTGGAACGGCGTGGCAGCCTTGGGGATAAAGACCGAAACCGAGATGGACACCGAGATCGAGCCGCGACGAGCCTTGGGCACCACGGAACGACCGAGCTCCAGCACGTGATCGGCCAGATTGGCGATGGCCACGATGTCCTCGTCGCGCTCGCCGGGAAGGCCCATCATAAAGTAGAGCTTCATGCGGTTCCAGCCGGCCTCGAAGGCCGCCTTGGCCGCACGGTCCAGGTCCTCCTCGGTCACGTTCTTGTTAATGATGTCGCGCATGCGCTGGCTGCCGGCCTCGGGCGCGAACGTCAGGCCGCCCTTCTTTTCGCCGGCGACCGACTCGGCCATATCCACGCCAAACGAATCCAGGCGCTGCGACGGAATAGACACGCGAATACCCGTATCCTCCAGGCGACGGTTGAGCCTGCCGAGCACGTCGCGAATGCAGGAGTGGTCGGTCGTGGAGAGCGAGGTCAGCGACACCTCGTCATAGCCGGTCTTTTCCAGACCCTGAATCACCGACGAGACGATCTGGTCGGCCGAGCGCTCGCGCACCGGGCGATACGTCATGCCGGCCTGGCAAAAACGACAGCCGCGGGCGCAGCCGCGCAGGATCTCGATAGACAGGCGGTCGTGGACCAGCTGCGCATAGGGCACGCACGACTGCGACAGCGGATTCGTGGCGTCGAAATCCTCGACGACGCGCTTGTAGACCACGGTCGGCGCATCCTTGCCCTCACGCGGCACGGTGTAGCCATGCGGCGAGCAGGGCTCGTCGTGACGAACCTCATAGAGCGACGGCACGTAGTTGCCGGCAATGGATGCAAGCTGCTCGACAATCTGCGCGCGCGGGACCCCTTCGTCACGCAGGCGGCGATGCAGCTGGCAGGTCTCGAGCAGCGATTCCTCGCCCTCACCGATGAGGATGGCATCGAAGAAGGCCGCGTACGGCTCGGGGTTGTACACCGAGGGGCCGCCGGCGATGATGATGGGGTCGTCTTCGCCTCGGTCGGCCGCCAACAGTGAAATGCCAGCGAGGTCGAGTGCCTCGAGGAAGTTCGTCACCGCCATCTCGTGCGGCACATGCAGACCGACGATATCAAACGAAGCGACCGGCGCTGCACCCTCGAGCGAGAGCAGCGGAATGCCCGCCTCGCGCATGGCGTCACCCATATCGGGCCACGGCACATAGCCACGCTCGCAGGAGATGCCCTCGGCCTGGTTAAGGATGTTATAGAGGATGGCGATGCCCTGGTTGGGCAGACCAACCTCGTACACATCCGGGTAGATCAGGCAGCAACGGTAGTCGGCATCGGCCTTGGAAAGCGTGCCCCACTCGTGATCGATATAGCGACTCGGCTTCTCGACCTTGGCGAGCAACGGCTCAATTAAATGAAAACAGTCTTGGTATGCAACGCGCAACGGAAAACCCCTAAGCAGCGAGATCGGATGCGTCTTGGTAGGACGCCATAGGACGGGTAGCGCCCGCGACCGTGGTTACGAGATCGCGAACGCGGGAGAACGTGGCAGTGACCACCTCGTTGGCACGGCTGTAGTCGACATCGCGCTCGTAGAGCGAAACGAGCGCACGGCCCATGCCGTAGGTGCCCGCGGCAGCAGTGAGCGCCTTGACGGCAAACCCAATATGCGGCGTCTGTTTGACGAGCGCGCGGGTGACCGCGCGGATCACAAGACCGCCGGCAAGCACGCCCGCGACCTCGTAGCCGCGCTCAGGCTTAATGCCGCGTCCAAAGACGGCAGCGAGCTCAAAGAGCATGCCCACCTGCGCCAGCGCCATAACGGGATAATCGGCGCCTGGCAAAAACACCAGTGCACCGGTCGCCATATTGGTGAGCGCGCACGAGGTGATGATACGGTTGGCCGCCGCGATGCGCATGAAGGCAAAGTTCGCCGCAAAAGCCGTTTCCTTGTCGGTGCGGTCGAGAATCCAGCGGGCAAGCGTCTCGAGCAGATACGTCTTATCGGTTGCCGCTACCACGCCGAGCATGGGCGTAGACTCCTCGATAAACGGCACCTCCACAGCAGACTCGGCAAGCACGCACACGGGTGCGCCGGCGATCACGAGCTCCTGCACGGCACTCTCCAAGCGATCGGAACCACACGAGAGCACCAGTACCACATCGGTATCGGTCTTTGGAGCAATTCGCTCCTCCCCCAGACGCTCGACGCGCACAATGCCCGAGGTCGTCTGCGGCACAAAGGCGTCACGCACCGTCTCGGCCAGAAAGCGCGAGGCGGACGAATCCAGATAGACCGAGACGCGCACCGGCGTATCGGAATCCTTCTTAACGGACGCGCCCATCTTAAAAGCGCGGGTCAGCTTATCTACGGGAATTTTCATAGCAAACCCCTCCAGCGGTTACGCGGCGCCCGAACGATGCCGCCATATGGATTGTACGATACCCACCGTCAGCAGCTGAATCATCATCGAAGACGAACCGAAGCTAATAAACGGAAGCGGAATACCGGTAATCGGCATCATGCCGATGCACATGCCGATGTTTTCGAAAGTCTGAAACGCCCACATGCCAACGATGCCCACACACGAAAGACGCAAAAACAGCGACTCGCACTTAAAGGCGACGCGAATCGTCGAAAAGATCAGCAGCACGTAGAGGCACAGGAGCAAAAAGGAACCGCAAAAGCCAAAGGTCTCGGACAGAAAGGCGAAGACGAAGTCGGTGTGGAACTCAGGCAGAAAGCCGCCGGCCGACTGCGTCGCATGGCCCAAACCCTTACCAAAGAAGCCGCCCGAGCCAACGGCGATAAGCGACTGCTGCAGGTTGTAGGCATC
>CATWCP010000078.1 GCA_958349325.1 uncultured Collinsella sp.
AGATATCGGAGCACAACGCCCGTTGCCGCTCCACAGCAGTCGATCATCACATCGGTGATCATTCCAGCGCGTCCCGGCACAAAGAGCTGAATCGTCTCGTCGATCGAAGGAATCAGCAGCAGGAACACCGCCGTGGGCAACAGCACGTCAAAGGTGCGCCGGCCCTCAAAATCAAAGGCGTGCGTTGCCAGGATGCCGAGCACCATATACTCGGTAAAATGCGCGCACTTGCGAACAACAAAGTTGGTCACCCATTCATATGGAAGTCCCACGCCGTGCAGGAAACCGCGGATAGCTTCCATGACCGTTAGACTCAGTGAGCCCGACCCCGAGCCGGGAACCAGCGAATTGCCCCAGATCAAGAGCGCCATCAGGCAGGTCACGACCGCCCATTTTCGATTGATCTTAACCATGCAGAAGTTATGCCTCCGCGCGGAGCGGCGCAAAGCTGGCGGTACCGCCCTCGATAACGCTCAGATAGGCACGGCCCGTACGCTTGGCGGTAGAGGACTGCAGGCGCTCGATCTCTTCCTCGAGGATCTGATTGACGCGCTCGTGACGACGATTTTCCATAATGCCGGCGGCAATAGCCTCGGCTCGCTCGATGCTCTCGCGCGAGATACGGGCAGTATCCTCGGGGAACACAGCACTGTGACGGCCGACATAGGCGGGGACAGCAGGCTGAGGGGCAGCGACGGGAGCGGGGGCCGTAACAGGAGCAGGCTCGTCAATCTCATCCAGGATCGCGGTGGCGGCGGCCCACATGTCCTCGTGGCCCGAGTAATCGGCCATGGGGACATCAACCTCGAGCGAGGCATCTGGAAGGTCGCCGGTGTTGATGCGATCTTGGGCATCAATCGATGCGGTGATGGCTGCAGGCTCATCGAGGTCATCGAGATCGATGTCCGCGGCACCGGAGATGATAGGCATGCTGGCGAGGTTTGCATTGTACGGCGCAGCCTCAGCCGCCTGCTGCTGGGCAGGAGCGCCCCACAACGAGCTTTCGGCGGCACGGCGGGCGGCAACGGCCTCCTCGTCCGCGGCCATGGCTTCATCAACGTACGAATTGTCGGCAGAAGCGTTCGCGTCCGCCGAGGTAGCGCTGTAGGCGTTATTGGCTGCCGCGTTGGCGACGAGTGCCACGAAAGCCGCCGTGCTGCCCGCAGGGGCGGCCTGGGAGCCAGACACGGCGCGTGCCGCGGCGGCGAAGTCGTCGCGATTGAAGGAGCCGGTCTGCCCGCCGTTGGTGAGCTCGTCGATGGCGACTTGATAGACGTCGCGCGAGTGTGCAGGGTCGCAGCTCACCGGCGAATCGTCGTCGAGCATACTGTCGATCATGGACCAAGCCTCGGCCTCGTCCATGGCATCTGCGGCTCGAGCGATGGTAGGGACACCATCATCGGCATGACGGCGCTGGAACGCACCAGTCAGGCCGGAAAGGAATGCCGAGGTAGACTGCTCCGCCTGAGCCTGAGAAGCAGAAGCCGCAGCGTAAGGAGTCGCATCCTGCTGCTGAGCTGGAATCGAGGCGGTCTTGAACTCGCTTTGATGCTGATTGAGATTGGCGGCACCGCCCATGGCATCAGGCTGGAACAGACGCTCTTCACGCTGCGCACGGTACTCGGAGATACCCAGCGAGGCGGCATAGATACCCACGCCCGCCACCGCGCCCACGGCGAAGGGAACCGCACCCGCCACGACCGTCTCGTTCACCGACGAAAACGGCAGCGTCGCGGCATACATAACCACGGGAGCGGCAAGGCCGATCCCGCACGAAAGTCCGGCAAGGACTGCTCGTTGTGTTGCATCAGAAGAAGCCATGAGCTCTCCCCATCTTCCAGCACCCAAATCGCATCATTCAGTTGGCTGCGCGAGAGAAGATGAAGCGGGGCTATGCCCCAAAGCAACGGTATATGGTTCGTTTCATCTGCGTTTTCCGTCGCGAAGCTTAAAAGCTATTATGCGAAACCGCCCTGTCGATTGCAAGCGACGATGTCGGATTGAAACGGGAAACCTGCTGCTTACCAGTCTTATGGTCAAAAATAAGCGCGGAGCGGCGATATGGAAAAGGGCCGAGGCTCAAAGCCCCGACCCTTTATCGCATTGATGACTATCGCTGCGCGTGGATGACAACCTAGAACGTCTGCTCGTAGTCGCTGTGCTTTTTGGCCGAACGCACCAGGAACTCCTGGTTGGTGTTGGTGCCCTTAAGACCCTTGATAAACGACGCGGCTGCGCGCTCGGTGTTGTTCATGCCGGCAAGAATGCGACGCAGACCAAAGACAAACGGACGCATCTGCTCGTCGACCAACAGGTCTTCGTTGCGCGTACCGGAGGCAACGGGGTCGATAGCCGGGAAGATGCGGCGGTCGGCCAGGTCGCGGTCGAGCTTAAGCTCCATGTTGCCGGTACCCTTGAACTCCTCGAAGATGACCTCGTCCATCTTGGAACCGGTGTCGATGAGGGCAGAGGCCAGGATGGTGAGCGAGCCACCGTTCTCGATATTACGGGCTGCGCCCAGGAAGCGCTTGGGAGGATACAGGGCCGCCGAATCGACGCCGCCCGAAAGGATGCGGCCCGAGGCGGGCGCCGCCAAGTTGTAGGCGCGGGCAAGACGCGTAATGGAGTCGAGCACCACCACGACATCGCCGCCCAGCTCCACGATGCGCTTGGCGCGCTCGATGACGAGCTCTGCCACACGAGTGTGGTTGTCGGCGGGCATATCGAAGGTCGACGCCACAACCTCGCCCTTGATGGAACGCTGCATATCGGTGACCTCTTCGGGGCGCTCGTCGACGAGCAGGCAGATGAGGTGCACCTCGGGGTTGTTAATCGAGATAGACTGGCAGATCTTCTTGAGGATCGTGGTCTTGCCGGCCTTGGGCGGGGACACGATCAGGCCACGCTGACCCTTGCCGATCGGCGACACGATGTCGATGGCGCGACCGGTAATGGAGTCTTTGCCGTGCTCCATGCGCAGCGGCTCGTTGGGATAGACCGGGATGAGGTCGCCGAACTTGGGACGGTTGCGAATCTGCTCGGGGTCCAGACCGTTGACGGTCGTGATTTTGGCGAGGCCGGCGCGCTTGTCGCCGCCGCGCGAAGGACGCAGCGAGCCCTCGATGACGTCGCCCGTGCGCAGGCGCGCGGAGCGGATGAGGTAGGCGGGCACGAAGGCGTCGTCGTTGGACTTCATGTAGCCATGGGCGTGGATGATGCCGGAGCTGTCCGGGCGAATCTGCAGAATGCCCTTGATGTCGCGGAAGCCCTCGGCCTTCGCGGCGGTGGTGTAGATCTCTTCGACGAGTTCGGCCTTCTTCTTGCCGGTCGTCTCAATCTCGAACTCCTTGGCCTTCTCGCGCAGCTCGGCGACCTTCATGGCCGCGAGCTCCTCGCGCGAAAGCGTGGGCTCAGTCGGAGCGGCATTGCGCTCCTTATTGCGCTGCTTGCGGTCGCGCTGACGGTTGCGACGGTCGTTGTTGCGCTCGTTGCGTTCCTCGTTGCGCTTGTGCTGGCGACGGTTGGAACGAGTGCCGTCTTCGGCCTCGGCGGGCGCGGCAGCATCGGTTGCGGCGGCGTCGGCATTGACCGCAGCGGCTTCATTGGCCTCGGCGCCAGAATCGACCTGCGCTTCGACATCAGCCTGATGCTCGGACGCCTTGGCCTTAGCGGACTTCTTACGACCGCGCTTGGGCTTCTCGGACGCAGGCTGTTCGACGTCTTGGGGCTCGGCGGCATCAGTCGATGCATCGGCGGTCGTCTCGTCGGAATCCTCGGACGCACCCTTCTTGGCAGCCTTAGCCCTGGACGTGCGCTTAACAGCAGTGCGACGGCTGCGACCGGGGCGGACGTCGGCGGGCTCGGCATCGGCGGGAGCGGCCTCGGAAGTCGCAGCATCCTGAACGGGTGCATCGGCAGCGGTTGCAGACTCGGCGGTCGCCGCAGCATCCCGAGCAGCTGCGGCTGCGGCTGCGGCCTTCTCTGCCTCGACGAAGGCCTTGGGCTTGCGACCGCGACGGTGCGGGCGCAAAGCCGGATCGACAACGGGAACTTCGCTGGCCTCGACAGGCGCAGCGGGCTCAGTTGGCGATGCGCCCTCCCCTGCCGCGGAACGGACCGAAGCCTCAGTGAGCTCGGGGGTTACCTGTTCAGCAACCTGCTCGGCCTTAGCAGCCGTGCGACGGCGTGTGCGCGGTGCCGGCTTCTCGGTCGGTTGGTCGGCGGCAGGGGTCTCGGGCACAGACGGAGCTGCAAGCTCGGTCAGAGCCGCGGCCTCGCGCTCGGCAGCACGACGGCGGGCGCGCACCACCTGAGCCTCGCTAATCTGCGCCAACGCACGTGCCTGCGCGACCTCATCGGAAATCGGCGCCGAGGAGTCAGCTGCAACGGTGCACTTGGCGCGCGTCGTGCGCGCGGTACGGCGCTTGGGCTTGGTGACCTCCTCGCCGTCAGCGGCAGGCTTGGCCGCGCGGCGCGTGCGCTTGGGCTTTGCCGGAGCAGCCTCCTCACCAGTTGCAGGCACGGCCTTCTCAGCCGTTGCAGCCTTAGGCGTCTCAGGAGCCGAGGTTTGCGCGGGCGCCGCGACCTGGTCCGACGCAACCGGTGCAGCGGGATCGGCTTGCGTCGTCGTTATTTCGTTTTCTTGCTGTTGATCAGACACAGTGTTTGCTCAACTTTCTTTTCAAGCCCTGTGATCACATGCTCCCTGCATAAACCTTCAGGGCGGCTAAACAGTCTAGCTCCGTCAAATACCGACGGACATCATTGATCTGTATCGAGATATTTGCGTCATATACGCAGCGTTAGTGTAACACAACCGCCGCCACCTGCAACTTAGTCATTGGGGACGTTCTTAAACGACTATTCAAAAGGGACACTCTTTGGTTTACCGCCCACAAATCTGACTGCCTCCGCCAAAACTATGGCGGTTTACTACGATGAATCGCTCAACCGCGACCACTCCGAAACTTGTTGAACTAAAACCGCAGGTAGATGCCTTGCACTTTTTAGCTAAAAGCCGGCGTGGTTGGAATATCTCAATTCATCGTAGTAAACCGGCATAGTTTCGTATTTCCAGCAGTTCCAAATTCGTCAATACGTCGGCGTTTGCAAAAAAGCCCGACCTCCGTGGGTGAACTGCCTCCCATTTCTTGGACATGAGAAATGGGAGGCTTTCTTTATGCGCG
>CATWCP010000079.1 GCA_958349325.1 uncultured Collinsella sp.
TGACGCCGCCTTTGACCGACTCGATAAACGAGCGGTCGAACGTGGCGTTATGTGCAATCACCGGGCAACCACCGACAAAATCGGCGAGGGCGGCGACGGCCTCAACGGCCGACGGGGCATCTGCCACATCGGCATTTGTAATGCTCGTGAGCTCGGTAATCTCGGCAGGAATCAGCTGCTTGGGATGCACGAAGGTATCGAAGCGGTCGATAACCTCGCGGCCCGAAAGACGGGCCGCCGAGATCTCGATCAGCTCGTTGTCCTGCACCGAAAGACCCGTGGTCTCGGTATCGAGGACAATCACATCTTCCTCGATAAGGCCGAATGACTGCGTTTTGGCGCGTTCGGCAAGCGTGGCATAGGAGTCGATGACAAACTGCGGCGTTCCTGACGAAACCGCGTCCTCGATTAGCATGCAATGCCCGCTCGACGAAGACCCATACGGATCAGACTGTCACAGACCTGCGGGAACGTCATGTCGTCGGTGTGGCGGATCTCATCCGGATACAGCGACGTATCGGTCATGCCGGGAATGGTATTGGTCTCGAGGATAACGGGGCCGTCCTCGCTCACGATAAAATCGCTGCGCGAGATGCCCAGGCAACCGAGCGCCTTGTGAGCGGCACAGGCAAGCTCCTGGGCACGAGCGTAGTTCTCGGGTGAAATCTGCGCCGGAATGCGATGGATGTCCGTAGGGTCGACATATTTCACGTCCAGATCGTAGAACTCGCAGTCCTCGGGCTTGCGAATCTCGACAATCGGCAGAGCGCGCACGTCATCTTCGCCGTATACGCCGACGGTGATCTCGGTACCCTCGATGCACTTCTCGACCAGCACTTTGTCGCCGTACTCAAACGCCTTGGCGATTGCCGCGGGCAGCTCGGAGGGCTCATGGACCAGGGAAATGCCATAGCTGGAACCGTTGACGGCCGGCTTCACAAAGCAGCGCTCGCCACAAACCTCGACGATATGATCGATATCGACTTCATCGCCCACCTCGAGCGCAAGGCCGGGGGCAACGGGAATGCCCGCCTTGGCGTACAGGAGCTTAGAGACCTCCTTGTCGGCACCGCAGGCGCTGGCAAGCACGCCCGAGGCCGTGTAGGGGATACCCAGGGTCTCCATAGCGCCCTGCATGGCGCCATCCTCGCCGCCGACACCGTGCATGGCGATAAACGCCACGTCAAAGCCGCCGGTCGCCATGGTTACCATAAAATCATCGGCAGCCGTGTCGAGCAGCTCCACCGAAGTGTAGCCGGCCTCCTTCAAGGCAACCACGACGTTCTTTCCCGAATTGAGCGAAATCTCGCGCTCAGCGGAATGACCGCCCGCCAAGACCGCTACGTGCATGTTCTCTAGGCTTTTACCCGGCATGGGCAGACTCCTCCTCTATAATTTCTGCAGCTGATACCATATTGTAGCGATACCCTCTACGTTTCCCCAAAATCGAAAGGCTTCCATGAATCCCAGGACTAAATCTCAGGACATTCGCGACTTGAGCCAAAACGATATTCGCGACCTTGTGGCCGAACTTGGCCAGCCCGCCTTCCGCGCGAAGCAGCTCATCGAATGGGTCTTTGAGAAGAACGTTTGTTCGTTTGACGATATGACCAACCTTCCCAAGGCTTTCCGCGAGCAGCTTAAAGAGGCTTTTGCCTTTGACACGCCGACTGAACTAACCAAGCAGGTTTCCAAAGATGGCTCTCGCAAGTATCTGCTCGAGTACCACGACGGCGTTTCCGTCGAGACTGTCGGCATGCCCCGCCGTAACAAGCTTTCTGTCTGCGTTTCCACCCAGGCAGGCTGCGGCATGGGCTGCGCCTTTTGCGCTACCGGTCTCAACGGCCTCAAGCGTTCTCTGACCGCTCAAGAGATCGTCGACCAGGTACTTCATGTATCTAACGACTTTGGCGAGCGTGCCACGAGCGTTGTCTTCATGGGTCAGGGCGAGCCGTTTGCCAACTACGATGAGGTTCTCAAGGCGCTGCGAATCCTCAACGACCCCGATGGCATCGGTATTGGCGCTCGCCACCTCACCGTCTCTACCAGCGGCGTTATTCCAGGTATTCGCAAATTTGCCGACATCCCCGAGCAGTTCACGCTTGCCGTTTCCCTGCATTCCGCCATCCAGTCGACGCGCAATAAGCTCATGCCCGGCGTTAAGAAGTACACGCTGCTTCGACTTCACGAGGCGCTTCAGCTTTACACCGAGAAGACTGGCCGCCGCCCGACCTATGAGTATGCCATGATCGAAGGCGTCAACGATACGAATCCAGAGATGCAGGCGCTCTGCGACTTCTGCGAGGGAACGCTGTGCCACGTTAACCTGATTCAGCTTAACGACATCGAGGGCAGCCCGCTCAAGCCGTCGCCGATTCATAAGGTTGAGGATCTTCAGCGTCGTCTTGAGTCCCGTGGCATCGAGACCACGATTCGTAACTCCCGTGGTAACGATATTGACGCCGCTTGCGGACAGCTGAAGCAGCGCTTCAAAGTTCAGAAGAACGCATAGGGGAGTCGCACCCCAAAACGTTTCATGTGAAACATCGAACGGCCTCGGTTGCAAGATTGAACTGCACCCCAAAACTTGGACGGCTTAAATAAGAACTACGCCGCAAGGGGCTGGTTCCGGAACTCCTCCGGGGTCAGCCCCTTCAGTTTAACCTGCCTTCGCCTCGTGTTCCAATGGGCGACGTACGCGTCCAGGTCCGCCTTGAAGGACTCGAAGTCGGGCCATGTCCTTCCCCGGAAGAACTCGTCCTTCATGTGGCCGAAGACCTGCTCGGTGGCGCCGTTGTCGATGCAGTTTCCCTTTCTGGACATGCTCTGGACGATCCCGGCGTCCTTCAGCCTCCCGCACCATGCGGCGTGCTGGTACTGCCAGCCCATGTCGCTGTGGAGCACCGGCGTCGCGCCCTCGGGCATCTTCGCCAGCAGCTGGTCGAGCAGCTCGGCCTGCTGCGCCATGTTCGGGCTGGTCGACGTCGACCACGCGACTATCTCCTTGCTGCCGAAGTCGTACACCGGCGCGAAGTAGGCCTTGCCCCAGGGCTGCTTGAACTCGGTGACGTCGGTGCCCATCTTCTGCCACGGCCCGTCGGCGGCGAAGTCGCGCCCGATGACGTTCTCGAACGTCTCGCCCACGACGCCCCTGTACGAGTTGTACCTATGGTAGTCGGTCTCGCGGCGGATGCCGCAGCGGACCCCCATCTCCCGCATCATCTTGAGCACGGTCTTGTAGGCTATGCGCGCGCCCAGCTCGGCGCGCAGGCACATGGCGACCTGGCGGTGGCCGCACCCGTTGGCCGTACGCGAGAAGATCTCCGCCACCGCGTCCCGCAGCTCCGGGCGCGTCGGCCTGGCCGGGTGCGACAGCGCGTAGTAGTAGCTGGACCGGGCCATGCCGGCGCACTCCAGCAGGCGCCCCAGCTCGTACCCCTCCGCGCGCAGGGCGCTCACGGCCTCGACCTTCGCCCTGGTCAGATCCCGTCCCTCTCGACCAGGGCACGCAATTTTTTTTAGGTAGGCCACCTCGGTCTCGAGCCTTCGGCAGCGCTCCTCGAGCTCCTGCTCGCGGGTGCGCCCGCGCGGCTTGGGGCCGGACCCCCTCGGCCTGCCCTTGAGCTTGGGCCTGAGCGCCTCGGCGCCGCCCTCGCGGTAGAGCGCGCACCATCTCTTGAGCGGCGCCAGGGACATGACCCCGAACGCCTTCATGGCGTCCCGCTTGCTCATGCCGCCGTCGACCACGGCCGAGGCGGCGGCGACCTTCTGCTCGTATGTGTACCTGGTCTGCTTTCCGTCCATGGATAGCAGCACCTCGCTTCCGAACGACCGGTATACGTAGAGCCATTGTCTCACGGTGTTGCGCGGGACCGACAGCGCCTTCGCCGCCGACTTGAAGCCGTGCCCTCGCTCGAAGAGCCCGATTGCCGCCTTCCTGGCCTCGATGTCGTGTTTCACTCTCAAGTCGACACGCATAAAAAGCCTCCCATTTCTCGTGTCCAAGAAATGGGAGGCAGTTCAGATATGCAACCGAGGCCGTTTCATTTATTGACCTTAATTTTGAATCAGCTGCTACTGGTCCCATTTTTTACGGCCAAAATAAGGGGTCCTTGCCTCGTGAATCAGACAAGAACCCCTCAAAATATGCTAAGTAATTGTTAGGTACCTAATAGCCTACATTTTCCCATTGGTTGCTAACCCAACCTTGATTAATCTTGGGATTCTTCGTTACCTGAGCAGTACGCATGGCAACATCTTCTGTCATAACATCCATTTTCTTTTTGGAAGTATCGACGATATCTTGCGCGCCACGAAGCAAACGACCTCGAAGTTCATCGTCTGTCGCGATCTTATAGCCAGCAAAGGCACCAGCCGCGACAGTCGTCGCCAATGCAATTGCTGTTAAAATCTTATTCCTCATCTTGGCCTCCTTGATCAAACTGAATCATTTCGCCAAGAATACGAGAGAGCTCTTCCTCGTCTTTAAACTCAATCTCAATCTTATTCTTTCCTCGCGAGCTCTTCACACGCACGTTGGTATTAAAAACCTGACGAAGCACGCGGGCAGCCTTTTTAAAAGACTGAGGCGTTGCAGGCCTCGGAGTCTTAGGTGTCTCTCCGGCAGAAAACAACGGAGCAAGATTTTCTGTCGCTCTTACAGAAAGGCCCTCTGCAACAACCTTCTCAGCAAGTCGAATTCGAGCATCCTCATAGGGAACTGCAAGAATCGCACGTGCATGACCAGCAGTAAGTTTGCCCTCAAATATCATCTGCTGAACAACTTCGGGAAGATCAAGAAGGCGTAGCGAGTTTGTAATTGCAGAGCGTGACTTGCTTACAGCCTTTGACAATGCCTCCTGGGTCATACCGCTGGCATCTATGAGCTGGCGATAGCCCTTAGCCTCTTCGACAGGATTCAGATCAGAACGCTGAAGGTTTTCGATAAGTGCAAGAGCAAGCATCTCTTCATCATTAACATCTTTAATGATGACAGGCAGCTCCTCAAGACCAGCAAGCTTTGACGCTTGGTAACGACGCTCACCAGCGATGATCTCATAGCCGTTTCCATGCTTGCGAACCAAAAGCGGCTGCAAGACGCCATGTTCTTGGATTGACTCGCTCAACTCACGAAGTTCAGTTTCGTTAAAGTGAATTCGCGGCTGATTAGGGTTGGGAACGATAT
>CATWCP010000080.1 GCA_958349325.1 uncultured Collinsella sp.
AGGGCATCGCGGTCGATACGCACGTCAACCGCATCGCGCACCGCCTGATGCTGAGCCCCAAGACGCATGCCAAGGAGCCGCTCAAGACCGAGCAAGATCTGCTCAAGATTTTGCCGCACGAGTATTGGGAGTCGGTCAACCACCAGTGGATCACATTTGGCCGCGAGATCTGCGATGCCCGTAAACCTAAGTGCGACGAGTGCCCGCTGGCAGACCTTTGCCCCAGCGTGCGCGTTTTGGGGTAGCTGTTTGGCGTGCGCTGGCGTGTCCATCTCATGCGCTACCATGACAGGCAATGAAATCCGCCGCATACCCGCCGAGCTTGCCCCGGCGGGCTTTTGGCGTTGCAATGCCGGAGGAACAGCATGCTCATTCACCGTATAGCCGCGCAGCTCTACACTGCCGAGGCCTTGCAGACCGTCGAGGCCGGACTCGATGCCGGCGAGGACGTGACGCTGGCCGTGTCGCAGTCGGGCCGTACGCTTATGGCGGCCGCCCAGTTTGCGCGCCGTCCGCGCCCCACGGTCTACATTGTGAGTGGCGAGGACGCGGCCGATCGCGCTGCGCGCAGCCTTGCCGCCTATGTGGGCCTGGCGCACGTGTGCCGCTTTCCCGAGCGCAAGGACTACCCTTGGCGCGAACAGGCGCCCGACGACGCCGTGGTGGCCCAGCGCTGCGAGGCTCTGGGGCGCATCGTGCGCGGGGATAACTGCATTATGGTCGCCTCGGCCCGTGCGCTGCTGCGCTGCGTGCCGCCGGTCGAGAGTCGCTATTGGGAGTCCACCACTTTTGCGGTGGGCGAGGAGATTCCTTTTGACGAGGTACCGCAGCGCCTGGTGGGCATGGGCTACACCAATGCCGGCGCCGCCGACGCGCCCGGCCTGTTCCGCGTGCACGGCGACACCGTCGAGGTGTTCCCCGCGCAGGAGAAGGCGCCCGTGCGCATCGAGTTCTTCGGCGACGAGATTGACCGCATCCGCCGCATGGTGAGCTCAACGGGGCAGACCATCGGCAACGAGGACAGTATCGAGATCTTCCCCTGCCGTGAGCTGGCGCTTACCGACGATGCCGTTCACAACATGCATGTGGCGCTCTATCGCGCCAGCCAGGACGATAGCAAGCTGGCGGCGCTGCTCGAGATGGTGGATGCACGCATCGTCACGCCCGAGCTCGACCGCTTTTTGCCGGTGATGTACGGCCAGACCGTGAGCCCGCTGGCACACGTGAGCGGCAAGGCGCTCGTGGTTCTGTCCGAGCCGCGCTCGCTGTTCGACGACTGCCTGCGCGCCTACGAGGATATCGAGGCGCGTGCCGGCGAGGCGGGGATTGACCGACTGGATGGCCTGTATGTACGTGCCCAGCAGCTCGATTTTGGTGCTCAGCAGCGCCTGAACTATGTGAGCCTGATTCGCGCCGGCGGCGCGGTTACGGCAGAGCTCAAGATTGAGCAGCCGGCCATTGCGGGCTCGGACAACCGTTTTATGACGCGCATTCAGGAAGTCGTGGGCAAGCGCTATGCCTGCGTGTTTGCTATCCCCGACCGCGGTGCGCGCGAGTCGATGGAGCTCACCTTTGGCGACGAGGGCATTACCTTTGAGGAGTCGCTGACGGCCGCGCCCGAAAATGCCGGCGCTATCGGCGAGCACGTACGCGTGGCAGCGGCAGATTCTGCCGACCGTGCTGCCCGCCAGGAGGCCCATGCTTCCATTCGCGAGCGTAAGGTCGACGCGCTCAATGCCCGCTCGCTCGAGGCGGGCGCGGCCCAGGCCGCCGCCGGTGCCGCCGTGCCCACCATCTCGCGCGGACGCGTGACCTTTGTAGATGCCGCCCTGCCGCAGGGCGTGGTGGTGCCCGATGCCAACCTGGCCGTGTTCTCGATCGCCGACCTCAACGCCCGCATGGACGCCAACCGCGCGCGCAGCCGCCGCAAGGTGGACATTACGCAGATCACCTTCCCGTTTAAGCCGGGCGACTACGTGGTGCACGCCACTCACGGCATCGCGCTCTTTAGCGAGATCGCGCGCCAGGAAGTGGGCGGCAAAGAGCGCGACTACTTTTTGCTGGAATATGCCGACGGCGACAAGCTCTACGTGCCGCTCGAGCAGGTCGACCGCATCACACGCTATGTTGGCCCCGACGGCGACAAACCGCGCCTGACCAGGCTCAACACAGCCGACTGGACGCGCGCCACCAACAAGGCGCGCAAGAATGCCAAAAAGCTGGCGTTTGACCTGGTCGACCTGTATACGCGCCGCTCATCAATCGCGGGTATCGCCTGCCCGCCTGACACGCCCGAGCAGATCGAGATGGAGGAGAGCTTTCCTTACGACGAGACGCGCGACCAGCTGGAGGCCATCGCCGACATTAAGGCCGATATGGAGGCGCCCAAGCCCATGGACCGCCTGCTGTGCGGCGACGTGGGTTTTGGCAAGACCGAGGTCGCCCTGCGCGCGGCGTTTAAGTGCGTGGACTCCGGCCGCCAGGTCATGGTGCTCTGCCCCACGACCATTCTTGCCCAGCAGCACTACGAGACGTTCTTTGAGCGCTTTGCCCCGTTTGGCCTTGAGGTCGAGGTGCTCAGCCGTTTCCGCACGCCGGCGCAGCAAAAGCGCGCGCTCAAGGCGTTTGCCGAGGGCACGATCGACGTGCTCATCGGCACGCACCGTCTGCTTTCGGCCGATGTGAACCCCAAGAACCTGGGCCTGGTGATCATCGACGAGGAGCAACGCTTTGGCGTGCAGCACAAGGAGCAGCTCAAGAACCTGCGCGAGCAGATTGACGTGCTCACGCTTTCGGCAACGCCTATTCCGCGAACCATGCAGATGGCCACGAGCGGCGTGCGCGACATGAGCCTGATCACCACGCCGCCGACCGGGCGTCGTCCCGTGATCGTGCACGTGGGGGAGTACGACCCCGACGTGGTGAGTGCGGCGATTCGCCTGGAGGTGGGCCGCGGCGGTCAGGTGTACTACGTGTCCAACCGCGTCAAGACCATCGACGATGCCGTGGCGCGCGTGCACGAGGCCGCGCCCGAGGCGCGTGTGGGCGTGGCACACGGCAAGATGAGCCCGCGCGAGGTCGAGGACGTGATGATCGAGTTCGCGACCAAGAAGATCGACGTGCTCATCGCCACGACCATCGTGGAGAGTGGCATCGACAACGCGACTGCCAACACGCTCATCATCGAGGATTCGCAGCGCCTGGGCCTGGCGCAGCTCTACCAGCTCAAGGGCCGTGTGGGCCGCTCTGCCACACAGGCCTACGCGTACTTTATGTTCCCGGGCGAGCTGCCGCTCACCGAGGAGGCCACGGCGCGCCTGACCGCACTTTCCGAGTTCCAGGACCTGGGCAGCGGCATGCGCATCGCCATGCGCGACCTGGAGATTCGCGGCGCCGGCTCGCTTATGGGCGCCGAGCAGCACGGCAACCTGTCGAGCGTGGGCTTTGACCTGTTTACGCAGATGCTGGGCCAGGCCGTGGCCGAGGCGCGCGGCGATGACGACGCCGGCGTGGAGGCGGCGAGCGTGGGTATTAACCTGCCGGCCGACTACTTCTTGTCCGAGGAGTACCTGCCGGCGGTGGATCAGCGCGTGCTCGTGTACCGTAAGCTCGCGGCGGCCGAGGACCTGGAGAGCATCGACGAGGTGCAGGAAGAGACCGAGGCCGCGCATGGTGAGCTGCCGTTGGCGGGACTCAACCTGTTCAACCGCGCGCGCATCCGTATCCGCGGCGAGCGTCTGGGGCTCGAGAGCGTCACGCTCAGCGGTGGTCGCATTACGTTTTTGGGCGTCGACGTGCCCAAGAAGGTGGCCTTTGAGCTTAAGACCCGCTATGGCGCGGTGAACTTCCCCAAGAGCCGCAAGCTGTCGGTGCCCTACAAGGCGGGTGCCGGCGCGGGCAGCGGCCTGGGTCGCGGCCTCGACGCCAACGACGGCACCGGCCCCGTGGCCGCGGCACTCATGCTGTTGCAGCAGTTGGGTGCGAGCGACGACGACTAACGGGTCGACGCTGCAAACGCCCCATTTGGGCACTCTGGTTCCATCGAAAGGAAAGCATGTTCGGATACATCTATAAGAAAGACGTCGCCATTATCGCGGTTGTCCTGTGTCTTTGTCTGGGCGTGGGCAGTTTCTTCGACTATCAGATTTCGAGCGCGCTGTTCAACATCGGCAGCATGTACGGTCGCTTTGTCGAGGCGGCCGGCGAGCTGCCGTTCGAGCTGACGGCGAGCATCGCGGGCGTTATGCTCGTGCGCTCGGCACGCCCCGATTCCAGGGGGAGCAAATGGCTCGCTGCGCTGGGCGTTTTGATCAACGTGGGTCTGGTCGGTTACGAGATTATCGGATCGCTGCGCGTCGGCGGCAAGCTCATCGCGTTTCAGCTGGTGCTGACGTTTGTGCTGGTCATTGCGGTTAACGTTATTGCCTATCGCCTTACGCGCGACACCGCGCCCGACGAGCTCACGCGCTGGGCGTTGATGGTACTTGCCGTGTGGGTCGCTCAGGCCATTATCCTCAACGCGATCGTCAAGCCGCTGTGGTCGCGCCCGCGCATGCGCGTGATCGAGGTCACGCCGGGGCTCAATTTTCAGCCGTGGTGGGTAATCGGCAATCCCGACAAGTGGACCTATATCGCCGCCGGCGTGATCAAGGACGGGTTCAAGTCGTTCGCGAGCGGGCACACCGCGCATGCGGCGATCGGCCTTATGCTCGCCGGGCTTCCCGCGGCGGCCTTTATGGAAAAGCCGTCACGCCGTCGTGTGATCTTTTGGGCGGCAGCTGTGGTCGCGGCGCTCGTCGCGTTTGGCCGCATCGTGATCGGCGCACACTTTTTGAGTGACGTGAGCTGCGGCTTTGCCCTGGTACTGGCACTTGAATGTCTTGCCGCGCGCATTGCCTATCCCAACGGCGTACAATAGCCCCGTTTGAATCATCTGGCCGATACCCGGTATGAGAGGATTGCCATGCTCGCGTTTAACAACGACTATTCCCACGGCGCACATCCGGCAGTGCTGCAGGCGCTCGTCGACACCAATATGGAGCCGCAGCCCGGCTACG
>CATWCP010000081.1 GCA_958349325.1 uncultured Collinsella sp.
GCGAGATTAAGATTCTCGAAGGTCTCGAGGCCGTTCGTAAGCGCCCGGGCATGTATATCGGCTCGACGAGCGCCAGCGGTCTGCATCACCTGGTGTGGGAGATCGTTGACAACTCCGTCGACGAGGCCATGGCCGGTTTCTGCACCGAGATCCAGGTGACGGTCCACGCCGACAACTCCATCACGGTCGTCGACAACGGGCGCGGCATCCCCGTCGACGAGCACCCTGTTAAAAAGATCCCGACGCTCGAGGTCGTCATGACGATCTTGCACGCCGGCGGTAAGTTCGATAACTCGGCCTATAAGGTCTCGGGCGGCCTGCACGGCGTTGGCATCTCCGTCGTCAACGCACTGTCCAAGCGCGTGGTCGTTCAGGTTCGTCGCGACGGCAACACCTACGAGATGGAGTTCTCGCGCGGCAAGACCGTCAAGAAGATGGAGGTCGTGGGCACCTCGGATTCGACGGGCACCACCGTTACCTTCTGGCCCGACGACGAGATCTTCGAGACCTGCGTCTACGATTTCGATACGCTGCACAACCGTCTGCAGGAGACGGCGTTCCTCAATAAGAACCTCAAAATCGTGCTGACTGACGAGCGCGAGTCTACTCCCCACGTGGAGGAGTTTTGCTACGCGGGCGGCATCATCGACTTCGTCAAGTTCCTTAACGAGGGCAAGGACGTCCCCGAGGCCTTTAAGGAGCCCATCTACATCGAGGGCAAATCGGACCCGGACGCGCCTGTGGCCAAGATGGGCGAGGTCGAGGTTTCCCTGCAGTGGAATAGCGGCTACGGCGAGAGCGTCATGTCGTTTGCCAACGACATCTACACCCCCGAGGGCGGCATGCACCTTGAGGGCTTCCGCACCGCGCTCACCCGCGTGATCAACGATTACGCGCGCAAGCAGAACCTGCTCAAGGAAAAAGACGCCAACCTGACCGGCGACGATGTGCGCGAGGGCCTTTCGGCCGTTATCTCGGTCAAGCTGCCCGATCCGCAGTTTGAGGGCCAGACCAAGGCCAAGCTCGGTAGCTCCTATATGCGCGCGCTGACGCTCAAGATCGTGACCGACGGCCTCGCCGACTACCTCGAGGAGCATCCCAAGCCCGCTCGCGAGATCGTCAAGAAGGCGCAACAGGCATGCAAGGCGCGCAACGCCGCCCGCAAGGCGCGCGAGGCGACCCGTCGTAAGAGCCTGCTCGAGACGGCGTCCCTGCCCGGTAAGCTCGCCGACTGCTCGGTGCGCGATGCCGAGCTGACCGAGCTCTTCATCGTAGAGGGCGACTCGGCAGGCGGTTCGGCCAAGGACGGCCGTCGCCGAGACATCCAGGCGATTCTGCCCCTGCGCGGCAAGATTTTGAACGTCGAACGCGTTGGTGACCATCGCGCGTTCTCGAGTGACACCATCCAGTCGCTGATTACCGCGATCGGCTGCGGCGTCACGACGAGTGCCGGCGACGGCGGCGACTTCGATATCACCAAGGCGCGCTACCACAAGATCATCATCATGACCGATGCAGACGTCGACGGTGCGCATATCCGCATCTTGCTGCTGACGTTCTTCTACAAATACATGCGTCCGCTGATCGATGCCGGTTACGTCTATGTTGCCTGCCCGCCCATCTTTGGCATTAAGGTGCGCAACAAGATCCACTACGTGTATCCCAACGGCCGCCAGCCCGAAGACGAGATCCTGCGCGACACCATCCAGAGTCTGGGCCTGAACCCCGACGATAACGACGAGGACGGCAAGGCCAAGGACGGCAAGATCACCAAAAAGCGCAAGGGCTATACCGTCCAGCGCTACAAGGGCCTGGGCGAGATGGACCCCAAGCAGCTTGCCTCGACGACGATGGACCCCAAGACCCGCATTCTGCAGCGCGTGTCGATCGAGGACGCCGTGGTGGCGGACCGCGCCGTGCGCGAGCTGATGGGTTCCGAGGTCGGCTATCGCCGCGAGTACATCGAGAAGCACGCACATGATGCACGCTTCCTTGACGCTTAAGAGGAGGTAACGTGGCAGACGATATCAACAACAATGAGGGTGTGGGCGAGGCCGGCGATGCCGGTATGCCCGACGATCTGAAGCGCCTGCTTGCCCGTGCTGAGCAGGGCGAGGACGGCGACCCGGACGCCTATAACCCCGATGCCGATGATGATGAGGAAGAAGACGACGCCGAGCTCGAGGAGAGCTTTGGCGAAGTCGACCGTGGCGCCTCGGCCGGCGAGGATATCAACGGCGGCCAGCTCCAGATTTCGGAGTTTGGCCGCGAGATGAAGCAGTCGTTCATCGAGTATTCGATGTCGGTTATCACGGCGCGCGCCCTACCGGACGTGCGCGACGGCTTAAAGCCGGTACACCGCCGCATCCTGTACGCGATGAACGAGAGCGGCATCTACCCCAACCGCCCACATAAGAAGTCGGCCTGGACGGTCGGCGAAGTTATCGGTAAGTACCATCCGCACGGTGACTCCGCGGTCTACGAGGCCATGGTTCGCCTGGCGCAGTGGTTCTCCATGCGCACGCCGCTCATCGATGGTCACGGCAACTTCGGTAACATCGACGGCGACGGCGCGGCGGCCATGCGTTACACCGAGAGCCGCCTGGCAAAGCCCGCCATGGAACTGCTGCGCGACCTGCAGAAGGATACCGTCGACTGGCAGCCCAACTACGACGAATCGCTCGCCGAGCCCGTGGCGCTGCCTGCGCGCTTCCCCAACCTGCTGGTCAACGGCAGCCAGGGCATCGCCGTCGGCATGGCCACCAACATCGCCCCGCATAACCTCACCGAGGCGATCGAGGCCACCTGCTACCTGATCGACAACCCCGACGCCACCGTCGACGAGCTCATGCAGATCATGCCCGGTCCGGACTTCCCCACCGGCGCCATCATCATGGGCAGCGCCGGCATTAAGCAGAGCTACGAGACCGGCCGCGGTTCCATTACCGTGCGTGCCAAGGCACATGTGGAGTCCACCAAGACCGGCCGCAGCCGCCTGGTCTTTACCGAGATTCCCTACATGGTCAACAAGGGCACCCTGCAGGAGAAGATCGCCCAGCTCGTCAACGACAAGCGCATCGAAGGCATCTCGGATATGCGCGATGAGTCCAACCAGAAGGGCATCCGTCTGGTCATCGAGCTCAAGAAGGGCGTCATTCCGCAGGTCGTGCTCAACAATCTGTATAAGTACACCTCGCTGCAGACGACCTTTGGCGCCAACAACCTGGCACTCGTCAACGGCGTTCCCAAATGCCTGAGCCTGCGCGAGATGCTGCAGCACTACATCGACCACCAGGTCGACGTCGTCACCCGCCGCACCCGCTTCGACCTTAAGAAGGCCCAGGCCCGCGCGCATATCCTCGAGGGCTACCTGATGGCCCTTGACCATATCGACGAGGTCATCAGCATCATCCGCTCCTCGCAGACCGACTCCGAGGCCAGCAGCCGACTGATCGAACGCTTTGGCTTTACGCCCGAGCAGACCACGGCCATCCTCGAGATGAAGCTGCGCCGCCTGACCGGCCTGGAGCGCGACAAGATCCAAGAAGAGTTGGACGGCCTGCGCCGCGCCATCGCCTACTACGAGGACCTGCTGGCGCACGAGGAGAAGATTCTGGGCGTCATCAAGGAAGAGATGCGCGAGATCTCCAAGAAGTTTGGCGACAAGCGCCGTACCGAAATCAGCCAGGTTGAGAAGGACCTGGATGTCGAGGACCTCATCGCCGACGAGGATATGGTCGTGACCATCACCCACACCGGCTACGTTAAGCGTATCCCAGTGGCTGCCTACCGTGCCCAGAAGCGCGGTGGCAAGGGCGTGTCGGGCGTCAACCTCAAAGAGGACGACGTTATCGATGAGATGTTCATCGCGTCCACGCACGAGTACGTGCTGTTCTTCTCGAGCAAGGGCAAGGTCTATCGTCTGAAGGTGCACGAGCTGCCGGTGGGTACGCGCCAGGCGCGCGGTACCGCGATCGTCAACCTGCTGCCCTTCGAGGAGGGCGAGAAGATCGCGAGCGTCATCAGCTGCCGCGAGTTCCCAGCCGACGAGTACTTGATGTTTGCCACTAAGAGCGGCATGGTCAAGAAGACCGTGATGAGCGCATATGACCGCAGCCGTCGCGACGGCCTGATCGCTATCAACCTGCGTGACGACGACGCGCTGCTGAACGTGCGCCGCGTGCGCGAGGGCGACAAGATTATCCTGGCCACCACCGCGGGCAAGGCGATCATGTTCTCCGAGGAGCAGGTGCGCGCCACCGGCCGCGATACCAGCGGCGTTCGCGGTATCGGTATGAAGGACGGCGTGAGCGTTCTGGGCATGGAAGTCACTAACGGCAACGGCGATCTGTTCGTCATCACCGAGCGCGGCTACGGCAAGCGCACGCCGGTCGCGGATTACCCGGAGCAGAATCGCGGCGGCCAGGGCGTCTACACCATCCAAATGACCGAGCGTAAGGGTAACCTCGCGGCCATGAAGACGGTGGGCCCGCAGCACGAGCTGTTCATCGTGACGGAGGGCGCGACGGTCATTCGCGTCAAGACCGACGAGATCAGCCAGACCGGCCGCGCCACCCAGGGCGTCAAGATGATGACCGTCGACGACAACGACCGCATCTGCGCCGTAGCCCGCATGACAGCCGCCAAAGAGAAGCCCGAGGGCGAAGGTGCAGAAGACGGCTCTGCCCCCGAAGAAACCCCTGTCGATCTAGGCGACGGCAACGACATGCCAGAAGATCTCCTCGACGAGTAAGAGGAACTAGCTGGTAGAAAATATCAGACCCCATATATCGGCGGTCGGCGCACCTGCGCGCCGACCGCTTTTTTGACAATTTTGGACCCACGTTCGCCCCGGCCGCGCGGCGGCATATGAAGTCGATCGCGAGTTCCGCACGAGCCGGAGAGCACTTAATGTGCTCTCCGTGCGAGTCAGGACTGTCCGAGCAGGCGACTTCATATGCCGCCGCGCGGCCGGGGCGAACCCCTCCCAAAGATTTTCAAAAAAGTTGTTGACGCGCGCGTAACGACTCGTCTA
>CATWCP010000082.1 GCA_958349325.1 uncultured Collinsella sp.
TTGAGGTCGACACGCCCGAGCTGCCCGAGGATTACGTGTGCCCGGTGTGCGGCGTCGGTCCCGATCAGTTTGAGCTCGTCGAGGAGTAACTCGCAGGCACACGGCGAAAGCCGAACATAGCTCTGTCCAAGGGTCCCGGTCGAATTCTCGGCCGGGACCCTTTTGATTTATCTGACGGTTTAAAACGGTCTCACGTGTTACAGATTAAGACGTTATATCTGGACAGTCACGCCATCTCAATTACATTCCCGTTAGCAGCACGATGTCGAGAATCGTCACGATGGCACCGATCCCTACGAGCAACGCGTTGAGCGGGCGCGAGTTGGCGTATTTGCCCATGACGCGGCGTGAGCTGGTGAGCCGTATGAGCACAAAGACCGTAATCGGTAGCTGAAGCGACAGCAGCGCCTGGCTCCAAATGAGACCCTCAAAAGGATTCGGGACGACCAGGCACGCCGCCACTGCGCCGACGAAACAGGTCGTCACTCCAATCGAGGAATGTCGGTCGTGGATGTCGTATTCCTCGTCGAACATGCCCGCGATGATGGTTCCCGCCGCCATGCCCGCCGTCACACTACTCGATAGTCCCGCAAACAGCAGTGCCACCGCAAAGATGGTCGAGCTTGCCGGGCCCAAGATGGGGGAGAGCGTGGCCGCTGCGGCAGTGAGGTCATCTACGACAATGTCGTGCGCAAAGAAGGTCGTTGCGGCCAGGATGACCATGGCCGAGTTGATTGCCCAGCCCACGCCCATCGAAAAGAGCGTGTCGAAGAGCTCGTAGCGAAGGCGTTCTTCGATAACCCGCTCGCCTTGGCCTTCGAAGTGCATGGATTGGATGACCTCGGAGTGCAGAAAAAGGTTGTGTGGCATAACGACCGCACCCAGGACACTCACGATAATCGCGGCAGAGCCAGTGGGCATACGGGGTGTGATCCAGCTTGTGGCGGCTTGCGGCCAGTCGACCTTGACCAGCGCAAGCTCGGCCAAAAACGAGAGTCCTACCACGCCGACGAAGGCGATGATCCAGCGCTCGGCACGCTTGTAGGAGTTCGTCATGAGCATTGCCATCGATGCCGCGGCCACGATGGCGCAGCCGGCGCGCACGGGCAGTCCAAAGAGCATCTGGAGCGCGATCGCGCCGCCCAGGACCTCGGCCATAGCGGTGGCGATGGTCGCGAGGTAGGCACTGGCGAGCACCGTGCGTCCAACGAAACGGGGGAGGTAGCGTGTCGTGGCTTCGGCAAGACAGGCGCCCGTTGCGATACCCAGGTGTGCAGCGTTGTGCTGCAACACGATGAGCATAATCGTGGACAGCGTGACCACCCACAGCAGCGCGTAGCCAAATTGCGAGCCCGCGGCCATATTTGAGGCCCAGTTGCCCGGATCGATAAAGCCGACGGTCACGAGCAGCCCGGGGCCGATGTGCCGCGCAATGTCTAGGCCTCCGTGACCACCGGTGCGTCGGGAGCCAAAATGATGTTTGAGATGGTTGAGCATGGTGCGCTCCTGCGTGTCGTTTGTTTGACGCCGCAAAGGATACCTGTTTTAGGCTAAAAAGTTAACCAAGACTAACAAAATTGTTGTATTTGGATAGGCTGGTGAAAGGGGATTGCCGAAATGTCTTGATCTGTAACAACTAGGGATGGAAATTGGGTCTTACTGTTACAGATTGAGATGTTTGAAGAGGTGAGTTTGCAGGCCGAACTTGGGGCCTATGTTGTCGCCCTTGAGGTCGGCGGTGTCCACTCGTAGGGCGTGCGTTACGCGATTGTTTCGAAACGGGCGGGAAACACAACGGACCGGTGATGCTTCTAGTATGCCTAGTCAACTGACTGTCTAACACCTAGGGGAGGATCGCGATGCAGGCAGATTCCGCTCAGCAGCAGGGCCTTTATCGCCCCGAATTCGACCACGATGCATGTGGCATCGGCGCGCTTGCCGATATCAACGGTGAGCGCCATCACCAGATTCTGGACGATGCACTGTCCATTCTGGTTAACTTGGAGCACCGCGGTGGTACGGGACTCGAGAAGAACACCGGCGACGGCGCTGGCATCCTGTTCCAGGTTCCGCATCACTTTTTCCGTAAAGAGGCTCAAAAGTGCGGTCAGATTCTGCCGGCAGAGGGCGACTATGGCGTGGCCATGCTGTTCTTCCCGCAGGACGACAAGGGTGTAGAGGATGCCCGCCGCGTGTTTGAGGAGGGCTGCGCCGAAGCCGGCGTGCCGCTGCTCTTCTGGCGCGAGGTGCCGGTCGACCCGCACGACCTGGGCGAGACGGCCCGCGCCTGCATGCCTACTATCCTGCAGGCTTTCCTGGGCCGTCCGGACGACACGCCCGCCGGCGATGCCTTTGAGCGTCGCCTGTACGTGTGCCGCCGCACCATCGAAAAGAAGGCCGACGCTGAGTTCGCCCTGCGCGACAAGATCTTCTATGTGTGCTCCATGAGCTCGCGCACCATCGTGTACAAGGGCATGCTTGTGGCCACGCAGATGCGCCGTTTCTTCATCGACCTCAACGACGCCGCCGTCAAAACGGCCGTGGCGCTCGTCCACTCGCGCTACTCCACCAACACCACGCCCAGCTGGGAGCGCGCACATCCCAACCGCTTTATCATCCACAACGGCGAGATCAACACCCTCAAGGGCAACGTCAACTGGATTCGCGCCCGCGAACCCAACCTGTACAGCCCCGTGCTGCAGCACGATCTTGAGCGCGTGATGCCCATCATCAACCGCGAGGGCTCCGACTCCGCGATTCTGGACAATGTGCTTGAGTTTTTGGTCATGAACGGCCGTCCGCTCACGCGTGCCGCGTCCATGCTGCTGCCCGAGCCGTGGGACCACAACGACAGCCTGAGCGAGGAGCGCCGCGCCTACGACGCCTACCAGTCCATGCTCATGGAGCCCTGGGACGGCCCGGCCGCCATCGCCTTTACCGACGGCCGTACCCTGGGTGCTGCCCTCGACCGCAACGGCCTGCGTCCCGCCCGCTACTATGTGACGCGCGACGGTCGTTTTATGCTGGCAAGCGAGGTGGGCACCATCGAGGTGAGCCCCGAGAACATCCTGACGAGCGGCTGTCTGGGGCCGGGCCAGATGCTCGAGGTCGATTTTGCCCGCGGTCGCGTCATCTACAACGACGAGCTGCGTGCCCGTTACGCCAAGGAAAAGCCCTACCGTGATTGGATTGCCGAGGAGACGCTGACCGTCGACGCGCTCGATGAGCCCGTTGCGGCAACACCCGCCGAGGACGACGAGGTGCCTACCGCCGTGCGTATGGCCAAGCTCGGCTATCACTGGGATGATGTTGACGAGGTCGTGCGCCCCATGGCCCAGCAGGGCAAGGCACCGCTCGCTTCGATGGGTATCGATGCGCCGCTGGCCTGCCTGTCCAAGAAGACGCGTTCGTTCTTCGATTACTTCTATCAGCTGTTCGCCCAGGTCACGAATCCGCCGATCGATGCCCTGCGCGAGCATATGGTAACCTCGACCACGCTCTACCTGGGCAACCACGGTAACCTGCTCGAGGACTCCCGCACGGCCTGCCAGCTGGTGCGCCTGGAGCGCCCGTTGCTCAACGAGGAGGAGTTCGACCGCATCTGCGCCATCGACCGCGTGGGCTTTAAGACCCGTCGCTTCCGTGCCGTCTACCGCCGCGACGCCGGCGAGGGCGCGCTGCAGGCTGCGCTTAAGCAGCTTGCCGAGGACGTTGAGGCTGCGGTCCGCGACGGTGTGAACATCGTGGTGCTGAGCGATCGTGCCGCTGCGGGCGAGGTGCCCGTGCCGTCGCTGCTCGCTGTGGGCTGCGTACACAACCACCTGATCCGCGCCGGCGTGCGTACCTTTGCCGACATCGTGGTGGAGTGCGGCGATGCCGTGTCTCCGCACGACTTTGCGGCGCTGGTGGGCTACTCCGCGAGCGGCATCTATCCGTACAACGCGCATGCGTGCATTCGCGATCTGGCGGCGCGCGGCGACCTGGACGTGACGGCCGAGCAGGGCATCGACAACTACAATAAGGCCGCGACGGCGGGTATCGTCTCCATCATGTCCAAGATGGGCATCTCCACGGTGCAGAGCTACCATTCGGCGCAGATCTTCGAGGCCGTGGGCTTTACGCCCGAGTTCGTCAACGCGTACTTTGCCGGCACGGTGAGCCGTGTGGGTGGTATGGGTGTCGAGGACGTCGAGCGCGAGCAGAACGAACGCTACGACGCCGCGCTCGCCATCCTTAAGAGCCCGGCTCCCGATCAGCTGCCCACACTGGGTCTGACTAAGTGGCGCCCGCTCGGCGGCGAGGATCACCTCATCGATCCGCAGACTGTCTACTTGCTGCAGACCGCCTGCCGCGAGGACAGCTACGACACCTTTAAGGAGTACAGCGCCCGCCTGCACCGCACCGGCCGTGCCGTACGCCTGCGCGACCTGCTGGACTTTGACGACAGCGGCCGCACCCCGGTGCCGCTCGACGAGGTCGAGCCTGCGCTCAGCATTGTCCGCCGCTTTAACACCGGCGCCATGTCGTACGGTTCCATCAGCAAAGAGGCGCACGAGTGCATGGCCATCGCCATGAACCGCCTGCACGGCCGTTCCAACTCCGGCGAGGGCGGCGAGGACCCGCGTCGCGAGACCCCGCTGGCCAACGGCGACTCCAAGAACTCTGCGATCAAGCAGGTGGCAAGCGCGCGCTTTGGCGTGACGAGCCGCTATCTGTGCAGCGCCTTCGAGATCCAGATCAAGATGGCCCAGGGCGCCAAGCCCGGCGAGGGCGGTCACCTGCCCGGCAAGAAGGTCTATCCCTGGATCGCCGAGGTCCGTCAGTCCACGCCCGGCATCGGCCTGATCTCGCCTCCGCCGCACCATGATATTTACTCCATCGAGGACCTGGCAGAGCTCATCTTTGACCTTAAGAACGCCAACCCCGGCGCACGCGTGTCGGTCAAGCTGGTCA
>CATWCP010000083.1 GCA_958349325.1 uncultured Collinsella sp.
TATTCCGATTTTCAAATATCTCAATCTGTAACATCTGGGCTGATAAATCGGCTCTATCTGTTACAGATCGAGACAAAACGCTGGGACGGGTCAAAACCACCACAAAGGTGCCTGTCCCCTTTGTGGTGGTGGGGTGCTAGGGGAGGAGCTTCATGGCGGCGTCGTGGGCGGCGTGCTCGTAGGTGTCGTCGAGGGGTTTGAGTGGCAGCAGCGCCATGGCCTGTGCGTCGCCGCGGCGCTCGAGAGCGTGGGCGATCAGCCAGTCGGCGAGCTCGGGGTTCTTGGGCAGCGCCGGGCCATGCAGATACGTGCCGATGACGCCCTTGTAGATGAGGCCCTCAAAGCCATCGTCGCCGTTGTTTCCGGTGCCCGTGACAACGGACATTCCGAGCGGTGTGGCGTCGGCGTCCAAAAGCGTGCGGCCGCCGTGGTTCTCGAATCCCACAAAGGGCTCGGGTGCCAGGTCGGTCTTGACGGCGACGTTACCGATCAGGCGGTCGGAGCCGCGCACGGTCTCGGCGGCAATGATGCCCAGGCCCTCGATGCGATCCTCACCCATGTAGTACGAACGACCGAGCAGCTGATAGCTGCCGCAGATGGCGAGCAGCGAGCCTCCATCCTCAACATATGCCGCGACCTTGTCTTTTTGGGTGAGCAGCTCGTGCGCCACGGCCAACTGGTCGCGATCAGAGCCGCCGCCCATCATGACGATATCGGCATCGGTAAGGTCGAGCATCTCGCCCATACGGACCTCGTCCACGCGCACGGGAATGCCGCGCCAGGCGCAGCGGCGCTCGAGTGCGATAACGTTGCCGCCGTCGCCGTAGAGGTTGAGCGCATCGGGATACAGGTAGACGATACGCAACGGGCGCGAAAGCTCGATCGGCGCGACGGCGGAAGGAATGGCGTTGCCATCGGCGCGGGCCACGGCGCGCCCGGCAACAGCGTCGGCGGTGGCGCCCTTCAGTCCGTCGAGCTCCTTGACCAGCGGAGGGAAGGCCGTATAGTTAGCGACGGCGTAGAAAGTGTCGCCGGCAGTCTCGTCTGCCACGGTGCCAATTGCCTGCGCGACGTCCGAGATAATCGCGGCATCGATGCCGGCGTACTTGAGGCGCACCTGCATATCGTGTGCGCGCGTGCCTCCGGCAAAGGCGACAAGACCCGGCGTGTCGGCGATGCGCTCAAAGTCGACGTCGTAGATCCACGATACATCGTGGCCGTCGGCACTGTTGTCGTTAAGGAAGAAAGCGCAGAGCCTGCCGCCCGCCGTCTTAATGGACTGGATCTGTCGATCGAAGCCCACGGGATTCTTGGCCAGGTTTGCCTCGACGGTGCGACCGGCAATATCCCAGCGGCCCATGCGTCCGCCGGCGGGCACGTAGGCATCGAGCGTGGGCTGCAAGTGCGCCGTATCCACGCCTAACTCATGTGAGGCAAAGAATGCGGCGGCAACGTTGTAGACCATGTACAGGCCGTTGTAGCGCGTGGCGATGTGTGCGGCTGACGCGCTGGAATCAGATCCAAACACCAGGTCAAAACCATAGCCGTCGCGACTGAGCTTCACATTCGTTACGCGGCGGACCAGTGCGGGGCGTGCCCAACCGCACGAGGGGCAATGGTAGGCGCCGAGTTGACCATACTGTACGTAGTCGTACTCCAACGGGGCGTTGCACTGCGAGCAAAAGCGCGAGTCGCTAATGCGGTCAGATTCGGTGTTAGTGGCGCCATCGATGCCAAAGGCAATACTCGCGTTGGGAACGCGCGCGGCGATTGAGGCGCACAGCGGGTCGTCGGCGTTGTAGATGAGCGTCGTTGCCGGCGAAAGCTCCAACGCGTGGGCGATGACCTCCTGGGTGTGATCGATCTCGCCATAGCGATCCAGCTGGTCACGGAACAAGTTGAGCAGCACGAAGTGCGTCGGCTTGAGCTTGGGCAGGACGCGCACGGTGTAGAGCTCATCACATTCAAAAACGCCTACGCGCTTGCCGCCGCCGGCTCGCTTGAGGCCGCTGCGCGCCTCGAGCAGTGCGCCCACCACGCCCGGCTCCATGTTGTTGCCGGCGCGGTTGCATACCACGGTGGCGCCGCTGGCGGCAACGGCGTCGGCGATCAGGTTTGAAGTGGTGGTCTTACCGTTGGTGCCGGTGATCACCACGCTGAGGTCGACAAGACTCGCCAGGTCGCTCAGCAGATAGGGGTTGATCTTCATGGCGATGCGGCCGGGGAGTACGCCGCCCTGGCGCTTGAGGACGGAGCGCAGTCCCCAGCGAGCGATATCGCTCGAGGTGCAGGCAAGAGATGAGCGGAGGTTCATGAAACCGTTCCTAACGTAAACGACATGGTCGGGTCGAGTGCGTCACTAAAATCCATAGCGGCGCGCAAATTCCTGGGCAAGCTGCGACACGTCTTCGCAGGCATTGGCCCAGGGGGCAAAGTCGGGAGTGTCCGAGATAATGCCGTCCGCTTCCCAAACGGCTTGGTGCGAAAGATCCCAGGGATCGCGTGGCTCGGGCCGGCAGGGAAGGTACGGTGTCTGGTACATGGGATTCAGCAAGAAGAACGCGCCGCCCTCGCAGCGGTTAGCGAACTCGCGCAGCGCACGCACCGCTGGACGCATTTTGTTCGTTTTGAACAATAGGATTGTGCGGGCGAGCAGGTACCAGGGGGAGTTCTCGAGTGCATCGGCTCCCACCTGTTCCTCGAGCTGGTGGGCTAGGGAAAAAAAGCCGTCCTGGTCTTCCAGGCGAGCGAGGGCGAGCAACACGGTGCCGGCAGCTCGGGTGGGATAGCCTTCTGCCTTAAGGACGCGACGGGCGCAGTTGGCAGCAGCACGGTAGCGGGCGCTCGCCATGCACAGCTGCGAGATGGCCTCGAGCGTGTGGAGCCACCCGATAAGCGCCGGCTCGCTCACGGTGAGCTCTGCCGCCGTCACGCCGTCCGTCAAAACTTTGTTGGCCCAGTAGTGCGGGGCCTCCATATCGAACCCGGGCACACTTTGCTGCAGGTAATCGGCCGTGGTCGCCTCGAGCTTCATCAAGTCGCCCAGGCAGGCGTCAACGGGCGTGTCGGCCAGGATGATGGCGAGCAGCTGCGCGTCGACGGCCAGTGCATCGACGCGGACAATCTTGAGCAGCTCATCGCGCATATCGTCGAACAGGCGATTGCGCGTCTGCTCGAACTCCTCGTCGCTGCCCATGTCCTCGATGCGATGAAGCTCTTCGAGCAGATGACGATGAACACCGGCATAGGACAGCAGCGCCTGGGCATGCTCGGACTGCGCATACTTTTGGGGATTCGCACTCATGTCGTTATGGACAAGCTCGCGTGCTGCATCGGTGAGCTCGGGGTGCGACGCCAGATAGGTGCGCTCCAAGTAGGCGGGGATGTAGACGCTCGGATCCATTAGAGGTCCCCTCCCTTAAATGGAAGCCCCTGCTCGGCTGCGCGCAGGATGCGCTCGTCGATCTGGGAACGCACGATGTCGTTGGTGGCGACCCAGGCGGCGAAGCTGGCGTTGTCGGGAGCGCCCAGGCCCTCCTGCAGTACCGGCGTCGCCTCGGACAGTGCAAGGACGAGCTCGTCGGTGGAGCCTGCGCCCACGTTGACGCGGGCATAGACGCCATCGGGAAACTCGGTTTGGAAGTAGAGCGCCTCGGCCGCGTGCGGACACGAGCGCGCAAGGATACGCAGGTAGTGCTCGGCGCCCTCGTAGTCCAGCTCGCGCCAGGCTGCGCTCATCAGTGCGATGAGCGTCCACGGGTCCAAGTCGCGCTCCGCATCTTTGGGGCGGCGGCGCAGCGGGGTATTCGCGAGATAGGGTACGGAGTGGACGGAGCGAAATCGTTTGAGTTCCTCGGCGGGGTATTCGAGCTTTGCCATGGCGAGCATCGCGGTGTGGCGGACACCGGCCGGATCGTTGGGGGCAAATTCCAGGCTGCGGTTTGCGGCTTCGAGCGACATGCGATAGCGGCCACTAATGAGGGCGCGCGACGCAAGGGCGGCAAGCCAGCGGAGGTAGGGGCGACGGGTTAGGTCGCCTGCGGCCTCACGCTCGTAGGGGTCCTGCGCCGAGGCAATCTTGAGCGCCAGGTCGTGCTCGACTTCATCGCGCTTGGATACCAAGTACTGCACGTACTCCTCGTTGGAGTCGGCGGTGAGGGCCGTCAGCATGCGCTGGGCATCCCAGTTGGTCGGATCGAGTGCGGCGGCCTCGCGAAGCATGTTCTCGGCAGCGGCCTCTTCCTGCTCGGCCTGGGTATCGTCGGGGATAAAGGGAATGCGGTAGTCGACGGCCTCGACCACCTTGGCAATGAGATGTCCGGCGCGGTCGCGATCGTGCACGATGAGCGGCGCGGGGTCGCGGGTGAATTGCTCCATCAGACGCTCGACGGCGGGGCCGTCGGTGAGCGGGATATTGTCGCGGCGCAGGGCCTCAAGAACGAGGCGATGGCAATCCTCTTGAATGGGATCGAATGCCATGGGGCCTCCTTTGCTGCGGTTAGGGTTCAAATGTCTCTATATAAGGTTCTAGTTTACCCGCATGTGGCACACCGGGGGTACCGCACTTGGACTTGCACCTTTGCACCACGAAGACGGATGTCGCACAAATGTCGGCGTCTTGGACGACCGAGTGGTATCACGGTGCCGCAAACGGTCGATTTTTGGCGGCGAACGGTGCATATTTTGGAGGGGCGCAGTCCTGCCTGGGGTATATAGTCAACCTTGATAAAACGTTTGCCCAGCTTGGGACAATAGCCGCAACGCAAGAGGTTCCAAGGATAGAAAAAACGTTTCATCATTGGCGGCTTTAGGTGAATAACTGACCAACCAGAACGGTAAAATAGTGTTTGTCTGAGCGTTGAGACGT
>CATWCP010000084.1 GCA_958349325.1 uncultured Collinsella sp.
GTTTTTATCACGCACGCGCGGCTACTTCATACCGTGGTGCCCGGGCTTTGGTAGCACATGTCCGGGTTGGTTTTGGAGGATGACCCCGCGCGGAGGCAAACCACAGGAGGTTTAACATGGCTACCAAGATTAATATCCGCACCCTGCTCGAGGCCGGCTGCCACTTCGGTCACCAGACCCGTCGCTGGAACCCCAAGATGAAGCCGTTCATCTTCGGTGAGCGCAACGGCATCTACATCCTCGACCTCAAGCAGACCATCCTTGACGCCGACCAGGCCTACACCTTCGTCAAGAACGTTGCCAAGGGTGGCAACGTGCTGTTCGTCGGCACCAAGAAGCAGGCTCAGGAGGCTGTCAAGAACGCCGCTGAGCGCGCCAACATGCCTTACATCAACCAGCGTTGGCTCGGCGGCATGCTGACCAACTTCGTCACCATCCGCTCCCGCATCAACCGCATGGAGGAGCTCGAGGCCATGGTCGAGGACGGCCGCATGGCAGTTCTCCCCAAGAAGGAGCAGGCAGTGCTCGGCAAGGAGCTCACCAAGCTCCAGACCAACCTCGGCGGTGCCCGCGACATGAAGGGTCTGCCCCAGGCTCTCTTCGTCATCGACACCAAGCGCGAGGAGAACGCCATCAAGGAGGCCCAGCGCCTGAACATCCCCGTCGTCGCTCTGATCGACACCAACTCCGATCCCGACGAGGTCGAGTACGGCATCCCCTGCAACGATGACGCTATCTCCGCTGTCACCCTTATGTGCGAGCTTATGGCTGACGCCTGCCTCGCTGGCTCCGGCAAGGAGCAGGTCTCCGAGGCCGAGATGGCCGCTGAGCCCAAGGCCGAGTAAATCAGTCTTAGTTAATTCTTTTTCATCTCTTTGAAAGGAACCACAATGGCCCAGATTACCGCCGCTATGGTCAAGCAGCTCCGCGAGATGACCGACTCCCCGATGATGGAGTGCAAGAAGGCTCTCGTCGAGGCTGACGGCGACATGGACGCCGCTGTCGACGTTCTGCGCAAGAACGGCCTCGCCAAGGCTGCCAAGAAGGCTGGCCGTGAGACCAACGAGGGCGCTGTCGCCGCGTTCGTCTCCGAGGACGGCAAGACCGGCGCTCTGCTCGAGCTCTCCTGCGAAACCGACTTCGTCGGCTCCAACGCTAAGTTCACCGGCTTTGCTTCCAAGGTCGCTGAGGTTGTCGCTACCACCGAGCCTGCTGACGTCGACGCTCTGCTCGAGAAGCCGATGGGCGAGGAGACCGTTTCCTCCGAGCTCACCGAGATGATTCACATCATGGGCGAGAACATGAAGATCTCCCGTTTCGCCGCCCGCAAGGCCGAGAACGGCGCTCTCGCTTCTTACATCCACATGGGTGGTAAGATCGGAGTTCTCGTCGAGTTCGCTTTCGAGAAGGCCGAGACCGCTCAGGCTGAGTCCTTCAAGACCTTTGCTCACGATGTTGCCCTTCAGGTTGCCGCCGTCGCCCCGATCTGCGCTACCCGCGATCAGGTTCCGGCCGAGACCGTCGAGCACGAGAAGCAGATCTACATGGCTCAGGCTGCCGAGTCCGGCAAGCCCGAGGCTATCCAGGAGAAGATGGCCGTTGGCCGTCTGGAGAAGTTCTACAAGCAGTCCGTGCTCACCGAGCAGGAGTTCATCAAGGACAGCTCCCTCACCATCAAGAAGTACGCTGAGCAGGTCTCCAAGGAGCTCGGCGACACCATTACCGTCGTTGCCTTTGACCGTCTGGTCCGTGGCGAGTAAATAAGCTCTTGTAGCTGGTAATGAGCAGGCTGTGGGTTTTACTCACAGCCTGCTTTTTCATGGCTCTTCTTAGAGCCTTTGATAGAATGTTGAGAGTTCAATCTAAAGGAGGATCGCTTTGTCCGACATCCGATATAAACGCGTGCTTCTTAAGCTTTCCGGCGAAGCACTGATGGGCGACGGCCAATATGGCATCGACCCCAAGGTTACCGACCATCTTGCCAAGCAGGTCAAGGAGCTACTCGCCGTTGGCCATGAGGTCGGCGTCGTTGTCGGCGGCGGCAATATTTTCCGCGGCATGGCCGGCGCTGCCGGTGGCATGGAGCGTGCTCAGGCCGACTACATGGGCATGCTGGCAACCGTTATGAACGCGCTCGCCCTGCAGGATGCCTTCGAACATAACGATGTTCCCTGCCGCGTGATGAGCGCTATCCAGATGAACGAGATCTGCGAGCCCTATATTCGCCGTCGCGCCATCAACCACCTTTCCAAGGGCAACGTCGTTATTTTTGCCGCCGGTTCGGGCAATCCGTACTTTACGACCGACACCGCCGCGGCTCTTCGTGCGTGCGAGATCGGCGCCGAGATTCTGATCAAGGCCACCAAGGTCGACGGCATCTATGACAAGGATCCCGTCAAGTGCGCCGATGCCGTCCGCTTTGACAAGATCACCTACCATGAGGTGCTCGTCCGCGGTCTGCAGGTTATGGATTCCACGGCTACGGCACTGTGCCAGGACAACCGTATGCCGATTTTGGTCCTCAACATCGATGGCGAGGACACCGTCAAGCGCGCGCTCGCGGGTGAGCCCGTCGGCACGCTCGTCTATCAGGAGGATTAAGCATGGCAGAGAACATCACCGCCCACATGGACAAGTCGCTCGAGTCCCTCAAGCATAACTTCTCCAAGGTCCGTACCGGCCGCGCCAATGCCAACATTCTGTCCGACATCACCGTCGATTATTACGGTGTTCCCACGCCGGTCACGCAGGTTGCCGCCGTCAAGACCCCGGAGGCCCACATGCTGCTCATCGAGCCGTGGGACAAGGCGCTTATCAACGCCATCGTCAAGGCCATCGGCGCTTCCGATTTGGGTATTACCCCCAACTCCGATGGCACCGTCGTTCGTCTTCCGTTCCCGGCTCCCACTGAGGAGCGCCGTCGCGAGCTCGTCAAGGAGTGTCGCGAGTACGCCGAGCAGGCCAAGGTGTCTATCCGTAACATCCGTCGCGACTTCAACAACAAGCTCGAGCGCGATGAGGAGCTCACCGAGGACGATGTCCGTCGCGAGCAGGCTAAGGTCCAGAAGCACACTGATGAGTATGTCGCCAAGGTCGAGGAGCTTCTGAAGGAAAAAGAAGCCGAGGTCATGGAGATTTAAGGTGCAATACGACGAGCATAAACTGGTCGAGTACTTTGCCGACGCCCCTGCGGGCGTCGGTTTTTCCGACCTTGACCTCAATAACATTCCGCACCATATCTCGTGCATCATGGACGGCAACGGTCGTTGGGCCACATCGCGCGGTCTTGCACGCACCGAGGGCCACAAGGCGGGTATCGTCTCCCTTCGTGAGATTATTACCGCCTGCGTGCGTCTGGGCGTCGACGTGCTTTCGGCCTATGCGTTTTCTACCGAAAACTGGAACCGCCCGCAGCATGAGGTCAACGTCTTGATGCACCTGTTTGCCAAGACGTTCATCGACGAGCTGCCGCTTCTGAAGCGCGAAAACGTGCGCGTTGTCTTTTTGGGTGACATTTCCGCGCTGCCCAAGAAAACCCGTGACGTTTTTGAACGCGGTCTTGCCGAGTGCGCCGATCACACCGGCATGACGCTGGCGCTTGCCGTCAACTACGGCGCGCGTGCCGAGATTACCCGCGCTGTCCGTCAAATCGCACTCGACGCTGCCGCCGGTAAGATCGATCCTGGCGCAATTGATGACGACATGGTGGCTTCCCACCTCTATACCGCCGGTCTTCCCGATCCTGAGCTTGTGATTCGCACCTCTGGTGAGCTGCGCCTTTCGAACTATCTGCTGTGGCAGGTGGCTTATTCAGAGTTCTACGTCACCGATACCTATTGGCCCGACTTTGATCGTTGGGGCCTTGTCGACGCCATTTTGGCCTATCAGGGCCGTGACCGTAGGTTTGGTGGACTGAGCAAGACCGAGGAGGCTTAATCGTGTCCGATCGTCCCAAGGCATCTGCTCCCAAGACGCCTGCGCGTAAAGCTGCCACTGCGGGAGCGCCTGCAGCGAAGAGCGGCAGCGGTTCGTGGCTGGCGGGCTTTATTACCCGTGCCGCCGCCGGTATCGTCTACGCCGTTGTCTTTATCCTGTGCCTGGTTTTGGGTATCGTGCCCACTGCCATCTTTGTTTCCGTCATGAGCGGTCTGTGCTGTTATGAGTTTTTCCGTATGACGAGGCTCGATGGCAAGATGGCTAACGAGCGCATGGGTATCGCTGCCGCCGTACTCTTTCCGCTGTCGGCGTTGGGCGATTCGATGTTGCTGAATGCCCTGCTTTTTGCCCTGATGCTCGCTGTGGGCATTTGGTATGTCTGGTCGCCGCGTACCCGCATCTCTGATGTGGCCGTGACGCTCATGGGTCCCATCTACACTGGCTTTATGCTGTCGGCTATCGTGCTGCTGCGCGATGCCGTGCCCGGTTTTGCCGGCGCCCTGCTTTCAGTGGGCGTTTGCGCGTCCCTTTGGGTCTCCGATTCGTTTGCCTACATTGTGGGCAGCCGTATCGGCAAGCACAAGATGGTTCCCAAGATCTCTCCCAAAAAGAGCTGGGAGGGGTTTGTCGGCGGCATCCTGGGCTCGGTTTTGATTTGGCTCATTCTGTGGGCGACGCACTTCTACAAGCTCAGCCTGCCCTATGCGCTGCTGTGCGGCGTGGTCGTGTCCATTTTGGGCGTTATCGGCGACCTTATCGAGTCGCGCATCAAGCGTGGCGTGGGCGTCAAGGATTCCGGCAACCTTATCCCGGGCCATGGCGGCATGCTCGACCGTAGCGACTCGCTTATCTTTGGCTGCATTACCGCTCAGCTGCTTTTGATGATCGGAGGCGTGCTGTAATGTCATTCCAGACGACGTATGGC
>CATWCP010000085.1 GCA_958349325.1 uncultured Collinsella sp.
TCGGTATCGTCATGGTTCACCCGAGCCTTATGAACCGCAACACGTTCGTTATGGACCCGACGGGTGCTGAGTACTGGAACTTCGGTCCGCTATCCATTCCCATGGTTGCTTTCCAGGGCGGTGTGTTCCCCGCAATCCTGACTGCCTGGTTTATGGCCAAGGTCGAGAAGATTGCCCAGAAGTACATCCCCGAGGTCGTTTCGTTCGTCTTTGTCCCGACCGTTACCCTGATTCTTGCTAACGTTGCCCTGTTCACCGTGTTCGGCCCGCTCGGCAACCTGATCGGTGACGTCCTCGCCGGCGTAATCGATATCCTGTACAACAGGATGGGCGTCTTTGGTGCCTTTGTCTTCGCCGCGTTCCTGCAGCCGCTCGTCGTTACCGGTACGCATCAGTTCATCCAGGGTATCGAGGCAAACCTTGTTGCCACGACTGGCTTCAACTACATCCAGGCCATCTGGTCGGTTTCCATCATCGCCCAGGGCGGCGGCGCCATCGGCATGTACCTCATTCACAAGAAGCACTCCAAAGAGCGCAACATCTGCATGTCGTCCTTTATCCCGACGCTGGTCGGAATCTCCGAGCCCGCTATCTTTGCTGCAAACATGCGCTATTCGATCATTCCGTTCATCTGCGCATGCATCGGTGCAGGCTGCGGCGGTGCCTTCGTCAAGCTCTTTGAGGTGCGCGCTATCGGTCAGGGTCTGACCGGTGTGCTTGGCCTGCTCATCGTCACGCCCGAGACCCTCGCGTGGTATGTGGCTGGCAATCTCATCGCCTTTATCGTGCCGATCGTCTTGATCTTTGCCTACAACAAGGCAAAGGGCGTGCCGACCACCGATGAAGAGGGCGCTGGCGCTGGCTTCGACGTTAGCTTCTAGTTGAGCCGTTCAGTGTAATCTGAGGATAAGTCCATTTGAGGAAGGGCGTTCGACTCGTGTGAGTCGAGC
Organism: uncultured Collinsella sp.; assembly: GCA_958349325.1. Taxonomy (GTDB): domain Bacteria; phylum Actinomycetota; class Coriobacteriia; order Coriobacteriales; family Coriobacteriaceae; genus Collinsella. The sequence goes on from CATWCP010000085.1 coordinate 951, forward strand.
GTCCTTCCCCATAGACGAGAAAGTCAACGGCGATGTTAAATCAAAAAAACAAGGTGACACGCGCGGACTATGAGCAGTGGCGTGTCGGACAGGATGAGACGGCGGCTCGCATCGCGTCCGACCCCGATAGGCTTCTGTTCCATGTGGAGCCTGAGCTTGGCTGGCTCAACGACCCCAACGGTTTGGTTCAGATTGGTGATACGTATCACATCTATCATCAATACGATCCGTTCGATGCTGCGCATGGCGGTCCAGTGCTTTGGAACCATCTGACGACAAAGGATTTTGTGACGTACGAGAATCACGGCCCCGTGCTGTTCCCCGATTCCGATTTGGATTCGAGCGGAGCGTATTCTGGTTCTGCCTTTGTACGTGATGGCAAGATTCACTACTTCTATACCGGCAACGTCAAGCATTTTGACCGCGATGATTACGACTACGTGTTGACGGGCCGTGAGCAAAACCAGATTCATGTGGTTGCCGAGAACCCCGACGAATTGGGCGAGAAGCGCATGGCTGTTGGACCAGTCGATTACCCCGACGATATCGGTACGCACGTGCGCGACCCCAAGATCCTTGAGCACGATGGTATCTACTACATGGTTCTGGGCGCTCGTACGAAAGACGACCGTGGCTGCGTGCTTGTCTATACTTCGCGTGATTTAGGGGTCTGGAGCTATGCGACGCGCATTGAGCTGGGCGAGAAGTTTGGCTTTATGTGGGAGTGCCCTGATCTGTTTGAGCTTGATGGCGAGCTTATTCTCGTTTGCTGTCCGCAGGGTGTGCCTGCCGATGGTTGGCGTTACCGCAATCCGCATCAGTGCGTGTGGTTCCCCATCGAGGCCGATTGGGAGGCGCCGAGCTTTAAAATCGTCGGGAAGGGCATGCCCCCGATGGTCGATGCCGGTTTTGATTTCTATGCTCCGCAGTCCTTTGAGGATGCTGCAGGCCGGCGATTGATGATCGGATGGTCGGGTTGCCCCGATGCGACGGCGGAAAACCCGACGGTGGCGCGCGGGTGGCAGTGCGCGTTGACGGTGCCGCGAGAGCTGAGCATGCGCGATGGTAAGCTCTGCCAGCAGCCGGCGCACGAGATTGAGAGGATGCGCGGCGACTGCGTTCGCACGACAGGCGGTGAAACCGTTGAGGAGCCGGGCCGCCTGTTTGATCTCGTGGTTTCCTGTGAGGGCGCCAAGATGGTTGAGCTCGAGATTCGCAAGGGTGTCTTTGTGCGCTATGCGGACGGGATGCTTACCCTCGACATGGGTGACGAAGGCTATGGGCGCGACCAGAGGTCGATTGAGCTCGGCGAGCTTCGCGACCTGCGCGTGCTTTCGGACACTACGATGGTCGAGATTTTTGCCAACGGCGGTGAGGCGGCACTTACGAGCCGTACCTATTCGTCGGCGGTTCCGGCGATGGCGCTGCACGCCGAGGGCGCGGCGTCGATGGATTTCTACCGCCTCGCTCATTAACCGTGCATGGAGCACGATTGGACTTGTTGGGCGGAATGTGTCGCAGTTGCCGCGGCCAACTACCGTTTATCGCGTATAGCGACCGTTTGCGGAATAAGTAACACTCCTTAATAAACCGTGTAAAATCTCAGTTAAGCACGGAGTTTTCCAGGGAGACGCTGTCCTTTGTTATGTGCAAAGGGCGGCGTCTCTTTGGCGCTTAGATGCCGTTGTGCAACAGCGCGACGCGCGTGTCATGTATTGAAAAGCCAATGTCGAGATGGGTCGTGATAAGAATGGGCAAGTATGTAATCGTGGTTGAGTCTGGGTCGGATGTAACGCCGGAGCTCTGCGAGCGCTACGGCATCGTGCGCGTGCCCATGCATGTCACGATTGGTGACGAGACCGTCGAGGACGGCTCGATCGATCCGCTCGAGATTTATTCGCGCTGCAACGAGTTTGGTGTGATGCCCAAGACCAGTGGCTGTTCGCCAGCGGATTTTGCGCATGTGTACGACCGCATCCATGCCGAGCAACCCGACGCGACTATTTTGCATCTTGCATATTCCGAGGCCACGACCTGTTCGCATCAGTCCTCTAAGATTGCGGCTCAGGGGCGCGACTACGTGTTCTCCATGGACACGCGCTTTGTCTCGGTGGGCCAGTCGCTCGTTGTCGTCGAGACCGCCAAGTATATTGAGGCTCATCCCGATGCCACCGTTGACGAGATCTTTGCATTTACGAACTCCGTCATGGACCGCGTGTTGCTGGGTTTTGTTCCTACGGACCTTGCCTTCCTTAAGGCGGGCGGTCGCTTGTCCAACGTCGCATTCCTTGGTGCCCATCTGCTCAAGATTAAGCCCTGCATTGAGGTGACGGGCGGTAAGTTCGTGGCGACCAAGAAGTTCCGCGGTTCTATGCTCAAGTGCGCCCGCGCCTTCATTGACCACATGGTTGCGAAGGGCGAGATTGACTACTCGCACATTGGCCTGGCGTATTCGGTGGGCCTTTCCCAGGAGCTGCGCGATGACATGGAAGTCTATGCGCATGACCTGGGCTTTAAGGACGTTACCTGGACTCAAGTCGGCGGCGTCATCTCGAGCCACTGTGGCCCGACCGCCTTCGGTGCGGTGCTCACGCTTAAGGCGTAAAGGCCGCAGGCGAGCGTTCTTCAGCCTGACATCTCGACGTAGACCCCAGCCATGGTGATGGGGGATAGATTAAAACGTGCCATTCTAGCCCGAGACGTTTAAACGCAAGCGCATGGGCTAGAATGGCTCTGGCATTTTAATTGGTTGCATCCAAGGAGAGGCAAGGTAGCGGGAATGGCTGAGATGACGCTTGAGGGTGTGGACGCTCGTCCTGAGGATTCCGCATTTGCCCTAGGCCGCGTGCATTCAATCGAGACGATGGGAACGGTCGACGGACCCGGCATCCGCTTTGTGGTGTTTGTTCAGGGCTGTCCCATGCGCTGTGCGTATTGTCACAATCCCGATACTTGGTCGGTTAGCGGCGGCACCATGGTGACCGTCGAGCACCTTATGGACGAGTTCCAGAGTAACCATGAGTTTTACCGCAGCGGCGGAATTACGGTTTCGGGTGGCGAGCCGCTTCTGCAGCCCGAGTTTTTGGCCGACCTGTTCCGTGCAATGCACAACAACCCCGATGGCCGCGTGCATGCCTGCCTGGATAGCTGTGGCTACGCCTTCGACCCTCAGCATCCCGAGAAGTTCGATGCCGTGCTCAACGAGACCGACATGGTACTGCTCGATATTAAGCATGCCGACCCGGTCGAGCATAAAAAGCTGACCGGTTGTGATCCCGCACGCATCCTGGCGTTTGGCGATGAGCTTGCACGTCGCAAGATCAAGGTCGTTATCCGCCACGTGGTGGTGCCGGGCATTACCGACACGGTGGAGGAGTGCGAGAAGCTCGGTCGCCTCATCGCTCCATGGCACAACGTGGTGGGCCTGGAAATGCTGCCGTATCACACGATGGGTGTCGTCAAGTACGAGCAACTGGGCATTCCCTATAAGCTCGAGGGCGTGCCCCAGATGGATACCGCGCGCATGCCCGAGTTGCGCAATGCCGTTATGACCGGCATGAAAAAGCGCCGTGCGGAGCTCAAAAACGCTATCGGATAGCATGCCATAGCCCTCATATCCCCTCGTTCCCAGCTGAGTTGCGGTGGAATAGTTCTTGTTTTTAGGCCCATGTCGCCCAAACAGGAACCATTTCACCGCAACTTCGTTTTGGGTAGAGATGCGCAACAGAATCGTGCCATTTGGATAAATACGCTTGTGGTTTCTTTAAAGACACCTTAAACGCTGCTGAATATCTTTGGAAAGAAATGCCTGCTCGGTATCATGCTGCTCGTATATAAACGGTGGCAGTCAGGAGACCACGTGCGAAACATCGCATCGCGGGACGAGTATGTGCCGCAG
>CATWCP010000086.1 GCA_958349325.1 uncultured Collinsella sp.
AATCGCGAGTATTCTGCAAATTCCACCGTTCCGGATGCCCCTCAGAGACGAAAAAACAAAAAAACAGCCCCCGTTTTAGCGTCGTCAGAGCCAAAACGGGGGCCGTTCCATGCTTCGGTTAACTGATAAAGACCTTTACCTTGCTGAATACTCTCAATTTTGCACGTCGCAGGCGGGGGTACCTTTGCCCACGGCGGGATTGGAGGCCGATCACCAACCTACTGGCAAGCTCGTGCCGGCAGCCCCGGCCTTCCCTTTCCCTAGCGCGACCCTCGCGAAGCGCGTGAGCGATAGGGAAAGGAAAGGCCGGGGCGAGCAGCCCGCGGCGTAGCCAGTGTTCGCGTTACGGCAGAATATGGAAACCGAGCGAGGCGATATCCTTGGCAAAACCGCGCACGGTATCGAGCGAGACCTCGTACGGGTCGCGGCCGATGTTCTTGCGCTTGGCCAGGATGCTGTTGGGCACCGTGATGATCTGGCAACCACAGGCCTCGGCCTGGTAAATGTTGATGAGCTCGCGCGTGGACGCCCACAGGACCTCACAGTTGGGCTTGGCGGCGGCCTTCTTGACCGACTCCGTCATAAACGGAATGGGGTCGACGCCGGTATCGGCGATACGGCCGGCAAAGAGCGAGATGATGGACGGCGTCTCGGCGTCAACGGCTTCGACCATCTCATCGACCTGCGTAGGCGTAAAGATGGTAGTGACGTTGACCTTGATGCCGTCGGCGGAAAGCTTGCGGACCAGCTCGGCGGTGGACTCGCCCTTGGTGGTCACGCACGGAATTTTGACGTAGACGTTCTCGGCCCAGGTAGCGATCTCGCGGGCCTCGACCTCCATGGTCTCGACGTCGTCGGCAAAGACCTCAAACGAGACGGACACATCGGTGATGTGAGCCAGGACCTCTTTGGCAAACGCGCGGTAATCCATCACGCCGCCCTTCTTCATAAGGGACGGGTTGGTCGTGAAACCCTGAACGTTGCCGTTCTCGTACATGTCGAGCATGCCTTCGAGGTTTGCACCGTCAGCGAACACCTTGATTGCCATCTGCCTGGTTCCTTTCGTTAGCATACGGCCGATAAACTGCTAAACACTTTACCCACGTTTATCAAGGCGTGAACTGCGGTTTTTTATCTTCTCGGCGAACGGTATAAACACCTCAGTGTTTGGATTGATAAATCGATTGAGCATGCAAAAGCAAAGAGTCGCAGTTTGAGCAAACGTCAGAACGCGGGATTCATTAGATGAGGCCGAAAAGCTGCATCGCTGTGACGGTGCCGTCGTGTGCGACATCGTCGGTCACGTAGTCGGCGACCGCCTTGACCTCAGGCATGGCGTTGCCCATGGCGACAGCCGTCTCGACCGCAGCGAGCATGCCCAGGTCGTTACCCGAATCGCCGAAGCCAAAGGTGCGTGCGTTGCCGGTGCGACCCAGGTATTCCAGCGCTCGCGCCACGCCCACGCCCTTGTCGATGCCCTTGGGGCTCAGCTCGCGATTCTGACCACCGGTGTTGCACAGCTCAAACTCGCGATCGATAAAGCCGTCATCATTGGCTACGCGAGCCAAACTGGGCACATTGAGGCATACCTTGCCCACGCGCAGACTGCCGTCGACGCACATCTCCTCGGCGCTGTGCACCACAGAAGTGCCGATCAGAGACGACTGCTCAACACCCGCGGGTTCCAGGGCAAAAGTAGCCACGTTGGTCTCGAAAAAGGCCTCAATCCCTGCTGCGGCCATACGGCGCGCGAGCTCCTCGATAACGTGCTCGTCAAAGCAGTCCTCATGCACCACGCGGCCCTCGACCTCGAGCGTGGCGCCCGCCATGGCAACGACGCCCGCCGGGTTCAGCGCGCGCAGGCCATCGGCAATCAGCCACAAGGGACGACCCGTGCAGATAAATGCCTGGTGTCCTGCGTCGCGCAGACGACCAAATGCATCGACAACAGCCTTCGACGGATGGACTGCATTGAAGTCCTTATCGGTCATATCGTCGGGATCGAACGACGCCAGCGTGCCGTCCACGTCAAAAAAGAGCACAGCGGGTTTGGGACACGCATCAATCATATGAGTTCCTTTCGAGGATAAGGGCAAACGAAGCATCCATCATATAATGGAGCGACGCAACCAGAGAGGTCACCCATGGAATTTTACGCAAGCTGCCCCGAGGGCTTTGAGTCCGCACTCGCCGATGAGCTTAAACGCCTCGGGCTTTCGCATGTCCGCCGCCTAAAGGGCCGCGCCACGTTTGAGGGCGAGCTTGAGCAGGGCTATCGCGCATGCCTGTGGTCGCGCCTGGCCAGCCGCGTGTTTGCGGTGCTCGGACGCTTTGAGGCGCAAGATGCCGACGAGCTGTACGATAGCGTTTACGACATCGCCTGGGAGAACATCGTCCGCCCCGGCGCCACCATCGCCATCACCGCCCGCGGCGTGACCGAGCAGCTGCGCAACACGCGCTTCTCGGCCCTGCGCGCCAAAGACGCGCTGTGCGACCGCCTGGCCGAGACCACGGGACGTCGTGCCGACGTCGATGCCGCCGACCCCGATGTTCACCTACTGCTTTCGCTGCGTCAGCGTCGCGCGAGCATCAGCCTGGACCTTTCGGGCGACCCGCTGTTCAAGCGTCTGCCGCCCGCTGCGACTCGTGCCGGCGAGGGCGCACACGTGTTGCGCCCCGACTACGCCGCCCTGGTGCTGGCGCAGGTCGGCTGGACCGCACTATGCGAGCGCGAGCTGACGGCCGACGATTACGAAAACGAAGCCCTTCCCACGCTGATCGATGCCTCGTGCGCCGGCGGCGGTCTGCTGCTGGAGGCCGTGAACATTCTGACCGACCGCGCCCCGGGCGCCGCACGCGAGCGCTGGGGCTTTGAGGGCTGGCAGCTGCACGACGCTGTCCTGTGGGAACAGCTGCTTGCCGAGGCGCGCGAGCGCGAGGCGGCAGCGCGCGAGCGCCAGGCGCGCATCGTGGCCGTAGACATCGACCCCGCCGCCCGCAAGACTGCCGAGCGCATGGTCAAGTGCGCCGGCTACAAGCGTTTTGTCGACTTTTGTGCCGCCAAGCCCGCCACCGTGCTGGACCATGCGGGCGCCGTCGCCGGTGCCGCCCTGGTCGCGGACACGACCGAGACCCCGCTTTCGCTCATGCACGATGCCATGACGCTCATCGGCGAGCTGCGCCGCGCCCCCGAGCTCGCTTCGGCGCCGGTCGCCGCTCTCACCCGCGACGGCTTGCTGGCCCGCGCGCTCCACGCCGAGCCCGAGCGCTCGATCGCCGTCATGCCCAATAACGAGGAGGCGGCTCTTGAGGTTTGGCCCTCGCTCGACCACGCCGCCGCGGCATTCGAAGCTGCGACCAGCGCAGATGCCGAGGAGCAGACCGCAGATGCCCAAGGCGAAGCCGCCGACACCCTCATGCCCGAACCTACCGCCACGCTCGACCTGGGCGACGGCAAGCCGCTGCCCGTGCTCATCCCGGAGTCCGAGCAGTTCGCCAACCGCCTGCGCAAGAACGCCCGTCTGCGTCGAAAGTGGGCAAAGCGCGAGGGCGTGAGCTGCTACCGCGTCTACGATGCCGACCTGCCCGACTACTCCGCTGCCATCGACCTGTACGAGGGTTGCCCGCAGACGCCGGGCCGCTGGCTCGTCATCGCCGAATACGCCGCGCCCAAGACCATCGACCCCGCACTGGCCCAGGCCCGTATGCTCGACATCTTGGCCATCGCGCCGCGCATCCTGGATGTTCCGGCCGAGCATGTGCACGCCAAGGCCCGCATGCGTTCGCGCGGCGGCTCGCAGTACGGCAAGCAGGGCGCCGGCAAGGGCGCATCGGGCGAGCGTGCCAATATCGCACGCCGTCGTCTGCCGCTCATCGAAGAGGGCGGCCTCACCTTTGCCGTCAACTTTGACGACTATCTGGATGTGGGCATCTTCCTGGATCACCGCGTCACCCGCAACCTAGTGCGCGAGCACGCCAAACAGGCGCGCCGCTTCCTCAACCTGTTCGCCTACACCGGCACTGCCACCTGCTACGCGGCCGATGGCGGCGTCGAGGAGACCGTGACGGTCGACCTCTCCAACACCTATCTGGACTGGGCCGAGCGCAACATGCGCCAGAACGGCTTTGTTGGTCCGCAGCATCATTTTGTGCGCGACGACGTGCTCGCCTGGATTCGCGACCAGCGCCAGACGCGCAACCGCTGGGACTTGATCTTTGTCGACCCGCCCACGTTCTCGAACTCGTCCAAGATGGGCCGCCGCACTTGGGATGTCCAGCGCGACCATGTTGAGCTTTTGGCCGGCGTATCGCGCCTGCTCGCACAGGGCGGCCACGCCATCTTTAGCTGCAACCTGCGCGGCTTCCGCCCCGAGACGCGCAAGCTCGCGCGCGCGGGCGTCGTGCTGGAGGACATTACGGCGCAGACCATTCCCGAGGACTTCGCACGTAACCAGAAGGTGCACCACTGCTATATCGTGCGCCGCCTGCCCATCGAGGACGCCATGGCCGAGGTCGGCTTTAGCGCCGAGGAGATTGCCGAGCGTGTCGAGGAGCTGCGCAACCCTGAGGCCCGCAAGCCTCGCGCGGCAGTGCCCGCGCACGCGCAGGCCGGCAACGGCAAGTCCAACTTTGCTGGCAAGCCCTCCCCCGCCGGCAAGCTCAAAAAGAAGAAGTTCTACGCCAGCAAGCCCAAGGGCAAATAACAAAGTTGCGGTGGAATACGGACTGCTTGGGGGTGCGGACGATTTCTTGGACCGCGTCTAGGCGTATCCAAGCTTCCTGCG
>CATWCP010000087.1 GCA_958349325.1 uncultured Collinsella sp.
ACGACAGAAACCCCGGCAGCTCTTCGCAACTGCCGGGGTTTCCGCGGAAAAGGGGGACATGATCCTCGAGCGAACGGCAAAGGGGCAAACCGTTTTCGCTCAACTGCTTTATGCCCCTCGGCTGGCGGCTCAATCAGCGCGTGCCGCGCCCACACAAAGCCGCTACACCTGTGACGGGGCTGTGAAGTGGTATCTATTGCTGGCGCAGGCCATGCCAAGGGTGTCCCTAATGACTAGTCATTTAAGAACGTCCCCAATGACTAGCTGCCGGGGTGCGGGTGTGACTTTCATCCCGTTTGGCGCTCCGGTCGCCTAGATGTTCGTCATGCGTACCCGCAAACGTGGGACAATGGCGCTGTTGGTTTTACAGACAAAGGATGTGCCTATGAACACCCTCGCCGCCAAAGTCAGCCGGCAGCGCTGCCTGTTTGCGCGATTCGCTTCCGTCTGCGTGCTCGTCGCGCTTGCGTTGCTGCTATTGCCTGTCGCCGCACACGCCGACGGCTACTCCATGACCCAAACCTACATCAGTGCCACGGTCGAGGCCGATGGATCGCTGACCGTTGTCGAGGGACGCCAGTTTGATTTCGACGACGACATCAACGGCGTGTTTTGGGAGATCAATACGGGCACCAACCAGCAGGGCGGCACGGCGGGCGTTGACGTGCTGAGTGTCGAGGAAGAGGACACCGCGTTTAACAAAGTCGATAGCGCGAACAAGGGCGATTCTGGCGTCTACACGGTCGAGCAGGCCGGTGACGGCGTAAGGATTAAGGTGTTCAGCCCCCACGAGAGCGGCGACAGCGCGATCTATTACGTGAGCTACACCATGACCGGTGCGGTTATGAACTGGGCCGATACCGCCGAGCTCTACTGGAAGTTCGTGGGCGACGGCTGGTCTGCGGATTCCGACGATGTCGAGATGGAAGTGCGCTTCGCAAATGCCGCTGCCGGGACGGCGGCCGTCAAAGGCGATAACTTCTGCGCATGGGGCCACGGTCCGCTGACGGGCGACGTGTCGCTCGATGAGGACGAGCCCATGGTCACCTATACCATTCCCTGCGTGCATCAGGGCGAATTCGCCGAGGCACGCATCGCCTTCCCCAGCGACTGGGTGCCGCAGCTTGCCGCCTCGGGCGAAGAGCGCATGCCAACGATCCTGAGCGAAGAGAAGGAATGGGCCGACGAAGCTAACGCCCGCCGCGCTCACGCTCGCATGATTGCCAATGCACTTGCCGTGCTAAGTGTTGTTGCGGCGGTGACCTTTACCGGCACAATCGTTATGCTCAAGCTGCGCAAGCGCAAGCCCAAGCCGCTTTTCCAGGACGAATATTTCCGCGATGTGCCTTCGGCCGACCATCCCGCCGTGCTTTCGGCTCTCATGAGCTGGAACGAGGTGCCCGATCAGGCATATATCGCCACGCTTATGAAGCTCACCGACGACCGTGTGATCAAGCTGGAGCAGGCGACCGTGACCAAGGCCAAGAAGGGTCTGTTGGGGCGTGAAAAAGAAGAGCAGACGTATCGCGTGACGGTGAGTGATGCGGGCTGGAAGTCGGCCAAGGGCATTGACCACATGGTGCTCAAGGTCTTCTTTGCCGGTGCTAAGCCTGACGAGAACGGTGACCGTTCGCGCACGTTTGACGAGCTGCAGCACTACGTCAAACAGCACGCTACGCCCGTGGGCGACAAGCTCGAGGACTATCAGAACACCGTTAAGGGCAAGCTGGCCGATAGCGAGTACGTTGCCTCGGACGGCATTGTTGCAATGGTGTTTTGCCTGGTTCTTGGTATCCTGATTGCCTTTGTTCCCGTGGGATCCATCTTCTTTACCGATGGCGCACAGGCGAACATTACCGCCGCGGTTATCTCGGTGCCGATTGTGCTGGTGGGTATCGGCGTGGGCCTTACGTTCCGCCGCTTTACGCCGGAGGGCGCCGAGGTGGCGGCTCGCTGCAAGGCGCTCAAGCATTGGCTCGAGGACTTCACTCGTCTAAAGGAAGCCGTCCCGGGCGATCTGGTGCTGTGGAACAAGCTGCTGGTGATGGGCGTTGCCCTGGGCGTTTCGAAAGAAGTGCTGCGACAGCTGGCCGAGGCCGTGCCTGCGGACCTGCGCAACAGCGACGATTTCTACGACAACTACCCCTGCTACTGGTGGTACTACCATCATTGCGGTACCGAGTCCCCGCTCGATTCATTCGATGACGTGTATCACGAGACCATCCGTGAGCTGGCGTCGAGTTCCGATAGCTCGAGCGGCGGCGGAGGCGGTGGCTTCTCGGGCGGCGGAGGCGGCGGCGTCGGCGGAGGCGGCGGCGGAACGTTCTAACGGTCGTAAATTATGGGATGGGCTTTTCTCGACAGTCGTCGGGGGAAGCCCATCCCCTTTTTATGCGCTACCTACGAAGACTGTCCCCAGCGACTAGTCATTTAAGAACGTTCCCAACGACTAGGTGCGGTTGCTGCCAAGGAGTGTCCCGGGGTGCCGGCATAAAAGGAGCGTCCCTAACTGCCAGATTTAGGCTGTTAGGTCGAGTTCGTAGAGAAAGCTTTCGCGCGGCATATTGTGGCGGCGTTCCTCGCGGTTGGCGCGGTGCGTAGACGTGCGCTTAAAGCCGTGCAGCTCGTAGAACTTCCACGAGCAGTTGGAGTCGGTGTACAGGTGCGCCCTCGTCGCTCCAAGCGAGGACAGGTGCGAGACCGCGGCATCGAGCAGAACCGTGCCAACGCCCAGGCCATGGACGTCGCGATCCACGGCAAGCAGCGTGACCTCGTTGTCGTGCGGCAACGGGCTGCTCTCGAGCAGACGGTTGTTGGTTCGGATGGTTGCGCGCACAAACGAGAGATACTCGGCGCAGGCATCAGGCTCCAGCTCACGCATCTGCGATAGCAGTGCGCGTTCGGTATCCATCCAATGCTCGTTGATAGTGACGCCGGAGTTCTGTCCTGCGCGTGCAAGTGCAATGCCGCGCGCCTCGCCGTCAATCACCGCAACCTGTGAAAACGTCGACGACGAAAGGCAATAGGCGAGGTCGCACGCGGCCTCGAGGCGGTTGTACTCATCGTTATCCGAATTGTTATGCCAAAGCTGCTGCAGAATCAGCGCGATGGCGTCGAAGTCTTCGGTATCAAACGGTCGGTAGAGAACCCGCGAGACCATGGTGCCTCTTTCTTTTGCGGATGCATATCGAGCACAGTTCTACCACGCCATTGGCATCAAATTATGGTGCCCCTGTGTTCCATGAACTCACCGTGCCCGGTGCCGTGCCCATCCCCTCCGCTCGCAAACTTTTTCTGCACATGCGCCCGTTGCGGGGTGCATCGATGCGCTCGATGCGCTACATTGAATCAGTATTTTCAATGCCGCTGCGCGAGCGCTGCAGATCGACGTATCACCGACTCACAGAGCACGGCGGCGTACCAGACAGGAGGACTGCATGGGATCTGATGTGAAGATCGCACGCGCGTTGATCTCGGTTACCGATAAGACGGGCGTCGTCGATTTCGCACGGACGCTGGTCGATGACTTTGGCGTCGAGATCATCTCTACGGGCGGCACGGCTCGTGCCATCGAGGACGCGGGCGTTCCCGTAACCCCCATCGAGGAGTTCACGGGCTATCCCGAGATGATGGACGGCCGCGTTAAGACCCTGCACCCCAAGGTTCACGGCGCGCTGCTGGCCCGCCGCGATTCCGAGCAGCACATGCAGGAGGCGGCTCAGCACGGCATTAAGCTGATCGACCTAGTCGTCGTCAACCTGTACGAGTTCGAGAAGACCGTCGCCAACCCCGAGGTCACCTTCGCGGACGCCATCGAGCACATCGACATCGGTGGTCCCTCCATGCTGCGCTCTGCCGCCAAGAACGCCACGAGCGTTACCGTCATTTCCGACCCGGCCGACTATGATGCCGTCCTGGCCGAGATGCACGAGACCGGTGGCTGCACCACGCTTTCCACCCGTCGTCGCCTGCAGGTGAAGGTCTACCAGACCACCGCCGCCTACGACACGGCTATCTCCCGTTGGCTTGCCGCCCAGGCAAGCGACGTGGCGGACACCTCTGCCAAGCTCGAGATCTCGCTGGAGAAGGTCGACGACCTGCGCTATGGCGAGAACCCGCAGCAGAAGGCCACGGTCTATCGCTTTGCCGAGGGTTGCGAGAACACCGCGAGCTCGCAGTTCCCGCTCGTGGGCTCCGAGCAGATCCAGGGCAAGCCGCTCAGCTACAACAACTATCTGGATGCCGACGCCGCTTGGAACCTGGTCCGCGAGTTCGACGAGCCGGCCTGCGTAATCCTCAAGCACCAGAACCCCTGCGGTTCCGCCGTTGCCGAGGACATCACGGCTGCCTACGACCGCGCTTTTGCCTGCGATCCCAAGAGCGCCTTCGGCGGCATCATCGCCTGCAACCGCGAGGTTCCCTTTGATCTGGTTGAGCACTTTGCCGATCAGAACAAGCAGTTCGTCGAGGTCATCATCGCCCCGAGCTACACCGCCGAGGCGCTCGAGCGCATGGCCAAGCGCCCCAACCTGCGCGTGTTGGCGACCGGCGGCGTGGACCACGGCGCTCAGGTGGAGCTGCGCTCCGTCGACGGCGGCATGCTGGTGCAGGAGGTCGACCACGTGACCGAGGATCCCGCGACCTTTACGTTCCCCACCGACCGCAAGCCCACCGACGCCGAGATGGCCGAGCTCGAGTTTGCCTGGAAGGTCTGCAAGGGCGTTAAGTCCAACGCCATCCTGGTCTCCAAGGGTAAGGCCGGCATTGGCATGGGCCC
>CATWCP010000088.1 GCA_958349325.1 uncultured Collinsella sp.
CCCAATCCTCGCAAGTAAAATGCCAGCAGGATTACATTCCCACGCAGTTGCTCGAAGGCATTCGCTATTTTGATATCCGGCTCGGAAAGGGCGATGACCCCGGCATCGACCACGGGATTTTCTACCTACTCAAAAAAGACGGGAACTATCTGCATCTCTCCGATGTCATCGGGTACTTCAAAACGTTTTTGAACGAAAACCCGTCAGAAGCGCTCATCATGCTCGCATCGCGCGGCAACGATGAGGCTACCGACGAAAGCATAACGACGGCCTTCGCCAAGGTTATGGCCGATAACCCCAACCCGTTCTACACGTCGAGCCACGTCCCCACGCTGGGCGAGGTGCGCGGAAAGATCGTCCTGCTGCGTCGATTTGGGCTCGCCGGCAACAGCGTAAGCGGCCACACGTGGGGCCTCGACCTCACCCAATGGGATGACAAGATCAAGGCGCATTCCGGGCAGTCGATGTGTCTCGTCCAAGACGCGCGGGGATTTGAAGCCATAGGGGAAACGGGCAATGAAGAGCCCTATTGCACCAAGGTATATGCCCAGGACAAGTACAAACTCACGGGAACCGACAAGCTCAGCTGGGTCGATAATGCGCTGAAGGAAACGACCGGGCGCACGTGCAACAAGGTAGACGTCGTGGACGATGCCGGGGCCGAGGTGCAAGTCCAGGAGCGTTGCTGGTCTATCAACTACACCAGCTGCACGGGCTTGTCGCACGGAGGCAATCCTTTTACCTCGGCACGAGTAGTCAACGAGCATCTGTACAAGAGCCCGTACATCAATCCCAGCGGCACCGAGGATACAAAGTCAGATTACCTCAAGCACATTGGCATCATCGCATCCGACTTTGTTGATGCGGCGCTGGCCCGGAGCATCTACCAGCGCAATTACAATTACGATACGAAGCACACGCAGTCGGCTTCGTGCTGCCTCCCGACCCGCATGCGCATGACGTACGGCGACTCGCTGAGCGATGCCTCGCTCCAGGATGGCAAGACCGTTGGCGAGGGCCATTTGCGCCTTGTCGACAGCAGCAACGTACTCAACGTGGCGGCTTCGGGCCATGCGTTTACCATCGAATACGTGGATGTCGACGCCTTGGGCAACGAGACCGTTACGGGGCTGCAGGGATCCGTGCCCATCGATATCGATCCGCGCGCACTGACACCCCACTTTGAGGGGCTCGAAGGCCTTAAGGCCGGCGAGGATGTGCGCACAAAGGTCGCGGCGCTGCTCGAGGGCAAACTCGAAAACGATGCCTGCACGGCTCAGCTCGAGTTTGTGCACGACGCGGACGGCGCTCCGGGCACGGCAATGGTCGAGGGCGAGGCATTTACCGCGGGAACGTACTGGGTGCGCGCGAACGGTCTTTTGGGCGACGCGGCGCAAAACTACAAGCTTGCTAATGACGGAGCCGCGAGCTTTACCGTAGCGGCCTCGAGCAGTGCAGGCGGCACCGGCACCGACGGTGGCACGGGTTCCAACGCAGGCAGCGCTGATAAGAACGGTAAGGGCAACAAGGGCAAGAACTCGGGCGGAAAACTCGCCGACACGGGCGACGGCTCCGGCATTGCCGCCGGGCTCGCTGCCGCCGCCGTAGCGACAACGGTCGCCGGCGCGGCAATGCTTGCCAACGACCGCGAAAACGCTGGGGACGGTAGCGAATAGGCAAGCCGGCCTTTTAGACACATCGACTCAATGGGGGGGCGCAGGACACCGTTCTGTGCCCCCGATTTTTACCTTGGCCCAAACGCCGCCATAGGCTACATCACCATGTTCAGCGCGTTAACAAACTCCTGGGCCTTCGCACGGCTGCTCAGGCTAAAGACACAAGCAGTCAACAGCCTGTTACGCAGAAAAACATCGCGGCCCTTGATCCTGTTGACCCCCGTAATGTCCTTAAGATAGACAATCTCGGTGTGCTTGCCACCAAAAGTGCCCTTCTTGAGCACCTCAATGCGGTTAGGGTAGATCTTGACGTCTTTAAACCTACCCGAACCTTTGTCCTGGAACAGCAGCGTGTTGTTGTCCATACGCGTCACTCCCGTGGGGTTCGCTAAAACTGTCTCTATGGCCACATTTTAGTCACCGCAAGGCCCCATGCGATGATGTCAGACAGCACAGCAATTCGTGTCCGCGCGAGGCTTTAAACTAAATTCGATAAAGATGCATTCCACAAGAGGAAAGCGGGGCGACAGTGATGGGCGAACTGGTAAACCGTGGAGAATCGGCAATCGTGCCCGAAGGTTTTTACAAGCAGGTCTCCTCGATTCTCAACGCCGCTCGCGACAAGGCCTATACCGCTGTTAACTTTGCGATGGTTGAGGCATATTGGGAGATCGGCAAGAGTATTGTTGATGAACAGGGCGGAGAGGAGCGCGCCAAGTATGGCGATGCACTGATCGACGAACTTGCCGTTAGATTGACTAAGGATTTTGGCAGAGGCTTCAACGCCAGAAGCTTAAGATACATGCGTCAGTTTTATCTTGCGTTCCCAATTCGGAACGCGCTGCGTTCCGAATTGAATTGGACACATTACCGCAGGTTATCGCGTATAACCGACCCTGATGCTCGAACATGGTACATGAACGAATGTGCCGATTCTCGCTGGAGCACGCGTCAGCTCGAACGCCAGATCAACACCATGTTCCGCGTGCGCCTACTTGCCAGCAAAGACAAAGAGGCCGTCACCCAGGAAATCCAAAAGAGCGCCCCGACCCATCGCCCCGAGGATATCATCCGCGACCCATATGTACTGGAGTTTTTAGGTTTCTCGGACGATGCTGCGTTTCGCGAGAGCGATCTAGAGCAGGCGCTCATCACGCATCTTCAGAAGTTCCTGCTGGAGCTTGGCCGTGGCTTCGCTTTCGAGGCGCGCCAAAAGCGCATCACCTTTGATGGGCGCCATTTCTATATTGACCTTGTTTTTTACAACTATCTGATGCGCTGCTTCGTGCTCATCGACCTTAAGACGGACGATCTTACGCATCAGGACCTGGGCCAGATGCAAATGTATGTGAACTACTACACGCGCGAGCTCATGAACGAAGGCGACAATCCGCCCATAGGCATCGTGCTCTGCGCGGACAAAAGCGATTCGATCGTCGAGTACACGCTGCCCGAAGACAACGACCAAGTGTTTGCCGCCAAATACCTGCCGTATCTTCCAAGCAAGGAAGAGCTGGCGCGCGAGCTGAGTGCCGAGTACCGCGCCATCAACGAAGCGACTAATGGCGAAACGCAAGGGTAGCAGCACGTTGCGACCGAAACCATCGCAGCCGTCGCAGGCGCACTCGCGGTTGCGACGGCTGCTACGAAACAATACCGGTCATGGACGCCGGCAACGACATTCTAGCCGTGGCTGGCGAGCGTGACCTGACAGGCAAAGACGCGGCCTTCGTCTGATGTGGGTTCATTGGCTGCCACAGAAAAGGGCCGGTTGCAGCCGGCCCTTTAGACGATAGCGCCTGCGTTGCCCGCGCTTCCAAAGTTGACCGACTGAGGAGCGGGTTCCGCCGCACGCCCTGATTTTACCCAGTGAGGCAGCTCTTTTGCAGCCGCTCCACTGTTTATTTACATCTGGCACCCTCAAACAATCAGACGGCAGCCCGCACTCCTGAGAGCCGCCCCATACCCCCGGCCATCACGTTACGGTGCCAACCGGCACCGCTCCCCTACTTCCCAAATAGCGCACCCAGCAGGCCGCGACGTTTGGGCTTCTCCTCTCGGTAGGAACCCTCGACGGCGGCTGCAACCTGGCGCGGTTGCTCGCCGCCTCCACGGCGCACGATCTGGTACAGGAACGGCGATTTAACGTATTTGACCTCGACGGGCGTGGCGTGCACGGTGCTCTCACCGGACAGATGCAGACTCGGGCTGAGCGGCGCCACAATATGCGTCTCGCGCTTGTCGCTAAACACCACCGCGGCCGCGCGGCCCGTCTGGCCGTTTACGGCGATGCGCACCTGCTCGCCGTCGCGGCTATCCGTTGCCGGACGGTCGACAAAGTACACCGGCACCATAACTAGGCCGTCCTTGTGCTTGCGGGCCTTGCGCGCCCAGGTGCGGATGCTCTTTTTATTGAGCCCCAGTACAGCCTCGGCGTCGTTGCCCGCAACGTCGAGCGCCAGCTTATCAATGACCACCTGGTCCTTGGTAGACGCATCGACGGAGACGACGCGAAAGTCGCCTTCCTGCATGGCGGGATCGAACGGACCGACCTTGGCAAAGTCCCACGGCTCCAAAATGCCCAGGAGGCGAACGTCCAGGTAGTTTGCCCTGGGATACGCCCAGTCGAGCACCTCGTAGTACACCAGGGTCTCCTTGCTCAGGCCCTTGACCGGGAAGGACGCCATCATGCGCAGGTCCGCCAGCGCCATGGGGAAATAGAAGAGCATCATGTCGTTTTGGATCGCATCTTCCACGTCGTGCCCGGCAAAGGCGTCGGGGTACTGGCGCACCAGCTGCAGTGCGTTGGCACGTGCCTGCTGCGGCGAGATTTCGCAGTGAATGCCCTGCTCCGGCACATACTCTGCACCCACGCCCATGGTCAGACGCTTGCTGAAGGTACCGGGCTTGAGCAGGTCGGCAATGCCGATCTTGTTGCCGCAGGACGGGCACTCAAACACACGCTGCGTTAACTCGCCCTCAAAGGACGCTCCGCAGAAGGGGCAAGGAATGCTCACATGCGTAGCCTCTTGGAACTCTTGCGCCGTGCCGCGATCCTCCCACAGCAGATGTTCCAGGACCGACTGATTGCGCCAGTGCG
>CATWCP010000089.1 GCA_958349325.1 uncultured Collinsella sp.
CGAGCTTTACGACAATGTCGGTCTCGCCCGTCTTGCGGGTTACCTCGGCATAGCGGTCCATCTACATCTCCTCCTTCACCAGCGCGGCAAACGCAGCCAGCACCTCGTCGTTTTCCTGCGGGGTACCCACGGTAATGCGCAGGCAGTCCGCGAGCCCCGGCGCATAGCTAAAGTCGCGCACCAAAATCGAATACTCGTCGCGCAGACGCTCGCGCACGTGCGTGGCATGCGGCGTGCGCACGAGCACAAAGTTCGCCGCGCTCGGCCACGCCTCCACGGGCAGACCCTCGGCAGCCATTGCGTGCAGGGCACACAGTTCGCGTTCGCGCTCGGATGCAACCTGTGCCACCACGGGCGCGTACGCATCGCGGGCACGCACGCAGGCAAGCGCGGCGGCCTGGCTCAGCACGTTGACCGAATAGATCTGGCGAATCGCCGCGAACACATCGATGACCTCGGGCGCCGCGATCACATAGCCCAGACGCGTGCCGGCGGCGCCGAACGCCTTGGACAGTGTATGCAGAATCACCAGGTTGGGATGCTCGGCGATAAGCCCCTGCGCCGTGGTAGCCGCGCCAAACGAATCGTCCGCAAACTCAACGTAGGCCTCGTCGACCATGACCATGCCGGGGCACGCATCGCACAGGGCCGCGACAAAGTCGAGCGGCGCCACGTCACCCGTGGGATTGTTGGGCGAGGTCACGATCGCCAGATCGCACTCGGGAGCCGCCGCAAGCACCGCCGCATGGTCGAGCTCAAAGGTCACCGGGTCGCGCCACACGTCGCGCACCTCGGTCTGGCACAGCGACGCAAAGAACGCGTACTCGCTAAAGCACGGCGGGCAGTTGAGCAGGGTCCGCCCCGCGCCGCCAAACGCCAGCAGGTAGTTATAGAGCAGCTCATCGCCGCCGTTTCCCGCGCAAATATTCTCACGCGCCACGCCATGCCAGGCAGCGAGCTCATCGCGCAGGTCGTTGGACATGGGATCGGGATAGCGGTTGAGCGGCGTGGCAGCCAAGGCCGCATCAACCGCCTCGCGCACGCCAGCAGGTACGGGATAGGTGTTCTCGTTGGCCGAAAGATTGATGCGCGTGGGCGTAAAGTTGGGATCGTAGGGCTCGATACCGGCCAAGTAGGGCTGGACGAGCTCCTTCATGCGCGGCGTGAGTTCGGCCATGTTAGGCCTCCCCGCCGGTCGCGCCAGCGGCACCGCCCGCAGCCGCCGCCAGGTCCACGCCCTCGGCAACCGTCGTCACGGCGTCGCCCGGCCAAGCGACCTTGGTCAGGTCGGCAGCGGCGAGCGACTCGGCACTCACGGCATCCTCGCCCTGCTCCAGCACGCGGCGACGCAGAGCGGCGGATAGCGCGTGCGCCCACAGGCCCTCGGCCTCGGACAGGCGCTGCGTCGCGGGAGCGTCCGAGAGCAGACCTTCGGGCGTATAGCAAATGACGCTCGAGCGCTTAACGAACTCTTCGACCGAAAGCGGGTTGGAGAACATGGCCGTGCCGCCGGTCGGCAGCGTGTGGTTGGGACCGGCGACGTAATCGCCGAGTGGCTCGGAGCTCCAGGCACCCACAAAGATGGCACCGGCGTTGCGAATGCCGCCGAGCAGGCCCATCGCGTCCTTGCAGTGCAGCTCAAGGTGCTCAGGCGCCACGGTGTTCACGGCCTCGACGGCGGCAGCCATGTCGGCGGCGACCACGATGGTGCCCTCGTTATCGAGCGAGGCGCGCGTGATCTCGGCGCGCGGGGACTGCGCCACCAGAATGTCGATACCCGCCTCGACCTCGCGCGCAAACTGCTCGTCGCAGGTCACCAGATAGCAGGCAGCCAGCGGATCGTGCTCGGCCTGCGCCATCAAGTCGGCCGCGACCACCATGGGCTTGGCCGTGGCATCGGCCAACACGCAGACCTCGGAGGGGCCAGCAACCATGTCGATGCCCACGTCGCCCGAGACAATCTGCTTGGCAGCGGCAACAAAAGCGTTGCCCGGACCGGTGATTTTATCGACGCGCGGAATGGTCTCGGTACCGTACGCCAGCGCGGCCACGGCCTGAGCGCCGCCCACCATATAGATCTCATCCACGCCGCCGAGCTTGGCTGCCGCGAGCGTGTAGGGGCTGATCAGGCCATCCTTTTGCGGCGGGGTCACCATGACCACGCGCTTGACGCCGGCGACCTTGGCGGGAATGGCATTCATGAGCACGGTGGAGGGATACTGCGCGCGACCGCCCGGCACGTAGATGCCGGCCGCCGCGAGCGGGGTCACCTTAACACCGAGCATCGTGCCGTCCGCACGCGTGGTAAACCAGCTCTGCTCGACCTCGCGCTGGTGGAACTCGCGAATCTGGCGCGCGGCCTTCTCGAGCGCCGCGACAAAAGCCGGGTCGAGGCCTTCGAGCGCGGCATCGATCTGCTCTTGCGGCAGACGGAAGCTCTGCAGTTCAACACCGTCAAAACGCTGGCAGTAATCGCGCACCGCAGCATCGCCGTTGGCACGCACGTTGGCTACGATATCGCGGGCGGCGTCAACAATTTTTTGCGGTAGCACGCCCTTGCGGTTGAGCTGATTGGTAACGAGACGCTCGCCGGGAGCAAGTTTGATGGTCTTCATATCGGTATCCCCTATCGGTCGAGATTGTGTTCGAAAAACGAGAGGCCGGGCGGCGGCGCCAATTGGCCCGCAGCCCGTACGTTGGGGCGCCCGTGCGCGCTCGCGCTATTGTGCCGAGCCCGCGACGGGCTCAAAATGCTTGTCCTTCACGGCCGCCACCAAGCGATCTGCCAGATTGCGCACGCGCGGATCCAAGCGAGCGGCACCCGGGTTGACAAAGAAGCGGGCCGTGCAGTCCATAATGCGGCCGGTGATGACCAGGTCGTTGTCGCGCAGGGTGGCACCCGTGGCGGTAATGTCCACGATGCGATCGGTCATGCCGACAATGGGGCCCAGCTCGATGTTGCCGTGCAGCGAGACGATATCGGCGTTCACGCCGCGCTCGGCATACCAGGCACTCGCGATGCGCGGGTACTTGGTTGCCACGCGAAGCGAACCGCGGCGGGCATAGTTTCGCTCGGCCTGCCCGGCGCGCCATGCGGGCTCCGCCTCGATAAAGGTGCACAGGCCATAGCCCAGGTCGACCAGCTGCAGCAAGTTGAGGTCGGCCTCGATGAGCGAGTCCCAGCCGCAGATGCCACAGTCGGCACCGCCGCAGCCCACAAAGGCAGGCGCATCGCTGGGGCGCACGATGACAAACTCGATATCGCCGACCGTGCCCTCGCCAGCACGCGTGTCGCGACCGCGCACAATCAGGTGACGGCCGGGATCAC
Organism: uncultured Collinsella sp.; assembly: GCA_958349325.1. Classification (GTDB taxonomy): domain Bacteria; phylum Actinomycetota; class Coriobacteriia; order Coriobacteriales; family Coriobacteriaceae; genus Collinsella. The sequence continues at coordinate 3,329 of CATWCP010000089.1, forward strand.
GCAGCTCAGAGACGTCCAGGCCCGCGGCCTCGAGCACGTCGAGCGTATCGGCCTTAAGCGAGCCCTTGGGCACGGCGATGCGCAGCGGACCCTCGGCACCACGGCCCGCGGCGTGATCGCCATCGGAAGCGGCGTCCTCGACCGAGGTGCGCGCGGCCTCCAGGCGCTCGAGCGAAAAGGCGAAGCCCGCCGCCGGCACCTCGATGCCATCGCCAAATGCACCGGTAAAGATGGAGTCATAGCGTCCGCCCGAGCCGACCGGATCGGGTAAGCAGCCGGCATAGGCCTTAAAGACCAGGCCCGTATAGTAATCGAAAGAGTTCATGATAGAAAAGTCGAACGACAGCACCTGAGCGTCCTCGGGAGCCAGGCCCTCGACCAGGGCACGCAGTTCACGCGTCAGCGGCGCGGCGATACCGGCAGCCTCCAGCAGCGCGTCCACGCGGTCGAGCACCTCGGCTCCGCCGTGCAAGCGCGGCAGCTCGCTAATGGCGGCCTTGACGGCATCGGACTCGGCGCTTGCCGCCACGCGGGCATCGAGGCCCACAAAGTCGTTGGCGTGCACGCAGCGCAGGGCCTCGGCCGCCAGCTCACGATCCTCGCATACCGCGAGCAATTCCTTAAAAGGACGCACGCTGCCTGCGATGATGCGCGCATCGGGAAGTGTCAGCTCGCGCACGGCCTCCGCCACCAGCGAAACAATCTCGACATCGCCCGCGGTATCGCCCGCGCCGATAAGCTCAAAGCCCAGCTGCGTAAACTGACGCGAGCCGCCGGCATTGCGCTGACACTCGCGAACCACCGGCGCCTCGTAGCGCAGGCGCAGGGGCAGGTCGGCCGCGCGCATGCGGGTCGAAACCAGGCGCACGATCGGCAGCGTGTTGTCGGGACGGACCACCAGCAGGCGTCCGTCGTCGTCAAAGAGCTTAAACGGCGTGTCCGCAATGCGGCCGCCCTCCTCGAGCGAGCCCTTGTCCTCGAGCAGCGGCGTCTCGACCGGAAGGTAATGATGCTCCCTAAAGCAGCCCTTCACCGTCAGCGCGATCTCCTCGCGCGCCTGAGCCTCCTCGGGCAATATGTCCCGGAATCCCCACGGTGTGGCCGTCATCTGGTGAGCCTCCTCATGCTGCGTTTCATATAGAACAGAAGACCGGCATAGCTCCGCCGGTCTTCTGGGTACTTTAGCATACTAGAGTACTTGCGGGGAGAATCGTCTCCCACGGCTCACAGCGTATTCATTTGGAAACATAGGGCGAGCGATTAGCAGTAGTCTCTTGTCACAACGCAAAAAGGGCGCCCGCACGAATGCGGGCGCCCTTGTGTAGGGCCGAAATATCAACCAGCCAAGATATCGGGCCCGCGATCAGCCCTTAGTAGTCGAACTGGTGGTAGTAGCGGCGGTACTTGAGGTTGTGCTTGGTGACC
>CATWCP010000090.1 GCA_958349325.1 uncultured Collinsella sp.
TGCTGGGTATCGCGGGAGACTTTAACGTGGAAAACGCGCTGGTCGCTATCGCCGCTGCGCGCGAGATCGGCATCGGTATCGAGGCTATCAAGAAGGGCCTCTCCAAACTGCGTGTGCCGGGCCGTATGGAGGTCGTGGAGTCGAAGGACGGCCGCGTGATCTGCGTCGTCGACTATGCGCACAACCAGCTTTCGTTCCGTTCGCTTTTCTCGTCGGTCAAGCGCGCGTTTCCCGCCAGCCCCGTCATTGCGGTGTTTGGCGCTGCCGGCGGCAAGGCACAGGAGCGCCGTGAGCAGCTTCCGCGCGAGGCCGCACCATATTCCGACCTGATGATCTTTGCCAACGAGGATCCAGCTCACGAGGACCCGATGAAGGTCTGTCGCGAGCTTGCCGAGCATGTTCCCGACGATACGCCGAACAAGATCATCCTCGACCGCGAAGCCGCTGTGCATGCGGCGTTCAAGGCGGCGCGCGAGGAGTACGTCAACCCCGATGCTCCCACCATTGTCTTGCTGCTGGCAAAGGGTGACGAAGAGCTCATGCACGTGGGCGACGAGTTCGTGCCCATCGAGAGCGACCTTTCGTTGGCCAATCGCCTGATCGATGTTACCCAGTTTGACTAATGAACCATGATGGCGGCGGCGCCCTGAGTGCGCTGTCGCCATAAGCGTGTTCCCTCAATCAAAACATGCCGTCCAAGTCCAAACCCTTCTACGTAAACGGAGTAACCATGTCCCACAACACCCTGCCGACCGTTGCCGAGCTTTCGGGCGAGATGCGCGAGCGCTTGGCCAAGGTCAAGTACGTCTTTACCGACCTGGATGCCACGATGCTCGCACCCGGCTCGTGCGTGCTACGCGACAACGACGGCAACCCCTCGACCAAACTCGTCGAGGCCGTCGTGGCGCTCGCTCGCGCTGGTATTCAGGTGGTTCCCACCTCGGGCCGCAACCGTACCATGATCCACGAGGACGCGCGCGTGCTCGGTCTCAACTCCTACATCGGCGAGATGGGCGGCCTGGTCATGTACGACCTCAAAGCCAACGATTGGGAGTATCTGACCGGCGACATGCCCTACGACTCCTCTTGCGGCCTCACGCCGCACCAGGTGATCGAGCAGACCGGCGTGTGCGAGAAGATCCTCGCCCGCTGGCCGCACAAGATCGAGTATCACAACGACATGTCGACCGGCTACAAATACCGTGAGGTCACCGTCGGCATGCGCGGCGATGTGCCCGACGATGAGGTTCAGGCCATCCTGGACGAGGCCGGCTGCGGTCTGATCTGGGCTTGCAACGGCCATCTGACTCACCTGTCCAAGCCGACGACGCTCGAGCTCGATCGCGTCGAGGACGGTCGCGCATTCAACATCAACCCCGCGGGTCTCAACAAGGGCGTTGCCATCGCGCGCTTCTGCGAGCACCTGGGGATCGAGCGCGAGGAGACGCTCGCGCTCGGCGATTCCGAGTCCGACTTCTACATGGCCGATCACGTGGGCACGTTCTGCCTGGTCGAGAATGGCCTGACGAGCGCCGGCGCGCCCGAGTTCCTGGCTGCCTGCGAGAACGCTTTCGTTACGCGCGGCAAAATTGTCGACGGTTGGGCGGCGACGGCAGAGCTGCTGGTCGCGGCGCGTTCGTAGCGCGGCGTCGCTGCACTTGGACATGTCTTTTCGAGAGAGACTGGTGAGGTAATGTCCGATATCGAGAATCCGGCAGGCGACACGCGCCCGATTGGCGTGTTCGATTCTGGTTTGGGCGGTCTGACGGTTGCGCGCGCGATTGCGACGGCGCTGCCGCACGAGTCCGTCTACTACTTTGGCGACACCAAGCGCTGCCCCTACGGCACGCGCACCGAGGATGAAGTGCGCTCGTTTGCGCTGCAGGCGGGTCGTTGGCTTTCGAAGCACGACGTCAAGATTATGGTCATCGCCTGCAACACGGCGACCGCTGCGGCCTTGCGTTTGGCCCAGCAGGTGCTCGACGTTCCCGTGATCGGCGTGATCGCGCCGGGTGCCCGTGCGGCAATCAACAGCACGCGTACGCGTCGCGTGGGCGTGCTCGCTACCAACCTCACTATTCGCTCGGGCGCCTACACGCGCGCCATTCAGGATCTAGATGCCGGCGTCGATGTATACGGCTGTCCAGCCTCGAGCTTTGTCGAGGTTGTCGAACACGAGCTCGCCTCGGGTGCACATCTGCAGGAACAGTGGCTTGAGAACGAGGACATCTTCGATACGCCTGCCGTGCGTGCGCTGGTGGGTGCCACGGTTGAGCCGCTGCGCGACCACGGCATCGATACCGTGGTGCTCGGCTGTACGCATTTTCCGCTGTTGGTGGGACCTATCCGCCATGCGCTGGGGCCTGGGGTGCGCGTCGTGAGTTCCGCCGAGGAGACCACGCGCGAGCTGACCGATATCCTCACGCGCCGCGAGCAGCTGGCGGGCGACGCCGCCGAGCCGCAGCATCGTTTTGCCACGACGGCCGATAACATTGCCGAGTTTGCGGTGGCGGGCAGCTTTATCTTTGGTCAGCCGCTCAAGAGCATCGAACATATCGATATCGATGAGCTGAAATAGATGTAAGGCAGCTGCCAGAGCCTTCGCCACATCTTTTGCCGAAAGGAAATTTCTATGGAGTACATGCAGGTCAACCGCGCCAACGGTCGCGCCGCCAACGAGTTGCGCCCCGTTAAGCTCACCCGTGGCGTCATGAAGCACGCTCACGGCTCGTGTCTGGCCGAGTTCGGTGACACGCGCGTGCTGTGCGCCGCCACTATCGAGGAGGGCGTGCCGGGCTGGCGAAAGGGAGCTAAGGCCGGCTGGGTGACCGCGGAATACGCCATGCTGCCGGCGTCGACCGGCAAGCGCTGCAAGCGCGAGCACGCCAACCGCAAGGGCCGCTCCATGGAGATCGAGCGCCTCATTGGCCGCAGCCTGCGTACCGTCGTCAACATGAAGGCGCTCGGCGAGTACACCGTCACCGTCGACTGCGATGTGATTCAGGCCGATGGCGGCACGCGTACAGCGAGCATCACCGGCGCCTGGGTGGCGCTGCACGACGCCCTCGCCATGTGGGTCGAGGCGGGCAAGATCGAGCGCATCCCGCTTATCGGCCAGGTGGCTGCCATCTCCATGGGCGTTGTCGACGGCAACACTCTGCTCGACTTGGATTATTCCGAGGACAGCCATGCCGAGGTCGACATGAACCTCGTCGCCACCGACACCGGTGAGATGATCGAGCTCCAGGGCACCGGCGAGCAGGCGCCCTTCGACCGTAAGCGCCTCAACGCCCTGCTCGACCTGGGCGACAAAGGTATCGCCGAGCTCATCGAGCTTCAGCGCCAAGCCCTCGCCTAACCTACCAAAAAGGGACAGGTTTAATTTGGTAGGTTTTATCTGCGGAGACGTCTAGGCACAAGACAGCCGTTGATTGAGAGGGGAGAGGCAGAGGCCCTCGTCGCCCTCGGCGCGGCATTGCTATAGAGACAAGGAGACCACTCATGGCACTTGAGAAGATCGACATCGACACCCTCGACCCGGCGGCGACCATCGTCGTGGCAACGGGCAACGCCCATAAGCTCACTGAGATCGAGGCCATTTTGGGCAAGGTTATGCCCGAGGTGCGCTTTGTAGCGCTCGGCCAGCTGGGCGATTTTGAGGATCCCGAGGAAAACGGCACGACGTTTTTGGAGAACGCCATCATCAAGGCCCAAGCCGCGGTCGAAGAGACGGGGCTCATGGCCATTGCCGACGATTCGGGCTTGGTCGTTGATGCCCTGGACGGCGAGCCGGGCGTGTATAGCGCGCGCTATGCGGGCGTGCACGGCGACGATGCCGCCAACAACGCCAAGCTGCTCGTTAACCTGGAAGGCGTGGCCGACGAGGATCGCACCGCGCGCTTTATGAGCGTCGTTGCGCTCATCGACACGGACGGTTTGGTCACCTATGGTGAGGGCGCCTGCGAGGGCACTATCGCACACGAGGGCCGCGGCGATCACGGCTTTGGCTACGACCCGCTGTTCCTGCCGGTCGACACGCCGGGCAAGACCATGGCCGAGCTGACGGCTGACGAGAAGAACGCCATCAGCCATCGTTTCCACGCGCTCGAGCATCTGTCCGCCAAGCTGACGGGCGAGGAGTAGACCGTGCGTGCGGTGGTGCAGCGCGTGCTCAACGCCGGCGTGACGGTCGACGGCGAGTGCGTGGGCCGCATTGGACGCGGCTACCTGGTGCTGCTGGGTGTGGGCCATGGCGATACGCGTGCCGAGGCCGACAAGCTGTGGGGCAAGCTCCGGGGCTTGCGCATTAACGAGGACGAGAACGGCAAGACCAACTTGGCGCTTGCCGATGTCGACGGCGAGGTGCTCGTGGTGTCGCAGTTCACGCTGTTCGCCGACTGCCGCCACGGTCGCCGCCCATCGTTTACGGATGCCGGCGCCCCCGATGTCGCCAACGAGCTCTACGAGTACTTCCTGACGCTTGTTCGTCAAGATGTCGAACACGTAGCACATGGCATCTTCGGCGCCGATATGAAAGTCGACTTGGTCAACGACGGTCCATTCACCATCGTCCTGGACACCGACAACCTTTAGGTTACGCGGTTTTACCAAACCGCGTAACAACTGGTCATGCGAGATTGTCGTCTGGTACGTATTTGGGACGGGGCTTATTTAGCTACTTGCGTATGGCCACAACAGGGTGCTATAGTATTAGAGTTTTG
>CATWCP010000091.1 GCA_958349325.1 uncultured Collinsella sp.
TGCCTGGGCTTTGGCACCGCTTCCAAGGCCGTGGGTGTCGATGAGTTCCGCGCGCTGGGCGCCACGGTTAACGTGTGCACCGATGATGGCACGCTCGGCACGCACGGTTTTTGCACCGACCCGGCAGCCGAGCTGCTCGGCGAGGGCGGCTACGACTATGTGGCCAGCTGCGGCCCCGCTGTCATGATGAAGAAGGTCGCCGCCGCTGCCGCCGAGGCCGGTGCGTACTGCGAGGTGTCGCTCGAGCGCATGATGAGCTGTGGCTTTGGCGCCTGCAACACCTGCAATGTCGAGACGGTCGACGGTATGAAGGGCGCCTGCATGTGCGGCCCCGTGTTCGATGCTTCCAAGGTGGTGGTCTTCTAGTGGGTACCGTGAACATGGCCGTCGATTTCGGCGGCGTCAAGATGCAGAACCCCATCAACACCGCAGCCGGTACCTTTGGCTACGGATGGCAGTTCCAGAACTTCTTTGATGTCTCCCAGCTGGGCGCCATCACCACCAAGGGTTGTGCTGCCGAGCCCTGGCCCGGCAACCCCGCGCCTCGCATGGCCGAGATCCCGGGCGGCATGATCAACTCCGTGGGCCTTCAGAATCCCGGCGTGGCTGCCTTTGCCCGTGAGTCCGGTCCGTGGCTCGAGCAGCTCTCCAAGGACGGTTGCCAGGTCATCTGCCAGGTCGCCGGTCACTCCGTCGAGGAGTTTGTCCGCGCGCTCGAGATGTATGTCGAGCTGTGCCCCTGGGCTGCCGGCTACGAGATCAACGTGAGCTGCCCCAATATTGCCGCCGGCGGTGCCGCCATGGGTTCCACGCCCGAGGGCGCCTCTTCCGTTATGGCTGCCTGCCGCAAGGTGACCGATAAGCCGCTGTTCGTGAAGATGGCGCCGGCCAACGTCGCCGAGATCGCCAAGGCCCTCGAGGCTGCCGGCGCCGACGGCCTTTCGGTCATCAACTCCATTCAGGGCATGGCCATCGACGTCCATACCCGCAAGTCCCGCGTGGCCAAGCCCAAGGGCGGCCTTTCGGGCCCGCTGTGCCACCACATCGCCGTGCGCATGGTCTGGGAGGTTGCCCAGGCCGTCGATATCCCCATCAACGGTGTCGGCGGTGTCATGACCGGCGAGGATGCGGCCGAGTTTATCCTGGCCGGCGCCACCTGCGTGTCGGTCGGTATGGCCAACTTCGTCGATCCGTGCGCTTCGCTCAAGATCGCGCACGAGCTCGAGGCCTGGGCCGAGTCCCAGGGCGTAAAGGACATCAACGAGCTGGTAGGTGCTTTCGAATGCTAGAGACCGATGTCCGCGACCGTGTGATCGTCGCCCTCGACTGCGACCGTGAGCGCGCACTCGAGCTCGCCCACGAGCTTTCGGGCCATGCCGCCTGGCTCAAGGTTGGCATGACGCTCTATTACGCTGAGGGCCCCGAGATCGTCAAGACCTTTAAGGACCTGGGCTTTAAGGTCTTCCTTGACCTTAAGTTCCATGATATTCCGCATCAGGTTCGCGGTGCCGCCCGTTCGGCCTCGCTTGCCGGTGCCGACCTGCTTTCGGTTCACGGCTTGGGTTCGGGCGCCATGCTCGCTGCCTGCCGCGAGGGTGCCGAGGAGGCGCGCGAGGACCGCGCCAAGCTCGTCGCCATCACCGTTCTCACGAGCATGAATCAGGATGCCTTGAGCGAGATCGGCGTCGAGTCGCCCGTGTCCGAGGAGGCCGCCCGCCTTGCAAAGCTCGCTCAGGCCAACGGTATCGATGGCATCGTGTGCTCGCCGATGGAGGCTCACGACATGCGTGAGCTGCTGGGTCCCGATGCCCTGATCGTGACTCCGGGCGTGCGTCCGGTGGGTGCCGCCCTTGGTGACCAGTCCCGCGTGGCGACGCCTTCCCAGGCTATCGAGCGCGGTGCAAGCCACATTGTGGTGGGCCGTCCCATCACCGGTGCCGACGATCCGGTTGCCGCCTTTGACGCCATCGTCGCCGAGCTGGTCGAAAACGTCGCGTAAAAGATTCCCCTAAGTCACCACTTTTGGGTCTCATTAGCACAAAATAGCCCCTGTGCCTGCGTAAACTTTCCCATCCTTTGTGTGGAATCGCAGGTCAGGGGCTTAACTTTGGGCGCAGTATATTGCACTTTTTGCGGGTATCGTCTAACCTATGAAGCCGCGATTGGGCATTTTGTACGTTCTACGTGCTAAAATGCCAATTATTGAATCAGATATAACCTAACTTTTTGGAGGTACGAATGGCACTCCCTCAGCTTACCGATGAGCAGCGCAAGCAGGCTCTTGAGAAGGCTGCTGCCGCACGTCACGCCCGCGCTGAGCTTCGCGAGCAGATTAAGAAGGGCGAGAAGTCCCTCGAGTCCGTGCTCAACTCCGATGACCCCATCGCTTCCCGCATGAAGGTTTCCACCCTCATCGAGTCTCTCCCTGGTTATGGCAAGGCCAAGGCCGCCAAGATCATGGAGGAGCTCGGTATCTCCGCTACCCGTCGCGTCCAGGGCCTCGGCGTCCGTCAGCGCGAGCAGCTCCTCGAGCAGCTGACCAAATAAGTGAGCGCTCAGGATTCCAAGCTCTTTGTGATTTCTGGACCGTCAGGCGCAGGCAAGGGTACGCTCGTCACTCGTGTGCGCGAGCGCCGCTCGAACCTGGGCCTGACGGTTTCGGCTACCACGCGAGCACCGCGCAAAGGTGAGGTCGACGGCGTCAACTACTTTTTTCTGACGCGCGAGGAGTTCGACCGCCGCGTGGCAAACGGTGAGTTTGTTGAGTGGGCCGAGGTCCACGGTAACTGCTACGGCACGTTGGTGAGCGAGGTCACATCCAAGCTCGCCTCTGGCGCATCTCTGATTTTGGAGATCGATGTCCAGGGTGCCCTGCAGGTGAAGGAGCGTTTCCCCGAGGCCGTGCTGATCTTTATCAAGCCGCCTTCGCTTGAGGTACTCCGCGAGCGTCTGGTCGGTCGCGGTACCGAGACGCCCGAGACAATCGAGCTGCGTATGGCAAACGCCGCCGATGAGCTTGCCCTTGCCGACCGCTACGACGACGTCGTGGTGAATGACGATCTCGACCGCGCGACCGATGAGCTCGTTCGCGTTCTCGATATGCATGAAAGGATCTGAGGTCCGTGTCCGTTGTAAAGCCTTGCATTGACGATCTTCTGGAGAAGACCGATCACAACCGCTTCCTGCTCGCTTCGCTTGCCTCCAAGCGCGCCTGCGACATCAATAGCATGCTGCGTGGCCAGCACAACCGCGTGCTTGCCGTCCAGGATGTCGATGACATCACCATCGGGCTTTCCGGTGCCGATACCATCTCGATGGCTATGGACGAGATTGTCGACGGCGACATCTCTTACGACGAGGCCCGTTACGAGAAGGCGCTCGGCCACAAGGTTGCTGAAGCCTAAATGGCGGCTCGCGTCTGCCTGGTCCACTATCACGAGGTTGGACTGAAGGGTAAGAACCGCGCACATTTTGAGCATATCCTCATGGATAACATCAAGGCGGCCTTGGCCGCCTTTTCCGTGAATGCCGTGTCTCGAATTTCCGGTTATATTCTCGTGACCTTTAACGAGCATCAGGCCGATGAGGCGGCGCGTGTCATTCGCACCGTTCCCGGCGTTGCTCGTGTGTCTTTGGCGTATCACACCAACCGCGACCCGCAAGAGTACTGCGCCGCCGCCGTGAAGGCACTGCGCGAGTTTGGTCCTTTCGATTCGTTTAAGGTGCACGCCAAGCGCTCCAATACTGACTATGAGCTCACCTCGATTGATATCAATCGTCAGGTGGGCGAGGTACTGTGCGAGGCCTTCCCCGATAAAAAGGTTCAAATGCACGACCCCGATGCGATGGTGCACGTACTGGTGGTCCAGGGTAGCGTCTACGTGTATGCGCGCTCCGAGCGTGGCGTGGGCGGTCTGCCGGTGGGTTCTGCCGGCAAGGTCGTGACGCTGTTGTCGTCGGGTATCGATTCTCCGGTGGCGACCTGGATGCTCGCGCGTCGCGGCGCGGTGTGCGTGCCGGTACATTTCTCCGGTCGTCCGCAGACGCCCGATACGAGCGAGTATTTGGTGCAGGACATCATCCGTGCGCTTGAGCCAGGTGTCCAGATCGGCCGCCTGTACGTGGTGCCGTTTGGCGACTGCCAGCGTGAGATTTCGGTCACCTGTCCCAGCAACCTGCGCGTGATTATGTATCGCCGCATTATGTATTCGGTTGCCGAGCGCATTGCACACATCGAGGGTGCCAAGGCTATCGTTACGGGCGAATCACTTGGGCAGGTTGCCTCCCAAACGCTTGAGAACATCATGGCCGTCAACGAGGCCGTGAAGATCCCCGTGTTCCGTCCTCTCATCGGTTCGGACAAGCAGGAGATCATCGCGCGCGCCGAGGAGATCGGTACGTTCGATATCTCGACTGAGGCCGCTCCCGACTGCTGCACGCTGTTTATGCCGCGCCGTCCCGAGACGCACGCTAAACTCGATGCCGTGCATGAGGCCTGGGAGTTGTTCGATCACGAGGAGATGATCGAGCGCCTGCTCAAGCAGACCGAGTACATTGACTTCGAGAGCAACACGTATAAGGCCCCTAAGACCTTAAAACGCAAACATTCGGAGCTTGCTCCGCGTGAGATTTACCAAGATCACGAGTAAATTTGTGCATAG
>CATWCP010000092.1 GCA_958349325.1 uncultured Collinsella sp.
GGTAGAACACCTTTCTCAATAAAATCCCTAGCGGTTGAGTAGAGTTATACCCTATCGCGCTCAAATGGGTCAACACGAAATAACTCAGAAACATACTTAACTTATGGGTAATTCTACCTACCAAAAAGGGACAGGTTTATTTTGGCAGGTTTTATCTGGGAAAACGCCGAATATTGCAGCTGAAATAGCGTTTTGCAGACGGCGTGGTCGCCCGCAGCGGTCGCTATAATGGCGGCAACGCGACACATATATAAGTAAGGAGATCGCGCATGAACGGTTATTCATTTTTCGCTCCGACCATGACTTGCTGTTTTGTCTCAATCTGTAACAGTTAGACGGGAATTCGGGCCCTAGGTGTTACAGATTGAGATAATCGCGCCGCGAAAACAAAAACCTCCGCGAGGGTGTTTCCCTTGCGGAGGTTTTTTACTCGTTGAGCAGCCTTGCGGCTTCGGCGGCCATGTTCTCGACCGTCATGCCGTTCTGCGCGAGCAGTTCGTTGGGGTCGTAGCGGTCGGGAAAGCCCTTGGCGATGCCGAAGGTGCGCGTGCGCAGCGGCGTGCAGGCCAGATAACATGCCACGCGCTCGCCCCAGCCGCCGTCCAAGATGCCGTCCTCGAGGGTGACGACGACGCGATGCTCGGCGGCAAGGCTGTCGAGGAACTCGCGGTCAAGCTCGGTTGCAAAGCGCGGGTTGACGAGTGTTGCCTCGATACCGTACTCGGCAGCCAAGCGGTTTGCCACGCGCTCGCCCAGCTCAAAGAAATCGCCGAGTGCGAGCACGGCAACGTCGCGGCCCTGACGCACCACGTTGTAGCGAACGGCGCTGTAGTCGGTGACCTCGGCGGGCGCCAAATCGGGGCGGCTAACCAGGCCAATGCCCGGTACGCGGATCGCCACGGGATGCTCGCGGTGGTCGAGCGACCAGCTCAGCATGGACAGATATTCCTCCATGCAGGCCGGCGCCAAGTAGTGCATGTTGGGAAGGCCGCCCAGCATGGAAATATCAAAGAACGAGAGGTGCGTCTCGGACGTGGTGCCAAAGATCGACGCACCAAACACCAGGATGGTTGCGGGGGCGTCGTTGAGGCACAGGTCGTGCCACAGCTCGTCGTAGGCGCGCTGCAAAAACGTACCGTACACGCCAAAGACCGGCTTGGCGCCCGAGCGTGCAAGCGCGGTGGCAAAGGTCACAGCGTGCTCCTCGGCAATGCCCACGTCGACAAACTGCTTGCCGGCGGCAGCGCGAAGCTCGGGTGTAAAGCCCATGATGTAGGGCGTGGCGGCCGTGATGCCCACGACCTGCGGATCGCGCTCGATGGCAGCGCTGAGCGCCTCGCCCGTAATGTCGGCGTAGGTGCGCGGCGCAGGCTCGCTCGGATGGCCCGGGCAGAGCTTGCGCCCAGTCGCCATGTCAAACGGACCCACGTGATGCCAGCGCTCGGGGTCGCTCTGGGCTGGCTCAAAACCCTTGCCCTTGGCAGTGGAGACGTGCAGCACGATGGGGTGGTCGATGTCGCACAGCTCCTGCAGCGTGTCGACCAGGGCCAACACGTCGTTGCCGGCGTCCAGGTAGCGGTAGTCGAGCCCCATCGCGCGGAAAACGTTGCGCTCACAGGCGCCGTTGCTGGCGCGCAGCTCGGCCAGATTGCGATACAGGCCGCCATGGTTCTCGGCGATGGACTGGTCGTTATCGTTGACGATGATGATCAGGTTGCTGTCGATCTCGGCGGCGTTGTTAAAGCCCTCAAACGCCAAGCCGCCCGAAAGCGAGCCGTCGCCAATGATGGCGATGACGTTGTACGCATCGCCCGCCAGGTCACGAGCGTGCGCCAGGCCGCAGCCCAGGCTCACCGACGTGGAGGTATGGCCCATGGCGAACAGGTCGTGCTCGGACTCGCTGGGATTGGCAAAGCCAGAAGCCTCACCATAACGCTCCGGGTCGATATAGGTGTACGCACGCCCGGTCAGCGCTTTGTGGGCGTAGGTCTGGTGCGACACGTCAAAGACAATCTTGTCGGTGGGGGAGTTAAACACGCGATGGAGCGCGACCGTGAGCTCAACGACGCCCAGGTTGGGGGCAACGTGTCCGCCGACAGCGGCGGAGCTTTCGAGGATTGCCTGACGGATCTCGCCGCAGAGCAGCAGAAGCTCGGCGCGGTCGAGAGCCTTGACGTCCTCGGGCGTTGTCGTTTGCGTAAGCAGCATCGTTGTGGGTTACTCCATGCGAATCGAGCGCCGGCGCTCCCTCGGCCGGCACAATTGCACAAAACAGTCTCGCACATTTTGGCGTTTGATATGTGACGGCGGCGCGGTAATTCGCCAACTGGCGGGGCAAAACGTTTTGTCCGATGCCATACTGAAGTGTTCCATGATGTTTTTATCGATTATGCACAGGCTGTGGCTTGTCGTCGTGAGTCGCTGGAAGGAGGCAGCATGTCCGATGTCGTTCGTGCCGAGAAAATCGCGTGCGAAGTAGACCATGCTGCCCGTCAACTGGCGCAGGCGGGCCGTCTGGACCTGACGCGCGAGTTTATCCAGCATGGCGATGTGACGGTGTATACGCATGTGACCTCGGTGGCGCGGGCAAGTCTGTCCTTTGCCGAGCGCCTGGGCCGCGTCGGTGTCTCGGTCGACCGTGCCTCGTTGCTGCGCGGAGCCCTGCTGCACGATTACTTTCTCTATGACTGGCACGATCCCGACCCAAGCCATCGGCTGCATGGCTTTCGCCACCCGTTTTTTGCCCTGGCACGTGCGGAGGAAGATTTTGAGCTGACGCCGCGCGAACGGAATATTATCGTGCGGCATATGTTTCCGCTGGTGCCAGTGCCGCCGACGTGTCGTGAGGCTTGGATTGTGTGTCTGGCTGATAAGTGGTGCGCGCTGTGCGAGACGGTCGCCGGTCGTCTGCGGCGCAAGGACGAGGCGGACGATGGCGTGAGCAGCGAATCGAGTGAAAAGAGGAGAGGGTAGACGGTGGGGACCGCGATTGATATGGCTTTTGGCGGCGCGACGCTTGCCGCCTGCCCGCTCTCGGCACTGGTGCTCTCGTTCGCCTTCTACGGTTTTTGCGGCTGGGCATGGGAATCGACGGTCTGCGCCATGCTCAACCACGGACGCTTTGCCAACAGCGGCTTTTTGCTGGGGCCGTGTTGCCCCATCTATGGCGCGGGCGGCATTGCCTGCTGGCTGCTGTTGCGCGGAATTCCGGATGCCTCGAGCCAGTTTGTCGCTGCAGCGCTCGTATGCAGCGTGATTGAGTACAGCGTAGGCGTGCTGCTGGAAAAAACAACGGGCGCTCGCTTTTGGGACTATTCACATCTGCCGTTTAACCTGCACGGACGTATCTGCCTGTACTGGGCCTGCGCGTTTGGCTTGGGTGCGTTGTGCATTTGCCGCGTAGTGGAACCTGCGGTGTTGGGCATGCTCGACCATTTGCCGGTGCTGATTGTGCGGCTGTCCGCCTTTATCGTCGCGGTCGCGATGATGGTCGACGCGGTGTGCTCTTTGGCCAGCTGGCGCCGCCTGTCGGATCAGCTGGAGCGTGTGCGCGCCGACCTTGCCGATCGCATCAATGAGTCGCTTGCCGATGCGTCCGACTCCATGCTCGAACGTATTCCCGATTCGGCGATCGACTCGGTGACACAGACGCATATCCGCAGCCGTGCCGTTAACGCGTGGCTGGCGGAGCTGGGCGATGTGACGCTCGATGCCCTGCGCGAGAAGGCTTCGATGCCGACGTTTATCGCGGACGGTGCTCGCGGCCTGGCGCTTGCCGCCCGCCGCGTGGCCGATGCCGCGCCGAGCATGCCGCGTCCGTCGCTCAGTCGTCGCCTTGCCGGCAAGCGCATGAGCCGTCCGGTGCCGAGTGTGTCACTCAGCCGCCGCGACCTGCGCTTCTTCAATGCCTTCCCGCGCTTGCGCATCAACCGCTACGAGGGCGTCATCCGAGCTACCGACCTTCGCGACCGAGCTCGCGAGCTGTTCCGGCGCTAGTCGGGACGGACGCGCTCACGGCTCCCTTGCTCGCGTATTTCCCGTTCGTTTCTCGTCCGTTGCCGCGCCGTTTCCAAGATTGCGGCACCGTTTCCATTCGACAACGCAGCGTTTAACAACGCCGTATCTGGTCTACACCAGTTGCCCCTCGGCCGCATCATGGGCGCCGACAACGTTCATGCGATCAAGGGGGGAGCGAATGTACGATACGGGATCGACAACGTTTATGCTCATCTGCACCATGCTCGTGTTTTTAATGACACCGGGTCTGGCGTTTTTCTATGGCGGCCTGTCCAGGCGCAAAAATGTCATCAACACCATGCTCATGTGCTTTGGCGCCATTGGCCTGGTTGGTGTGCTGTGGATTGTTGCCGGCTGGTCGCTGGCCTACGGCGGCGACGGTTTCAGCCCGTTTATTGGAGGCCTTGACCAGCTGCTGTGCCTGCCGGTGCTCAACCAGGTGCTGCAGGCGGCTGAGGGCAATGCCGCGGACTGTGCCGTCTATCCTCAGATCATCAACATCGCCTTCCAGATGGCGTTTGCCATGATCACGGCCGCTATCGTCACGGGCAGCCTGGCCGGCCGCGTTAAGTTTGGTGCCATGGCGGCCTTCCTGGGCATTTGGCTGCTCGTGGTCTATGCGCCGCTCGCCCACATGGT
>CATWCP010000093.1 GCA_958349325.1 uncultured Collinsella sp.
GCGAGGTCAAGTCGGTCAGCAATGAACGCACCTTTGCGAAAGATTTGACTGAGCGTGGGGATATTGAGGCGGCGATTGCGCTGTTGGGAGAGTCAGTGGGACGCCGTCTGCGCCGTCAGGGGCTGACGGGTGCCACGGTAACGCTCAAGCTTAAGTATTCATATGGCAGCGGGCGTACGGCACAGCGCCGGCTGCCTCATCCGACCGACGATGAGAACATCTTCGTGGCGGTTGCACTCGAACTGCTCGACAACATCTGGCAGGAAGGCATGCATGTTCGCTTAGCGGGCATCGGCATGAGCGACTTCGACCACCAAGGCGGCATCCAGACCGACCTGTTCTGCGAAGTCGACGACCGCGGAGCCCAATCCAGCGACCGCCGCGACCTCTCCGTCGCCATCGACGCCGTCCGAGACAAATTCGGCGACACCGCCCTTTCCTTCGGCCGCCAATCCCGCTTCAATAACTAGTCTTTTTTGGACGGGGGTTGCTGCCTTCCGTCCGACACGGCATTGGTAGTCAATTTGGGACGGGGCTATTTTAGCTACCCCTATATAACGGTTGAGATTCATTCGGCCTAATTCATTCACCGTCAGCCAAAGGGTAGCTAAAAAAGCCCCGTCCCAAATTGACTACCCCGGATGTCCGGTTTGGCGGCCGCAGCAAAATTATCCCGCCTAAAATGAGCTACTTTTCAACTTTAACTTTTTGAATCGTGCAATGGCCGATACCCGTGAGGCGCACGATCTGCTTGATCGAAAAGCCCTCGCTTTTGAGTTTACGGATACAGTCATCACGCACGCCCTTGGGCAGAGCGTTGAGATAGTGAGGCTCGTATGGTTTGAGCAACGCCTGCGCAAACTCAAGCGCGTCAGTATCACTCACATGAGCGCCATAACGGAAGCAATAGCCATTGGGCTCGCCCGAGGTGCTAAATGCAAAAAATCTCTGGGAATTCCCGAGCAACCCGAGCACGCAATCAGTCTTACAAATTCCCGGATAGCCCATATACTCGCTAAAGCTGCTCCAGCGATAGAGCGAAGCAGTGCCAATTCTGGCTTTCGCAGGGTTATCGTGAATGTAACGAACGCAGTTGAGCAGCTGATCATCATCGAGAATCGGCACACTCTTAAATCGATCCTGGAAAACAGGACCTCTCCTGCCTGTCTTAGAATTGAAATACATGGCATACGCCGTCGTAATCGAATGCATACAATCGCTCAGGTGAGCATGCCCGTCATCTAGCAACAAGTGAATGTGATTATCCATAAGGCACCATGCGATAACATCCACTTTGAACTTCTGGCATTTCGAAGCTATCAGTCGAATCAGATAGAGTCGATCGTCAGCATCCTCAAATATCAGCTGACCACCACAGCCCTTTTGGACGACATGTTAATAGCCGTAAACAGAGATTTCCCGCGCGGTCCGAGTCATACGCATCTCCTCCTCTACAGATAACAAATACGTTACCCGAGTCGGAAAGCTAAATATCACGCAATGAACCGCAACTCGCTTCTATCGGCGAACGGTAGGTAGTAGCTAAAAAAGCCCCGTCCCAAATTAGCTACTTTGGGCAAAAAGAAAGCCGAGCAGGTGCGGAAAACCGCAACTGCCCGGCGATATGCGTGAGGATAGCTAACCCCGTCTCAAAATGAGCTACTAGAGGAGGTTGAGGGGGAGCTGGGGGGCGTCTCCCCAGAGTTTCTCGAGGCGGTAGAAGTCGCGGGCTTCGGGAGTGAAGACGTGGACGACAACCGAACCGTAGTCCATGAGCATCCAGGTCTTCTGCTCGCGACCCTCGATGGAGAACGGGTGCTCGCCGCAAGCCTCGGCGACCTTCTCCTCGATCTCGTCGACGATAGAATCGACCTGGCGGTTGTTGGTACCGGTGGCAAGCACAAAGTAGTCGCATACGTCGGAAAGCTCGGTCAGGTCGAGCACCTGAACGTCCTCGCCCTTCTTGTCGTAGGCGGCCTGCGCGGCGGCGCGGGCGACATCCTCGGCGGCGACACCGCTCGCGGACAGCGAGGCGGCAGTGCGGTCGGACGTGGCGGCGAAGCTCTTGTGCTCCACATGTTCAAGAATCTGCTCGTCGGTCATGGTCTCGTCGGCCATGGAATACCTCTTTCTAGACAGCCCGAGCTAGCGCAGCTGGGCGTAATGGTTGTAAATCGAAATAGCCGTGGGATAAAGATAGCGCCCGGACTGGATCACATAGACCAAACCCTGCGCAAAACAGGAGAAGAACAACTCGTCGAGCGACGACTCCCCCACCATCTTGCGCAGCGCATGCGCATAGTCGCCGTGGCGGTTGGGCTCGATGGCATCGGCCACAAAGACCACCATATCGAGCGGCGTCATGTCGCAGGCACCCACGGTATGACGGTCGACAGCCTGGAAAACGGCCGGCGACAACTCGGGGAAAAGCTGCGGAAGCTCATAGGCGGCAACAGGACCATGCAAAAGCGGCGTCGCGGCGGAAGGAGAGCCGGCAATCTTAATGCCGTAATGCAGAGCGCGCGTAACCAGCTCGTCGTCGGAGAGCACTTTGTCCCAGTCGTGGATCAGACCGGCAGCAGCGGCATCAAAGCGGTCAACGCCGTAGACGTCGGCCAGATGAAGTGCGGTCTCGGCAACACCCAGCGAATGCACATAGCGCTTGCGCTTATCCTTCATGCGAACATCGAGCAGCTCTTGAATGCGCTTGAGCAGCGCGCGCTCATCGCCCTCAAACTGATCCTCTACCGACAACGTAGACCCCCATCACTCAAAATCTTCTTGGCCCAAATCGGCATATAGCCTGCGTTTGCGAATGTAGCCGAGCACGGACTCGCTCGTAAGATAGCGCACGCTCATGCCGCGGGCAACTCGCTTACGAATGTTCGTCGAGCTGATCGCCAGCGCCGGAATCTGAATATAGCGCACGTCGAACGGCAGCCCCGACTCTTTGATTCGGGCACGCGCCGTATCGATATCAAAACCCGGTCGCGTCGCCGCAATAAAGGTAGCAAGCTCAGCGATTCGTTCGGCATCATGCCAGGTCACAATATCGATAATCGCGTCGGCGCCCGTAATAAAGTAGAGCTTTACCTGCGGCGGGTAAAAGTCGCGAAGGGCATGAAGCGTATCGGCCGTATAGGTTACGCCCGGGCGGTCGATCTCGAACCGGCTCGCCAAAAAGGCCGGGTTCGCGGCGGTGGCGAGGACCGTCATAGCATAACGGTCCTCGGCAGGCGTCACCGGCTTGTCAAGCTTAAAGGCAGGAGAGCCCGCCGGCATAAAGAGCACAGCATCCAAGTCGAGCGACTCGCGCGCCTGCTCGGCGGTCACCAGGTGCCCGTAATGGATGGGATCAAAGGTGCCACCCATAATGCCGAGCCTAAACTCCTGCCCGTCCTCTAGAGGAAGCTCGGGCAGACCGATTCCACCGCGCAGCGACATGGCCTACTCGCCCTCCGAGGTCTCGGCATCGCCCGCGGCATCCGCCGCATCGACAACCTCGACGCTCTCATCCGCAGTATCGGCCACGTCAATGGCTTCAACGGCAACGTCCTCGCCAGCATCCTCGAGCTCCTCGTACTCCGAGAAGTCTTCGGCGCCCTCAAAGTCAAAGGCGCGCTGGCAAATGCGGACCTCGTCGCCCGCACGGCAACCGGCCTTCTCGAGCGCGTCGTCAACACCCATACGCGCAAACTTATGCTGCAGGTAAATGACGGCTTCCTCGTTTTCCCAGTCGGTCTGGATGACCATGCGCTCGATGGCACGACCGACCACGCGGAAGGCACCGGGCTCTTCCTGGACAATGCGGAAACGCTTCTCACGCTGCAGGCGGCGGCGCTCCCACTCATCGTCGCGCAGAACGACCGGTTCATCGGAGACAGCCAACTCGGCGCGCAGCTTAGCCACCTGCTCGCCCACGGCAAGCATCAGCGTGTTGAGGCCGGCACCCGTCACAGCAGACACGGCAAAGAACATATGTCCATCGTCGAGCGCTGCGCGCTTGAGGTCGGCAATCTTGTCGGCCGTGCCCGGCGCATCGCACTTGTTGGCAACGACGATCTGCGGACGCTCCGAAAGCTCGGCGCCATACTGCTCGAGCTCACGGTTGATGATGCGATAGTCCTCGACCGGATCGCGATCCTCAAAACCACCCGTCATGTCGACGACATGCATGATTAGGGCCGTACGCTCAATGTGGCGCAGGAACTGGTGACCCAGGCCCTTGCCCTCGCTCGCGCCCTCGATGAGACCGGGGACGTCGGCAACGACGTAAGAATATTCGCCGGCACGCACCATGCCGAGGTTCGGCACGAGCGTGGTAAACGGGTAGTCAGCGATCTTGGGGCGGGCGGCACTCATGCGCGCGATGAGTGAGGACTTGCCCACCGAGGGGAAGCCCACGAGCGCGGCATCGGCCATAAGCTTCATCTCGAGCTCAATCCAGTGCTCCTCGGCCGGTTCGCCCAGCTGAGCAAACGCGGGCGCGCGGCGCACCGACGTCACAAAGTGGGTATTGCCCAGACCACCGGCGCCACCAGGAGCCACGACAACGCGCTCGCCATCGTGCACCAGATCGGCAATCTCGAACATCGGGGTCTGCGTCTCGGGATCGAGCTCGCGCACCACGGTACCCATAGGGA
>CATWCP010000094.1 GCA_958349325.1 uncultured Collinsella sp.
CGCATAAAGAAAGCCTCCCATTTCTCATGTCCAAGAAATGGGAGGCAGTTCACACGCGCTGCAGGGCCTTTTTGCATGTCATGTTTAGTTGTGGCCAACGCCTTAGAGAGCGGCAACGACCTCGATCTCGACCAGACCGCCAGCCGGAAGGGCGGCAACCTGGAAGGCGCTGCGCGCGGGGAACGGGGCCTCGAACTTGGAGGCGTAGATCTCGTTCACGGCGGCGAAGTCGGCGATGTCGGCCAGGTAGACCGTGGTCTTGACGACATCGGCAAAGGTGGCGCCGGCAGCGGTCAGCAGGGCCTCAACGTTAGCAAGGGACTGCTTGGCCTGGGCCTCGACGCCCTCGGGCATCTTGCCAGTTGTGGGGTCGATGCCCAGCTGGCCGGACAGGAACACCATGTTGCCGGTCTGGATACCGGGGGAATACGGGCCGATGGCTGCGGGTGCGATATCGGAAGACACGACGGTCTTGCTCATGTTTTTCTCCTTACGATCAATTGAGAGAGCGTGAGCGCGGTGTTCGCACCGGGAGGCACAGTTCGGTCTGAACATCGCGCTTGATTGGGATAGTACTCAAGGTTTCCGCGCGATGCAAGAATATTATCAGCTTGCGAGAATATTTTATCGCCCAACGGTTTCCCCGAACCGCTGAACGGTTCTCCACGGGGTCAACCAGCCCAAGCTGCTGAAGACTTTATCCCGCTTGGAGCACGGGCATCGCCTGCCGCAACGGCACCACTATACTTTTGAATATCTGAGCATTTTGAAAGGCAGGATATGACCGCAACCGCCAGTCGAACCACCAACCGCAGACCCGAGCTTTTGGCGCCCGCCGGAGGGCCCGAGCCCTTTGCCGCCGCACTCGCCGCGGGGGCAGACGCCATCTATTGCGGCATGGGCAGCTTCAACGCCCGCCGCAAGGCCACCAACTTTACCGACGAGGCCTTTGAGCAGGCCTGCCGCGCCGCACATCTAGCCGGGTCGCGCGTCTACGTCACGGTCAACATCGTCATCAAGCAGTCCGAGATGGGCGATGCACTGCAGCTCATCCATCGCTGCTCCACGCTGGGCGCCGACGCCTTCATCATCCAGGACTGGGGCCTGTTCTTTGAAGTCAAGCGCACCATGCCCGGCATCGAGACGCATATCTCGACCCAGGCGAACATCCACGACGACCGCGGAACTATCTGGTGCCGCGAGCAGGGCGCCGACCGCGTGACTCTCTCGCGCGAGCTCTCCATCGACGAGATCGCCGCCATTCACAACGCCGCGCCCGATGTGGACCTTGAGGTCTTTAGCCACGGTGCCATCTGCTTTTGCTACTCGGGTCTGTGCCTGCTGTCGAGCTTTGCCATGGCGGGCCGCTCGGCCAACCGCGGCATGTGCGCTCAACCCTGTCGTCTGCCTTACGAGCTGATCGACGAGAACGGCCGCTCGCTCTCCCCTGCCGGCCGCGAGCGCGCGCTATGCCCGCGTGACACCAACACCTCACAGCTTGTTCGCCGTCTGTATGACGCCGGCGCCGCGTCGCTCAAGCTCGAGGGCCGCATGAAGGCCCCCGATTACGTGTATTCCATCGTCGACGTGTACCGTCATCAGATTGATGACATGCTTGCCGATGTTTCGACCTCTAAGGATGAGGATGCCGCCCGCCAGCGCCAGCTCAAGCGCTGCTTTAATCGCGACTTTACGCACGCCTACCAGGATGGCACCTCGGGCGACGAGATGATGAGCTACGAGCGCTCCAACAACCGCGGCCAGATTGTGGGCACGGTGCTGGGCAGCCGCCTGGCCAACCGCGATGTACGCGGACTCAAGCCCGACGATCGCCGTCGCCGCGCCGCCATCGCCCGCATTGAGCTGTTTGAGCCCGTGGGCGAGGGCGACCTGCTGGAGCTTCGTCACGACGATGAGTTCGACCAATTCCTGACCACCATCGCTGCCGATGATGCCGCCGCGGGCGACATCATCGAATGTCGCGTGCCCCGTAGCATGCCCAAGGGCTGCCGCGTGCGCGTGATTCGAAGCCAGCGCGCCATTGACGCCGCCGGCGCCGCGCTCAAGCGCGATGTGCTGCGCCGCCGCGCCGTAGACGTGTCCGTTGTGGCGCGTCTGGGCGAGCCGTTTGCCGTTACGCTCACCTGTTGCGACGATCCTTCGCTTACGGCCACGGCCACGGGCTTTACCGTCGAGACTGCCAAGACCCGTGCCGTCGAGGCATCCGATCTGGTTGAGCACGTCGGGCGCATGGGCTCCTCTCCCTTTGAGGCCGCAAGCTTTGACGTTTCGCTCGACGCCGGCTGTGGTATGGGCTTTTCCGCCGTGCACAAGGTGCGCGCCGCCGCTTGTAAGGCGCTGGAAGAGGCCATTCTGGCACCTTACGAGGAGCGTGCGAAAACGCTCGAGTTGCCGGTGATTGTAACCAGTGATTCCCGCCCCGCGCCCGAGCATTACCGCGATGAGCCGCAGATCTGCGCCGCCGTCACCACGCTCGAAGCCGCCGAGGCAGCTCGTGCCGAGGGCGCCGCGCGCATCTATATGACCACCGACGTGCTCGAGGCTGTCGGACTCTCCCCTGCCGATGCATTTGAGCAGGATATCGTGCCCGTACTCGACGAGGTCTGCCGCGCCGTCGACCACGAGCGCGTCGACCCCTGGATCAATGCCGGAGCCACCGTCGCCGTCGGCAATATCTCCGAGCTTGCCGTAGCCGCGCATGCCGGCGCCACAGCCGAGATTCGCTCTTGCCTGCCGGTGCACAACACGCCCTGCATGGAGGCGCTTGCCGCGCGCGGAGCCGGTGCGTTTTGGCTCTCGCCCGAAATCACGCTCGACGAGATTGTCTCGCTCGGCGCCGCCGCGCCCACGGCTCTGGGTATCACCGTCTTTGGCCGCCCGCGCGTCATGACAAGCGAGCATTGCATTCTGCAGGTTGCCAATGGCTGCATCCACGATTGTGCCAACTGCCGCCTGCGTGCCCGCAAGCTCTCGCTCAAGAATATCGACGGAAAGGTCATGCCCGTCCGCACCGACATCCACGGCCGCTCTCGCCTGTACGATGCCTACCCCATCGACCTCACGCCGCAGGTCCCTCAGCTGCTCGATGCCGGCGTGCGTCGTCTCATGGTAGACGGAACGCTGCTCGAGACGGATGAGGTGGGCCGTGCCGTCGCCCGCGTCCGTCGTGCCATCGAAGCAGCGCAGGCCGGCCGTAAGCCCGCCGCCCGTCTGCGCGGGGCGACCTCGGGCTGCATGTTTGTGGGAATCAGCTAACCGAAAGGCTTACACGTGAACGAAGAACCTCAAGTCCTCTACTGCGACGCCTGGCTCATGGCCATCGACAAGCCCGCCGGCATGATCGTCCACGGCGACGGCACCGGTGAACGCACACTTACCGACTACGCCAGCGACCTGCTGCTGGCGATGGGCGACGGCTTTGCCGCGACCGACATGCAGCCGCTCAACCGCCTGGACCGCAACACCACCGGCGTAGTGCTGTTTTCGCTCGACAAGCAGACGCAGCCCGCCTTTGACCAGATGGTCATCGACCACGCCTTCGAAAAGCACTATCTGGCGCTGGCCGAGGGCAAGATCGACTGGAACGAGAAGCTCATCGACAAGCCCATCGCCCGCGACCGTCACGACAGCCGCAAGATGCGCGTCGGCGCCAGCGGCAAGCCGTCTCAAACGCGCGTGAAGGTGCTCAAGCGTCTTAAGAGCCGTCGTGGCCTGCCCACGCGCTCGTATATCGATGTCGAGCTGCTCACCGGCCGCAAACACCAGATCCGCGTGCATCTGGCGAGCGAGCGTCATCCCCTGGTGGGCGACGAGCTCTATGGCACGCCGCGTCCCTGCGGCCTGATGCTCCATGCCCACAGCGTGTCCTTTACGCATCCCGTAACCGGCGAGCACATCCACATCGAAGCCCCTTGCCCTTGGGAGCCCTAAACCACCACAATGGGGACAGGCACCTTTGTGGTGGTTTTGCCGCAATGGCTCAGCCGCGGTCCCAAAACGTCTCGATCTGTAACAGCTGGAACCCATTTTCCGGTCTATCTGTTACAGATCGAGACATTCGAATCCCCCTCAAGGGAAAATCTCAATCTGTAACAATAACTCGTCAAAATCGATCCCAGCTGTTACAGATTGAGACAAAGGGGCGGCGCGGTTCGAAAGTATCTCAATCTGTAACACCTGGCCCACTTTTAACGGTCTAGTTGTTACAGACTTAGACAAACCGGTAGACAACGAAAGCGGCAACGCCCGTAATGGACGTTGCCGCTTTTCTATTGAGAAAACTATTCGGTTTTCGTTGCTAACCACCACAATGGGGACAGGCACCTTTGTGGTGGTTTTGGCCTTGTCCCATCGCTAGACCGTGATAACGTTGTCCATCGACTGGTACTTGGCGGGCACCTCGCCCGCAGTGATGATCGTTGCATCGCGAAAGTCCGCAAACTTGACGGGCGCCACCATGCCAAATTTACTGGCGTCCGAGATTACGAAGCGTTTAGCCGTATGGCGCATCGAGATACGCTTGACCTGCGCTTCCTCGATATCCGGTGTGGTGAGACCTTGCTCGGCGGCGATGCCATTGGAACCCCAAAAGC
>CATWCP010000095.1 GCA_958349325.1 uncultured Collinsella sp.
ATCCCCAGCACCAGCTGTGAACTTTTGCTCAGATACACGTCTCCGTCACGCAAAGACAGCGGTTCTTTGGACTCATCCTCCAGGCGCACGTAATCGCCCAAGTCACCCGTGCGGTCGTCGGGAATCACGATGAGCTGCACGGTCTCGCTCTTTCCGCCGAATGTAAAGGTAACGTTGTCGGTCATAATCGGCAGGGTCGAGCTCACCGTCACGTTGGAATCATTGGCCGTGCTGCGCTCATCCAACGCCGCGCACGTCTGCGTAAAGTCATCGGGGTTGGCGACCGCCAGCAAGTCATAACGCGTGATATGCCCGTACTGTTTGGGCGAAAGCGCCACCGACGTATCGCGGATGCCCATACCGCAGATCACGAGCGCCGTGCAGCCGGCGATGCCGAAGATGGTCATAAAGGCGCGCTTTTTATAGCGGAAAAGGTTGCGTGCAGCGACCTTGTTCAAAAAGCCCATGCGGCGCCAGATAAAGCCGATGCGCTCGAGCAGAATGCGCGAGCCAGCGCGCGGGGCCTTGGGACGCATAAGCGAGGCCGGGGTCTCGGCCATCTCGTGGCGGCAGGCGATAATCGTGGCGCCCACCACGCCCACGGCAAACAGCGCCACCGAAACGATCGAGGACACGATGTCGTACGAAAGCAGCATCTGGGGCAGTGAGTACATGTCGTCGAACACCGTAAACAGGAACAGCGGCAGGCCCACAAATCCGATGATGTTGCCGAGCACGCCGCCGATCAGACAGGCCCACAGCGCATAGTCCACGTATTTGGACAGGATGCGTCCGAGCGAATAACCGAGCGCCTTATACAGGCCGATGAGTGTGCGTTCCTCCTCGACCATACGCGTGGCGGTGGTGAGGCTGATGAGCACGGCGACGATAAAGAAGATGAACGGGAACACCGTGGCGATGGCTTCAATTGACGAGCTATCGCTCTCCACGCTCGAGTAGCTTGCGATATTGCCGCGGTCCTGGATGTACCAGGTGCATTCGCCCAGATCGGAAAGCTCGGCGCGGGCATCGGCAAACTGTTGATCGGCGGCGGCGCGACGCTGATCCAGGTCGGCTTGCGCCTGCGCACGCTCGTCGCTGCCCTCGGCCATGCGATTGATGTTGTCCTGCTCAATCCCAAAGAGCATATTCGCCTGACGCTCAGCCGCGTCCAAGCTCGCCGGCGTGTCGACCGTCAGCTCCTGGGTGCGCGCCTTCTCACGCTCCTCGCGGATCTTCTCGATATTGCCCTTGACCTCATTGATCTTTGCCGCGTAGGAATCCGAATAGGAGTTGAGGCTCTTGGCTCCCTCGACGATCACGTGGACCGCGGAGTAGGAAGAAGATGTCGCGGCGTCCTCGCTCACATAGAACTTATAGTCCGCCGCCGAAGCAGCGCGAAAGGCGTTGACTGTCGAGTCAGAACTTACATCAGTGGGGTCGAGGACCTCAGCCGTAATGGTGTAATCGCCCGCGGCAAACTGGTCCTTGGCGCTTTGATTGGACGAGCTCGCGTCATTGGCGGCAAAACTCACCGTATCGCCGATTTTCTTGCCCGATGCCTTCAGGAACTTCGAAGTCACCGCGACTTCATCGGCGCTCTCGGGCAAATCGCCGCTCACCAGCACCGGCTGATCGATGTTCTCCTTGGAGAGACTTTGCACGACCACGCGCTCGCGCGTTGTGCCCACGGCGGTGTAGGCGGTCTCGGTGTAGATGCCCTCGACCGTCTCGACGCCGTCGATCTCTTGGATAGCCGCGAGATCGTCGCGCGTAAGGCCATAGGTCGACTGCACGTTAATGTCATAGACATTCTGCTGGTCAAAATAGGCGTCGACCGAATCGCACAAATCCTCGCAGCCCGCCTTAAGGCCGCACATCACGCTCACGCCAAGCGCAGTGATGACCACGATAGATAGGAAGCGCTTAAGACTGCCCCGAATCGTGCGGTAGATGCCACGGCGAAAAACCGTCGGCACCATATCGTTTGAGCTTTGGGCAGTGCGGTAGGTCGTAAAATCCTGCTCGCACTCCGTGTTCTGCGCGTCGCGGCGTAGGCTGTTTTGGCGGTCTTGGTCCATGGGCGCTACCACTCGATCGTCTCGATAGGCACGGGATTTTGCTGGACCGTCTCGCTCTCCACGCGACCGTTCTTAAAGCGGATCAGGCGATCGGCCATGGGCGCCAGCGCGGAGTTGTGGGTGATGATGATGACCGTAATGCCCTGCTTGCGGCAAGTGTCCTGCAGCAGCTGCAAGATCTGCTTGCCGGTTTTATAGTCAAGTGCGCCCGTGGGCTCGTCGCACAAAAGCAGCTTGGGGTTCTTTGCCAGCGCGCGGGCAATGGACACGCGCTGCTGCTCGCCGCCCGAAAGCTGCGCGGGGAAGTTGGCGAGGCGCTCACCCAAGCCAACCTGGCAAAGCGTTTGCTCGGCATCGAGCGAATCAGGGCAGATTTGCGCCGCAAGCTCAACATTTTCGAGCGCCGTCAGGTTGGGGACCAGATTGTAGAACTGGAAGACAAAGCCGACGTCGGCGCGGCGGTATTCCACGAGCTGCGCCTCGTTAGCGGAGCTCACATCGCGCCCGTCCACCGTCACGGTGCCGGAAGTCGCCGTATCCATGCCGCCCAGAATGTTGAGCGCCGTGGTCTTGCCGGCACCCGAAGCACCCAAAATGATGGCGAGCTCGCCGCGCTCGACCGTAAAGCTCGCGCCGTCGAGTGCGTGAATGCGGGCGTCGCCCTCGCCGTATGCCTTGATGACGTCTTTGAATTCGATATAAGCCATCGATCGGTTCCCATCTGGTCGGATAACTCTTTAGTATTACCCATTTCGCACCGACTAAAAAGGGACGGGTTTATTTTGGCAGGTTCTATATGGGGAAACGGCAGCTATAGATGAGGCGCCGGGGAGGCAGAGAAATCATCGATTGGGTCAGGCCGACCGCCAAACACAACGCACGCATCTCAATCTGTCAGCCAAATCATTCGAACAGCTGTTCGTTTCTATGATATGATTCAGCTATCTAAGCAGGCCAATACGCAGAAAGGCGGCCAACATGGCGTTCGACTTTAAGAAGGAATGCAAGGAGCTCTACAGACCTGCGAGCAAGCCGAGTATCGTAACTGTCCCGCCTATGAGCTACGTTGCCGTTCGCGGAAAGGGCGACCCAAATACCGAAGGTGGCGAGTATCAAAACGCCCTGCCGCTGCTTTACGGCATCGCCTATACCGTCAAGATGTCGAAGAAAGGCTCAAGGAGTATCGAGGGCTATTTCGACTTTGTGGTACCTCCGCTCGAGGGTTTCTGGTGGCAAGACTCCCCGAGCGGCGACATCGATTATGTACGCAAGGACGATTTCAACTATATCTCGTGCATCCGCCTACCCGATTTCGTCACCCGAGATGACTTTGACTGGGCGGTCGCGGAAGCCACGACCAAAAAGAAACTGGACTTTTCCGCCGTCGAACTGCTTAAAGTTGACGAGGGTCTCTGCGTTCAATGCATGCACACCGGGCCCTACGACAACGAACCGGCGACCGTAGACGCTATGCATGAATACGCGACCGAGCTGGGCTATGTCCCCGACCTCTCAGACACCCGTTTACATCACGAAATCTATCTCTCCGATCCACGCAAATGTGCACCGGAGAAACTTAAGACTGTGGTTCGTCATCCTATCAAGCGCGCTGAATAGCGTGGAGCGTCATTTCACGCGCTAGGTTTTAAGCCAGCCAACCAGCCGCCTCCTAGGCCGTCCGGTAATTATCTTGACGCGGCCCGTCGCATCTTATAAGTTTGTTTTGCTAAAGCTGGAAAGCCTCTCAACGATGCGCAACTCCAGCTCTTTTTCTATCAAGAGGCTTAATGAAATACCAGAAGTCGCGGATATCCATCAACGAACAAATAGCACTATTGACAGAAAACAAGGGTCTTAAGTGCTCTGATCAAAGCGAACTCGAGCGAGCTTTGGTCGAAGCCAACCACTACAGACTGTCGGCCTACTGGTTTCCCTACAAAACCAAATGCAAGTCCGGGATTACCATCTTTCGCGAAGGCACAACATTCGAAACCATCATCTACACGTATGAATTTGACCGAGCCCTCCGGCAGTTAATGTTTGATGCGGTCGGCAGTGCGGTCGGCAGAATTGAGATCTACCTCAGAAGCAGAATTGCCTATCTTGCCTCTGAGGAACGCGGGCCTTTCTGTTACCCAGATGTCGCCATAACGAGGCTCAACTCGGCATGCCCGTCGAGCTCTGCGCCGCACTGGGCTACGCAGCCGTCTTTGGCAGCGCCACCAATACGCTGCTCGCACCCATCCTTATTGGCTGCGAAGTCTTCGGCTTTGGTAACTTGCCGATGTTCATTATTGTCTGCGTTGTGGCTTACCTGTTCAACATGGATAAGTCCATCTACGCCCTGCAGGAGCGGGCGTAGATCGATGTCCAGGCAGGTGGTCTCAGCCGGAAACGGTGTCCCACTCTGAGGCTGTATTCCGGGACACGGTTTCCGCTTGGAACGTCATTCGGAAAGCGGGGACCTCGGACGTTTTTCCGGACCATGCCCCGGCGCTATGCCGCATAGCCCCT
>CATWCP010000096.1 GCA_958349325.1 uncultured Collinsella sp.
GAGGGGCTATGCGGCATAGCGCCGGGGCATGGTCCGGAAAAACGTCCGAGGTCCCAGCTTTCCCATGGTAATCCAAGACCAGAAGCATGTCCGATAGCGCGGCCAGGTCAAGAACAACAAGGCAAGCGTCACGCCAATTTGGACGAGCGTCTGCTGCAGTTTAAGGCTGCTGGCCCATATGGTAGAGTTAACCACCCATGAATTTCAGCACACTGCGTGCTACCTGTTCTTTTGTCATTTAGGGGAGTGAACTTGTGAATACTTCTGTCGCCAAGAAGGCCGGCCAGGCGGTGCGCCTGCTCATGATGGTGCTCACGGCAGTTCTCATCTTCTTCTTCATCAATGTTATGCTGCTCGTCTCCGATATCCAGGGCACGGCGCGTGTGGTCAACTACGCCGGTCTGGTGCGCGGTACCACGCAGCGAATCGTTAAGCTCGAGGATGCGGGCCAGCCTCAAGATGACCTGCTCAAAGCCGTGGATTCATACATCAACGGTTTGCGTTACGGAAGTGACGACCTCAACCTCGTCCGTCTCGACGACGATGAGTATCAGGCAAAAATGACCGAGCTTGCAAATTATTTTGATGAGCTTTGCACCGAGATCATCCGCGTGCGCGAAGTCGGCTATGAGAACACCGACATCATCTCCATGAGCGAGGAGTTCTTTGGCATTTGCGACGATGCTACGCGACTCGCAGAGGACTACTCTCAGGAGAAGGCGTCGGCGCTCAACTATCTCGAGGGCCTGGTGATCATCGACATCATGGGCTTGGTGGCGACCTTTGCGGTCGAACTTGTTCGCGCGGTGCGAACTGCCGCGCTCAATCGCGAACTGCAGAACAAAGTCTATCTCGACGAAGCCACAGGACTGCCCAACAAGAACAAGTGCGAGGAGGTCTTGGGGCAGGAGCAACCTGTCTCCGCGGAGGCGCCCGTTGCGGTGTGCGTCTTCGACCTTAACAATCTGCATACGGTCAATAACAGCTTCGGCCACGAGAAGGGCGACGAATACATCCGTTCTTTTGCCCAGCAGCTGGGGCGCGTGGCGTCGGAGACCTGCTTTGTGGGCCGCGACGGCGGCGATGAGTTTATCGCGGTGCTGCGAGATACCGATCGAGCTGCCGTGGAGTCCTGTCTCGCTCGGGTTCGCGCGAACGTGAACGAGTATTCCGAGACTCATCCCGACATGCCTATCAGCTATGCGGTGGGCTATGCGCTTTCCAGTGATTTTGATGAACCGCCTACGATGCGCGAGCTCTTTTCCCAGGCCGACAAAAACATGTACATCGACAAGAACCGCGTAAAGACAGCCGAGGCAGCCGGGCCGCAACGCGAGGACCGCTAAACCCGTAGCAAAGGGTAGCTAATTTGGGACGGGACTCTTTTGGCTATTTGAGAAGTTGTGCCATGGCGTTGATGAATTTTTGTACTTGGAGGGTCGGCTCGAGCGGATAGTGCAAAAAGACCGGCACCTCGCGGCCGCACAGGAACGGTACGCCCACAAAGGCCGGGTGCACCCCCGACCATGCGCCGCAGGTGAGCACCGCGTCACCCTTTTCCTCCGCCTCGTTAAAGAGCGCAAAGTCGAAGCTATCCACATCGATCACGTCCACGCCGCCGTCTGCCAAAAGATCGATACGCAGGCTGTCCATAGCGTCGTTGCCGTGGCGGAGCACGCGCAGACGCATACCCTCCAAGTCGGCGACCGTAATGCGATTCTTGCGCGCCAGCGGGCTCGTGCGCGGCAGGTCGATATAAAACGGCACGTTGACAATGCGGAGCTTTTGGCAGGCGTCACCCCAGCGCGGGGTCGAAAAACTCGACTGCACCACATCGACCTCACGACCGAGGCTGCGCATGACGGTCTCGCGCTCGTCATAGAGGTCGCTTACCGGCACGATCTCAAATCGCAGCGACGGTTCCAGCTCGTGTACGCCCGACCACATCGACAGCGTTTGGCGCCCCGGGCACATCATCGACACACCCAGACGCACAGCACCGCCATCGCCCGCCGCGCGTCGGGCGCGGCGCAGCGCGTCCTCGGACTGCCGCATGATCGAGCGCGCGTCGTCCACCAGCAGAGCGCCCGCCGGCGTCACCTTAACACCCGAATGCGAGCGCTCGAACAACGTGATGCCAAACTCGGCCTCGAAACCCGACACCTGTTTGACGAGCGCCGGGGTCGACACGCGCAATTTTGCCGCCGCACGTGAGAAGCTTCCCAGCTCCGCGGCGGCCGATATGGCCTCGAGTCGTCGATCGTACACGTCAATCTCCCGTTTTCGCGCCTGTGAACGCATGGCGCCACAGGGGGTCGTTTTGGCAGGTCACGCGCTCGATTGAGAAAAACTGCATCGCACAGTATAAACCTACGGTTAACGCCATTCTAACAAATATGCAATTCACCTGCGCAAATGCAAAGCATACGATAACCAGCGAAAACCACATGGGTCGGTTAATGGGAGCGACCCACCGGGAGGCACAAGAAGGGAAGTTCCTATGAGCAATTGGCTTAAGCTCGAGGGCGATGTCTGCGCCGTGACTGGCGCGCTCGGCGGTATGGGCGTCGAGATTTGCCGCGAGTTCGCCCGCAACGGCGCCAACGTCGTCCTGCTCGATCTAGACGAGGAAAAGGTCAAGGCCGCAGCCGCCGACCTCGCCGCCGAGTTTGGCATCCACGCCGAGGGCTACAAGATGAACGCCACCGACGAGGCCGAGGTTCAGGCCGCCGTCGATGCCACCATCGCCGACTTCGGCCGCGTCGACGTTCTCGTCAACACCGCCGGCATCCTGCGCTTCGCCGCCATGGAGGACCTGCCGCTGAGCGACTGGGAGCAGGTGCTCAACATCAACCTCACCGGTTACTTCATCACCTCGCAGCGCTTTGGTCGCGAGATGATCAAGGCCGGCCAGGGCCGCCTGGTGCACATCTCGACCGTTGCCAGCCACTCCCCCGAGACGTTCTCGGGCGTGTACAGCTCCACCAAGGCCGGCGTCAACATGATGTCCAAGATGCTCGCCGCCGAGTGGGGCCCCTACGGCGTCCGCTCCAACTGCGTCGAGCCTTGCTTCGTTAAGACCCCGATGTCGGCCAACTTCTACGCCGACCCCGAGGTCGAAAAGAGCCGCAGCCGCCTGATCGCCACGCGCCGCATCGGCGAGGTCAGCGATATCGCCAACGCCGTCATGTTCCTGGCGTCCAAGCGCTCGGACTTTACCACCGGCGACGCCATCAAGGTCGACGGCGGCTTCTCCAACATGATGGGCGACCTCACCGCCAAGCCCGGCGGCCGTCGCGCCTATGCCGACAACTACCTTAAGAACAAGGGTGTCGAGCTCTGGTCCGATGAGTCCGGCGTCGCCAAGCCGACTGACCAGTAAACCAACCTAACAGGGAGGCCCGCGGACACGCCCGCTCCTCCCCCGTATCGATCAGAAAGAGTCCAATGGCTTCCACCAACTCCAACAAGGGTCGCGCCGTCGTGCTTTCCGCCGCGTGCGTCACCATGTTCTTCATCAGCTCCATCGCGCTGTATTCCGTCGTGAGCAAGAACCTGCTCGCCGTCTACCCCGAGTGGTCGAGCGCCCTTACCTGGGCTTTCCCGGTCTTTCAGACCATCATGGCCGTGACGGGCATCTTCGCCGGCCGCATCTCCGATAAGATCGGCCCGCGCAACGTCGTGATCGCCGCCGCCGTGTGCTACGGCCTGGGCTGGTTCATGTCCGGCACCGTCACCGAGCCGTGGCAGTTCTACCTGTGGTTCTCGCTTGTCGCCGCCATCGGCAACGGCCTGGGCTACAATCCGGCGCTCACCACCGGCCAAAAGTGGTTCATCGACAAGAAGGGTCTCGCCTCCGGCATCACCCTGGCCGCTTCGACCGCCGGTCCCGCCGTGCTGTCCCCGGTGCTCGCCTCGCTGCTCATCCCGAGCCTGGGCATCTTTGGCGCCCTTAAGGCGCTCGGAGTCATCTTCTTTGTGATGATCGCCGCCTCCGCCCTGTTCCTGAAGGCCCCCGAGGCCGGTTGGCTGCCCGAGGGCTTCGAGGCCCCCAAGGGCGGTGCGCACGCCGGCACCTTCGGTGACCTCACCCCGGGCGAGATGGTCAAGACCCCGCGTTTCTGGGTCCTCATCGTCACCTTCGCCTTTGCCGCCACCGCGGGCACCCTGCTCGTGGGCAAGGTTGCCTCCATCGCCGCCGTTCAGCTCTTCTCCGACCCCACGAGCGCCGCGGCCGTCGCCCTCGGCGGTGTGGTGGTCTCCGTCAACACCTGCGCCAACCTGGTTGGCCGTCTGTCCTTTGGCCAGATCATCGACAAGCTCGGCGCCTACAAGTCGCTGCTCATCAGCCTTGTCGTCACCATCGTCGCCCTCGTTATCATGTCGATGAGCTTTACGCAGTGCATGTTCTTCGTGGCGCTCGCCCTGCTCGGCTTTAGCTTTGGCGCTCTGCTCGTCATCTACCCGCCGCTCACCGGTGGCGCCTTTGGCACCAGCAACATCGGCGTCAACTACGGCATCATGTTTTTGGGCTACGCCGCTTCCACCTGGATCAGCCAGCCCATCACCGCCGTGCTGTATCACGCCG
>CATWCP010000097.1 GCA_958349325.1 uncultured Collinsella sp.
GCAGGTAATCGACCACAGCGGGATTTTGCAGGTTGAGCTTCACAAGCTCAAAATGACCCTCCCAGCCCTCGTACCAAAAGCCGTCGCCATAGCAGGAGTCGCCGTCAAAACTGATGTGAAACCAATCCTTGTACGGCGAATCCCACTTGCGCTCCTGCACATCGCGGAAGGCCCAAAAGCCGCGACCGACGTGGTTGAAGACGGCATCGAGCACCACGCGGATGCCATGGGCGTGCAGCGTGTCGCATACGGCGGCAAAGTCGGTATCCCCGCCCAGGCGACGGTCTATATGGCGCAGGCTGCGCGTGTCGTAGCCGTGACTATCGGACTCGAGCGGCGGGTTGATGAGCACAGCGCCAACGCCGAGTTTTTGCAGGCAGTCGGCCCATTGGGCAATCTTCATGATAGGAGCATCGGGATTGGGTTCGACATCGGCGGCCTGGGCGAGCTCATCCTCGGCAACGGGGGCGGCGTTTTCGCGCGGAGCTCCGCAAAAGCCCAGCGGATAGATCTGATAGAACGTCGTCTCGTATGCCCACATAGCAACCTCCCGGTAAGCTCAACACAACGACATCCATTGTATGCCCAGCTTGTATCCCCTCCCCCAAAATAAGTTGCGGTGGAATAGTTCCTGCTTGGGCCTTCAAAGGCCTTAAACAGGAACTATTCCACCGCAACTGATGAGGGGACGTGGCTAGGCGACGGGCTTGGCGCGGCGGATGGCTGGGAACATCACCGTGATGGCGAGGATAACGCCCACGACGGCAATCGCCCCGCCCACAAAGCCGATCCAGGCGATACCGGGACCCGAAACCACGGCTCCGCCGATCGCGGTACCCGTGCCGATACCGAGGTTGAACAGGCCCGAGAAGATCGACATGGCGACGGCCGACGAATCTGCCGGCGTGTGCTTGATGAGCTCGGCCTGAAACGCCACGTTAAAGGCCGTGGCGCAGCAACCCCACAGTGCGCACACAGCGAGAACCGCAGCGAGTGACGATGCGGCCGGACCCATGAGCAGCAGAGCCACCGGCACGCCGGAGAGCGTGATAGCCAAGAACGGGAAGCGATGCCCATCGAACAGGCGGCCAAACAGCCAGCTTCCGAGCAAACCAGAGCAGCCAAACGCCGTCAACGTCATGGTAATGGCGCCCGCATCGACGTGCGCGACCTGCGCCAGGAAGGGCTCGATATAGCTGTAGCTTGCGTAATAGCCGGTCGCCATGAAGACCGTGACTGCGTAGAGCGCGATGAGGAACGGGTTCTTGAGCAGCTCGGGCAGCTGCTTGAGCGTAAAACGCTCGCCCGCTGGCATGGCAGGGAACACCGTGGCCTGGTAGACGACCGCGACAGCAGACAGCGCTCCGACCACGGCAAACGTCATGCGCCAGCCCACGGCCAAGCCAATGGCGCGACCGAGCGGCAGGCCAAAGATCTGTGCGATGGAAGAGCCCGTGGCGATCATGCTGATAGCGAGCGCCCCGTGGCGTGTGTCAACCAGGCGCGACGCCATGATCGAGGCGACCGACCAGAACACGGCGTGCGCGCAGGCAACCACCAGGCGCGCGCAGACTAAGATGGGATAGGTCGGTGCCAAGGCGGACAGGAACTGGCCCAGCGAGAACACGGCGAGCACGCCCAGCAGCATCCGCTTGAACTCGAAACGCGAAGCGAACACCATGAGCGGCAACGACAGCAGCATGACGCCCCAGGCATAGACCGAGATCATGATGCCCGCCTGGGCCTCGGTGAGCGAGAACGACGCGGCGATATCAGTCAAAAGGCCGATGGGCATAAACTCCGACGTGTTGAACACGAACGCACAGCAGGTGAGCCCGACGAGCGGGAGCCACTGCCTGAGCGTGATGCCGTCTTGCCTTGCCTGACTCATATATAACGTCTCCAATCATTTTGAGCGGAGGCGATTATATAGCAACGGCCCCGCATCCGTCAGCAACAGATGCGGGGCCGAAAACAATTCGATACACAGAGGTTGCGCCGTCAATTCATAACTAAGCCAACCCCAGCAACATGCCCGCCGAATGCACGACAAACGCCACGACCCAGGCGACCGTCACCTGAAACGCGAATACGGCCACGGCATAGCGTGCGCCCAACTCGCTCTTGACGGCGCCGATGGACGCCACGCAAGGCGGGTACAGCAGCGTAAAGACCAGGAACACGTAGGCGGTAAACGGCGAAAACATGGCTGACAGTGCCGCGGGCGACGTTGCGCCCAAAAGCACCGTGAGCGTCGAGATGACGCTCTCCTTGGCAATGAGCCCCGTGACGAGCGCCGTCGAGGCGCGCCAGTCGCCAAAGCCGAGCGGGGCCAACACCGGCGCGATGATGCTACCCAGACCGGCAAGCAGGCTTTGCGACTGGTCGGCGACCACGTTAAAGCGGATGTCGAACGTCTGAAGGAACCAGATGACCACGGTCGCGGCAAAGATAATGGTAAAGGCCTTAGTGATGAAGTCCTTGGCCTTATCCCATGCCAGCATCACTGTCGTCTTGACGCTCGGCAGGCGGTAATTGGGGAGCTCCATGATAAACGGCACCGGGTCGCCCTTAAATGCCGTGCGGTTGAGCACCAAAGCCGCGACGCAGCCGACCACGATACCGATCAGATAGAGCGAGACCATGGCGGGAACCGTCGCCTGCGGGAAAAACGCCCCGCACAGCAAGCCGTAAACCGGCAGCTTGGCTGAGCAGCTCATAAACGGCGTGAGCATGACCGTCATCTTGCGGTCGTGCTCGGATGGGAGCGTACGGGTCGACATGATAGCCGGCACGGTACAGCCAAAACCGACGAGCATGGGCACAAAGCTGCGGCCTGACAGGCCAAAGCGACGCAATACCTTATCCATGACAAAGGCGACGCGCGCCATGTAGCCCGAGTCCTCCAGAATGGAAAGGAACAAAAAGAGCACGACGATAATCGGCAGGAAGGTCAGCACACTGCCCACGCCCGTAAGCACGCCGTCGACAGCCAGCGAGCGCACCACGTCGTTGGTACCGAACGCCTTGAGGCCCGCATCGGCCGAGGCGATGATGGCAGCGATACCGTCCTCCATGAGTCCCTGCAACGCCGCGCCGATCACGCCAAACGTCAGCCAAAAGACGAGGCCCATGATCACCAGAAACGCCGGAATGGCTGTGTAACGACCTGTCAGGATGCGGTCAATCTTGACGGAGCGCACGTGCTCGCGGCTCTCGTGCGGCTTGACGACGCAACGCCCGCACACGTCGCCGATAAAGCTAAAACGCATATCGGCCAGTGCAGATAGGCGGTCGGTGCCGGCCTCGCCCTCCATCTGGGTGATGATGTGCTCGATAGCGTCGAGCTCATTGCGATCCAGGTGAAGCGCCTCGGTTACCAGCTCATCGCCCTCGACCAGCTTGGTCGCCGCAAAGCGCACCGGGATGTGCGCCGTCACGGCATGGTCCTCGATCAGGTTAGCAATACCGTGGATGCAGCGATGCAGCGCACCGCCGTCCGGACCGTCGGGCGCGCAAAAGTCCAGGCGACCAGGGCGCTCGCGGAACCGCGCCACGTGCAGGGCGTGGTCCACCAGCTCGCCGATGCCCTCGTTGCGGGCAGCGCTAATGGGGACAACGGGCACGCCCAACAGGCTCTCGAGCAAGTTGACGTCTACGGCGCCGCCGTTGGCGGTCACCTCGTCCATCATGTTGAGCGCGATGACCATAGGACGATCAAGCTCCATGAGCTGCAGTGTCAGGTACAGGTTGCGCTCGATGTTGGTGGCGTCAATGATGTCGATGATGACGTCGGGGTTTTCGTCAAGGATGAATTGACGGCTCACGATCTCTTCGCCCGTGTACGGCGACAGCGAATAGATGCCAGGCAGGTCGGTAACGCTTGCCTCGGGATGGTTACGGATGGTGCCGTCCTTGCGGTCGACCGTCACGCCAGGAAAGTTACCGACGTGCTGGTTGGAGCCCGTAAGCTGGTTGAACAGCGTGGTCTTACCGCAGTTTTGGTTGCCGGCGAGGGCAAAATGCAGCGGTGCGCCCTCGGGCACGGCCGTTTTTGCCGCACGGGGCGAATACATCCCCTCGCCCAGGGCCGGATGCTCCGTCGTGCCGATTGCGGCGTTAGCGCGCGGACCCGTATCGGTGTCGTGAATACCCACGAGCTCAATGCGTGCGGCATCATCCTTGCGCAGCGTCAACTCGTAGCCACGCAGGCGAATCTCGAGCGGGTCGCCCATGGGGGCGTACTTCATCATGGTGACTTCGGTGCCCGGCGTTAGGCCCATGTCCAAAATATGCTGTCGGAGTGCCTGATCGTCCGATGCCACCGATGCGACAACGGCGTCCTTTCCAATCTCGAGCGTATCGAGCTTCACGTCCGTGTTCCTCCCCCGGCGCCCACAGGGCGTTGCATTTATGTTCACCTTGACTAACCGTTTGCCACGGCTAACCAATTTTAAACTTACATGATAGCGTGAACACACAACGACGTTCAATCGACAGATTGCTGCAAGGAACGTCCCCAAGTGCCGGCACAGACGATATGAGCAGGACATAAAAACATTGAGAGCCCCTGCTG
>CATWCP010000098.1 GCA_958349325.1 uncultured Collinsella sp.
AGAACCTCAACTCGTTTAAGAGCCTGCATGACGGCCTTGCCTACGAGATCTGCCGCCAGGCCGAGGTGCTCGAGGAGGGCGGCATCATCTATCAGGAGACCCGCCACTGGGAGCCCAGCCGCAAGCGCACCGTGGTCATGCGTGTGAAGGAGACGGCCGACGACTATCGCCTGTTCCCCGATCCCGACCTAGCGCCGTTCGATCTGGACGACGAGTTCATCGACCGCTGCCGAGGCGAGATTCCCGAGCTGCCCGACGCCAAGCGTGCCCGTTTTGAGGCCGACTTTGGCATTAAGACGGCTGACGCCGAGCAAATCGCCGGCGACCCCGAGTTTGCCGACTTCTTTGAGGCCGCTGCTGCCGGTATGGCTGGCAAGGAGGCCCAGACGGTCGCAAACCTGCTGGTGAACGAGATGATCGCCTACCTTAAGGGCGCGGGTGTGTCGCTCACCGAGTCCGGCATCACGCCGGCTCAGGTTGCGGCGCTTGCCAAGTTGCTCGCGACCGATGCCATCAGCTCCAACCAGGCACACGAGGTCTTTGAGGCCATGGCCCAGACCGGCGACGACCCCAACAAGATCGTCGACGAGCGCGGTATGCGTCAGGTGAGCGATGCCGGCGCGCTGCAGCCGATTGTGGACGAGGTGCTGGCAAACTGTGCCGATCAGGCGCAGCAGTATCGTGACGGCAACCAGAAGGTCATCGGCTTTTTGGTGGGCCAGTGCATGAAGGCGAGCCGCGGCAAGGGCAACCCGAAGCTCTTCAACGAGTTGCTGAGAACGTCGCTCTCGTAGCTGCGAGGCCGGGGAAGCCCCGAGTCGCCGGGGCATTTCCTCCAAATTTCAAACAGTCCTATGCAAGACGAAGGCCACATTAAGTGGCCTTCTTTGCATGCGGAACTCATTTGGAGCAAACACCCCGGCGACTCGGGGCTTCCCCGGCCAGACGACTCGGCCGTTCGGGTCAGGTGGGCTGAATGGAATAGAGTGAATGGGCGCGCCGTTGGCGCGCCCATTGTTTTGTGGATGGGGCGCAGGAACGGTCCCCTTGGTCACATTGCGCCTTAAGATTTCCAAAAAGTTAACCTTTGTTGACCTTAATAGTTAGATAAACTAAACTAATTTCTAAAAGTGTGCTCGAGCAAACTTATTTACTCGGGTGCTGAGGCACCGTGCCGCGTCCAATGCGGCAAAAGGGAGAAGCAACATGAAGAAGTCGACGTTTAACACCCTGCTTGTTGGTGGCGGTTTTCTGCTTGGCACGGCCGGCATCAAGCTGCTTACCAGCGCTCCGGTCAAGAACGCCTGCGTGCAGGGCATTGCGTGCGGCATGCGCATCAAGAACGGCTACCAGGACATGGTTGAGCAGGCCAAGGCTAATGTCGACGACATGGTTGCCGAGGCTGCCTACATCACCCAGAGCGAGGCCGCTGCTGACGAGGCAGCCGAGTAGCGCTCCCAGGCACAAGCTATGAGATTCTCGATTATCAGCGAGATTCCTGGCAGGACTCGCCTTCAGTTGGCGGGTCCTGTGCCAGAGAGCGATCTCGATGCGCTTCTAAAGCTTGGCGGCGACATCGATGGCGTGCGCAAGGTGCGCGTGTATGGCCGCATTGGCCAGATGGCGCTGGAATACGACGAGCCGCGCCGCGCAAGCGTGCTCGACGCCTTGGGCGCACTCGATGCTCAAGCTATCGCCGATGCCAAGTCGGGTTACGTGATGCAGCTTGAGCCACGCAAGCACAAATTCGTCATGGATCTTGCCACACTTATCGGCGCCCACTACGCACGTCGCTGGTTCTTGCCGACGCCTCTGCGTGCGGTGTTTGTCGTGGCCGGTTACATGGCATTTTTGCGCGCTGCCCTTCATGAGCTGGCACAGCCGCGCCTGACCGTTCCTGTGCTCGACGCTTCGGCCATTGGCATTTCGTTTGTCAAGCGTGATGTCGACACCGCGGGCCAGACGATGTTCCTGCTCAACGTGGGCGAGCTGCTCGAGGACTACACCCGCGCCATGAGCGAAAACGAGCTCATCAACTCGCTGCTCGATGTGCCCGACAAGGCACAAAAAGTCGTCGGCGACACCGAGGTAAGCGTTGCCGCCACCGAGCTTGAACCCGGCGATTTGGTCGCCGTGCGCACCGGCATGTCCATCTGCATCGATGGCGTGGTCGAGCAGGGGAGCGCTATGGTCAACCAGGCGACCCTGACCGGCGAACCGCTGGCCGTCGAGCGCAGCGTGGGCGACGACGTGTTCGCCGGCACCGTCGTGGAAGACGGCGGCATCTTGGTGCGCGTGCGCGCCAACACGGCGCAGACCAAACTGCGCTCGATCGTCTCGCTCGTGCAGACGGCCGACTCGCTCAAGTCCGAGGGCCAGTCGCACATGGAAGACCTCGCCAACAAGATCGTCCCGTGGAACTTCCTGCTCGCGGGCCTTGTCGCGCTCACCACCCGTAGCCTCATCAAGACCTCAGCGGCACTGATGGTCGACTACTCGTGCGCACTCAAGCTCACGGGTTCCGTCGCCGTTATGACTGCCATGAGCGACGCCGCCAAGATGGGCGTGATGGTCAAGGGCGCCAAGTACTTTGAGTCGTTTGCCAAGGCCGATACCATTGTGTTTGATAAGACCGGCACGTTGACCGAGGCGCAGCCGCGCCTGGCTTGCGTGCTGACGACCGACGGCTGGAGCGAGGACGAGATCCTGCGCCTTTCCGCTTGCTTGGAGGAGCATTTCCCGCATCCGGTGGCGCGCGCCGTGGTCAATGCGGCACGCGAGCGCGGGCTCGAGCACCGCGAGCGCCATGCTGCCGTCGAGTACATCGTGGCACACGGCATCGCTTCGTCCATCGAAGGACGTCGCGCCATCATCGGTTCCGCGCACTTTGTATTCGACGATGAGGGCGCGCAGCTCGAGTCCGACATTAAGGAGCAAATCGAGTCCCAGATGCAGGGCCTGTCGCCGCTGTATCTGGCGGTCGATGGTACCGTTGTGGGCGTGCTCGGTATCGAGGATCCGCTCAAGCCCGGGGTCCGCGAGGCCATCGCTGACCTGCATGCGCTGGGTGTCAAGCATGTCGTTATGCTCACGGGCGATTCGGAGCGCACAGCCGAGCGCATTGCGCGCGGGGCGGGTGTCGACGAGTTTAAAGCCGAGCTGCTGCCCGAGGACAAGTACGCGTATGTTGAGCGCATTAAGGGCGAGGGACGCCATGTTGCCATGGTGGGCGACGGCGTCAACGATTCGCCGGCGCTCGGTTTGGCCGACGTGGGCCTGGCGATGGGTGGCGGAAGCGACATCGCCAAGGAGGTCGCCGATATCATCCTGACCGATACGGACCTTGCCGCAATCGTGCGCCTGCGCCGCATGAGCCAGGGGCTTATCGACCGTCTGACGAGTTCGTATTCCAAGGTGATGCTCACCAACTCGGCGCTGTTGGCATTGGGTATTACCGGCATGATCACTCCGCAGACGTCGTCGCTGCTGCACAACGGCTCAACGATCGCCTACAGCCTGGGCAACGCGAAGGCGTACCTGCGTTAGCGTTTTCGATTGAGTATATGGCCTGCATTCGGGTGGCACCGCAGCCGCCAGGGTGCAGGCCTTCTTTTGTTTGACGAGATGTTAGCTCAGATATATGCTCATGCTAGCATGGCTAGCAAACGCTGAAGGTGAGGTTGGGATGGCTACCGTTGGCAGCATGGCGCAGGTGAATGTTCGCGTAGATCGCTCGGTTAAAGAGCGCGCGGAGGAAGCGCTGCAGCTTTCGGGCAGGTCACTGCCCGAGCTCATCAAAAAGGTCGTGGCCAAGGTCGCACAGGGTGGCGGGCAGTGTGAGGAAGTGCTCTCTGCCGTTGATGGCCGGCAACAGACCGTCGCGCACGATACTCCGTTCGCCGCGTCGTGGGCAGCGGCAGACCGGCTTTATGCAGATTTGGGCATCGCTACGTCGCCCGTATCCGACGATCGCGGTTGGGACACAATCTATTCCGAAGCCATGGACGAGCGCTATCGCCAAAAGGGGATGATCCTGTGAGCGGGGCTCCCCTCAAAATAATGGTGGACGCCAACGTATGGGTTGATTCGTTTTGCGTCGACCATGCCGAGTCGCTTGCCGCGCGTGCGTTTATTGGGCAGGCGACGGAGACGGGGGCGTCGCTGTTCTTCCCGGTGCATATCGCTAAGGACGTACTGTACGTTGTCCAACACGAGCTGAAGCGTAGCGTTCTTGCCAGCGGGGGAGCGCTCGACGAGGCATCTGCCCGCGCGATTGGCGATGCGTCGCTGGCGTTTGTTCGGAACATGACCGAAAACGCCACGGCCGTGGGTGCAGATGCGTCGGACCTTTGGCTGGCCGACAAATACTTAGCGCTCCATCGCGATTACGAGGACAACTTGGTGCTCGCCGCGTGCAAGCGCGCACAGGTCGATTACTTGGTGACTAACGATCTCAAGCTGCTCGAACATGCCGATCTTGCAGCGAAGACCCCGCGCCAAATGATGCCGATTCTTGCTTTGGCCGAACGCGGCGGCGCGGCTATCGGTTGAC
>CATWCP010000099.1 GCA_958349325.1 uncultured Collinsella sp.
AGGGTAAAGCACTCCAGCGCAACCTCGGCCTCGCTGCCGAGCGCCTTTTCTGCGGTGGTTCCGCGGCGGTGGAGGTAGGCACCCGACAGACGTCCGTCGACCAGCGTCTTGCCCACCGTGATGCGCGGGCACTGCAGGCAATGGTAGCCATCCTCTTGCAGGCGGCCGCGCGAAATGCTGCGCCATGACGTATGCGACACCACGCGAACTCCGCCGT
Source organism: uncultured Collinsella sp. (assembly GCA_958349325.1). Taxonomy (GTDB): domain Bacteria; phylum Actinomycetota; class Coriobacteriia; order Coriobacteriales; family Coriobacteriaceae; genus Collinsella. The sequence continues at coordinate 218 of CATWCP010000099.1, forward strand.
TGCTTATGCGCAGGCGCACAACGGACAGTATGCCGGATGTGCTCGCCGCATCGAAAAGGGTGTTGTCGCCGTCGCGGCGCTCGCCCGAGACCAGCAACACGTAGGCGTCCTGGTTTCCTCTTCCGTCCGTATATTCCACCACGGCGAAGTCGTAATCGTATATTCCGTCGCGCTCCACGTCGTTCTCGCCAAACCCAAGGGGAAAGTCCACGGGCATGGGGGCGGACCACGTGCCGTTTGCCTTTGTGTGCACCACCAGGCGCGAGCGGCCATTGTCGCCGTAGCGCACCGAGGCGATACGGAACAGGCATTCTACGCCGGCAATCATTGCCAGCTTCATGTGGGCTTCGCTGAGCACGCCAGTAAACAGCACGTTGTCGCTCGAGGGCTTGATGCCGCCACGCTCGTCCTCCGATACACCAGCAGAATTGGTGTTGGGGTACGCAACGGCGTTCGCCGCCTGCCTGATATGGGTGTACTCATACATCGGCGCGGCGTTTTCGTCGTTCTCTATCAGTGCGTGGACGAAATGCTCGATCTGTCCCGTGTCGTCGCTTTCTGCATCCGACTCGAGCTCAATGCGCGTGACCGCTTGATCCCAATCGCGCACGACAGGCGCAACGTTTGCGGCAGTGGCATTAACCTCGGCGCGTGCGAGCAGCTCGGCGTTGGTGACGATGGTGGCCGATGCGATAAATTGCGGCACGCCGCCCGCCTCGGCGTTGCCGGCCGAGCCGAAGCAGACATCCAGCGTGTAAGGCGTATCTCCGCCCAATGCGAGCTCAGAGCGCTGGGGCATATACTGGTTGCCATTGTTCACCGACATATTCCACGAATCGAGGAGTGTGGGCCACGACCCCGACCAAGCCTTGGTGGTCCACTTGAACATTACGAACTGGAGTATCACATCGACATCGACGTCTGCACCTACGCGCAGTCGCGGAAGCTGGTGTCCATCTGCCTTCTCGTACCCAATGAACAACGTGAGGGATGCGGCGCCGCGCACGGCAGACGAAGCGACGCCTGCAACGCCGGCGCCAAAGGTGACGGCGAGCCCGATCTGGATAGTGAATGAGCCCGACGTGTTGGAATAGTCGAGCGAAATGTTCTTGAAAAACGCCGCGCCGCTGCCGTGCGTGTGGGCACCCACGGCGAGCGCCAGCTTCGCCAACACCCAGGGGTTGACGTTTAGGAAAAACGGCACCGGTCCTAGGGTAAACTGCTCGGTCCAATTGAGGTCGGTTCTTACCTGGAAGAGGGCCTTAATATTGCCGTATGCGGGGTCGTTGTTGTTACCCCAGGTTTTGCCCGCCCAATCGTAGGCGAGCGAGCCGTACAGCTGTGTGGCGATATCCATCGTGAACAGCGGCGTGCAATGGTGGCGAAGGAGCTTGGTGTTTCTTGGATCGGTGCCCGAACCGGCACTCATCCTCTTGTACTGATTCCACTTCCCCTCCATCTCGTCGAGGTAGCGGTTTGCCTGCTTGGCGCCCGACTCGCGCGGCGATTTCTTCCAGTATTCCGGATCAGGGTTGCCCGAATCATTCATATAGCTAGCTGGTTTGTACCCTCCGCCAAACAGCACGTATCCAGCAAACGAGAAATCGAACAGAATGGGAAATGTGGGCATCCAACACGTGAACTTATTGCCGCCGATACCGGGAAACGCCGCGGGGAAATCAAACGGAGTGATCTCTTGGTCCATGGTAGTGGGGACGATAGTGGTCGAGCCCGATTCCGCCTTTGCGGCTGGCGCAGTGACAACGGCCATGGGGGAGGAGAGCGTGTAGGTTTTACCCTGATAGTCGAGGACAAAGCGCAGCTTGCACCCTTCTTCCAGAAGGTTCGACGCTGTATCGAGGAACTTGTCTTCGAGCGTGAACGTCGCCAGATTATCCGCGTCCGATGCGCTGGCCTTGACTTGGCCAATCTGCGTGACGGTTTCGGATGAGCTGTCCGCGGCGGGCGTCACTTTGTTGATGCGCAGCGTTGCCTGTCCACCCTGTGGCAGATGCGCCTGCACGGTAAAGGCGTGCGTATCGGGCTGCTCGTTTGCCGTGTCGTCCTTCGGCAATGCCATGAACGTGGCTTCGGCGTACTGGATGTCCCATTCGTCAAACGTGAGCTGGCGAAAGTACGGCTGACCATCGGAGAATGGACGCGTGGGAGCGGTAATGGCGGTGCCGCCCTGGATACGCGCAAGGGGAATCTCGACATCACGGTAGCCCACCATACTAATGGAGATACCGCCGTTAAAGTCGTATGCGTCGAGAAGCGTTGCCTCGTCCACGTAGCCTTCCGAAAGAGGGGCGACCTCAAAGATGGCCGTGCCTTCGTCATCGGTCGTGGCGGTGAGCTGCTTGCCTGCGGCATAGCGCGATGTGAGCGTGACCTGGGCACCCGTGATGGGCGTATTCTTGTTGGCGACGTCGACCACGACCACACCGAACATGGTGCGCGAGAGGACGAGCACCCTGAAAGGGTCTTTTTCGTCGGCATAGGCTTCGGTGGGCGCGAACGGCAATATGAAGGCGTTTGCGCTTCCCGGTACGCGCGGCAACATAATGCTTGCCAGCGAGGACGCTCCGGCAACAAGTAGCGAACGGCGATCAAGCATCTTTGGCTCCCATCCCGCAAACATCGGTGGAAATAATCCAATTTTGTGAGAAGGCGCCCCGTGGCGGTAGTGCCGTTCAAGGGTCAAAATGTCCAAATTGATCGAGCGAAGCGCCGGGTTCCGGAACGCGTTCGATGCGCTTGGCAGTCCGGTCGCTAACGTAACATATGCGTGACCAGCTCGGCGCGTGTGCCGATGCCAAGCTTTGCGTATACGCCGGATAGGCGGTTTTTGACGGTGCCCGGCGACACACCCATATGGCGTGCGATTTCGGCGTTGGTCCACCCACGGCAGGCGAGCATGGCCATGGTGAATTCCGTGGTCGTTAGATCGTCGGCAACGTCCTCGCCCGAATCGGGGTTGTGGATGCGCCGCCAGCCGTAGCTGAAGCGGTACGTGATCTCGATGATGCGTGCGAAATCGTCAGGGTATTGCGATTTTAGGCATGCCTCGATGAGTCCCTGCAAAAGGCCGTGGTGTTCGCCGATGAGCTCGATAAGGCCGTCGGGGCGCGCAATGTCCCAAGCAGCTCCGAAGTGCGTTTTTGCGGCGTCGATATCCTTGAGGCTCATGCATGCCATGGAAGCTGCCAGGTGCAGGAATAGTTCCGAGATGGGATAGCTTCCCTGTTTCATAATCAGGGCGTTTTCCGCCATGCCTAGGCTGCGGCCGTATTCGCCGCGCAGATACAAGGCGTGCGCCATCACGTAGCTGACGAACAGGCGCAGGCCTTCGGGCAGATGCGCCGCAAGTGGATAAAACTCTTCGGCAGAATACGGGGAAGGCAAGTGCAACAGGACGCTCGCGGCCGAGGCGAACAGGATATGCGTGGCGTGGATGGCGGGCGATTCTTTGTCGGCTGGCGTATCGAGGATGCCCGCAAGGCACCGACGGGCGTCGGCGATACGGTTGAGCGACAGACTGGCATATCCGCAGATAAAGCATGCGGAATAGCGCGGTGCGGGATCGGTGGCGTCAAGATAGGGGCGCGCCGTCTTGGCAGCGAGGGTGGCCTGTCCGCGAAAGTACAGCGCTTCTGCCGTGGCGATGGCGCGCGAATCGGGGTCGGAAATGCCTGCAACCGCAGCGTCAATCTGCCCCGGCACAAAGGCGGTGCACATCAACGGCATGGGAACGCATGGGTAGCCATCGCAGTCCATCTTCCATCTCCCAACAGCTGGCAACAATGCAGCAATTGTACCCCTGTTGCTCGGGACCCCTTTCGTTTTACTGTTCGGTTGACGCTGCGGATCGTTTTGGAAGGCTTACGAGCATGGTGGTCCCGTTCTCGGAACTTGCTTCGACCTCTACAGCGCCACCGTGAAGCGCTGCAATCTCCCAAACGAGCGCTAGTCCGAGTCCTGCACCGCCATATGCCCTGCTGCGGGATTTGTCTAGACGAAAGAACGGCTGGAAGATGCTCTCTCGGTACTTCTTGGGTATTCCCGGGCCCTCATCTTTGACTCGTAGGAGCACGTGGCTGTCGCTGTCGCTGATGGAGACGCTGGCAGTCGAGCCGGAGCGGCTGTAACGGATGGCGTTTTCGACCAGATTAAACACCAGCCGATAGAGGAGCGTGTCGCTCCCGATTACTAAAGCGTCTCCAGCACAATTGAGGGCTATGCCCTTATTTTCGGCAAGTGG
>CATWCP010000100.1 GCA_958349325.1 uncultured Collinsella sp.
CACTTAATGTGCTCTTCGTGCGAGCAGGACTGTAGAGCAGGAAATCTCACAGGCCGCGCACGGGCCCCTGTGGGCGAGCAAGCGGACGACAAACACATCTGTCCAATAATTCGTCTGAAACATAATGAAAAACCGTTTGATGTGAGTTAATATAAACAACGTCGTGAATCTGACTCCTGCCACATGCATGACAGGGGTTAAACACAAAAAGGAGTCAATTATGGTTTCTGAGAAGGCTACCCTCGTTAATCCTCAGGGTCTGCACATGCGTCCGGCTGGTCTGTTCGCCTCCACCATGGGCAAGTACGCCTGTGACGTGACGGTCGTCACCCCCGAGAAGGAGGTCAACGGCAAGTCCCCGATGGCCCTCATGGCTGCTGGTATCCCCTGCGGTACCGAGGTCGAGGTCAAGTGCGACGGCGCCGACGAGGCCGAGGCTCTGGCTGCTGCCATCGAGCTCATCAAGAGCGGTCTTGGCGAGTAGAACTCAAACGGGTCGCATGTTGAACAACTAAGTTCATATTTGGGGGCGCAGTGACCTGTTGTAAGGTAACTGCGCTCTTTTGTCATGGATATGGCAAAACGCTTTATCACATGACACGGAGAGAGGAATGGGAATGTATCAGGGAGTCAACGCTTCCGAGGGCATCGGTATCGGCACCGTCATGGTCGCCGTCGATCCCGACTTGACGTTTGAGCCGCACGAGGTTGCTGATTCGGCAGCAGAGAAGGAGCGCTATCAGTCCGCTCTTTCGGTCTTCTGCGAGAAGACCCAGGCTCAGGCCGACCACATGAAGGAGACGGTGGGCGAGGCCGAGGCCGAGATCATGAGCGGACACATTGTTCTGGCTCAGGATCCGGGTATGACCGACGCCATCAACGCCGCCATTGACGGCGGTACCTGCGCCGAGCAGGCGCTCATGGACACCTCGACCATGTTCGAGAACATGTTCCTGTCCATGGACGACGAGATGTTCCGTCTTCGCGCGGCTGACATCGCCGACATCCGCACCGGTATTCTGGCCGAGCTGCTGGGCAAGGAGGTCGTCGACCTCTCCGTCCTGCCCGAGAACACTGTCGTTGTCGTGCACGACCTCACGCCGTCCATGACCGCCACGATCGATAAGGCCCACGTTGCCGGTATCGTCACCGAGACCGGTGGCCGCACGTCGCACTCCGCGATCATTGCGCGCGCCCTCGAGATCCCGGCTGTCCTTTCGGTCTCCAACAGCTGCACCGCACTGCGCAACGGCATGACCGTTGTCGTCGACGGCGGCAAGGGTATCGTCGAGGCCGATCCCGACGAGGAGACGCTCGCTGCCTACACCGCCAAGGCCGAGGCCTTCGCTGCCGAGAAGGCAGCCCTCGAGGCCTTCCGTGGCAAGCCGTCCGTGACTGCTGATGGCATCAAGAAGATCATCGCCTGCAACATCGGTAACCCCGATGATGTGCCCAACGCGCTCGATCACGACGCCGAGGCTATCGGTCTGTTCCGCTCCGAGTTCCTGTTCATGGACTCTGCTGAGCTTCCTTCCGAGGAGGAGCAGTTCAACGCCTACCGTAAGGTCGCCAGCGCGCTCAAGGGTGCTCCGGTCATCATCCGCACGCTCGATGTGGGTGGCGACAAGGAGATTCCGTATCTGCATATGGTCAAGGAAGACAACCCCTTCATGGGCTTCCGCGCCGTGCGTTACTGCTTGGCCAATCCCGACCAGTACAAGGTCCAGCTCCGCGCTCTGCTGCGCGCTAGCGCCTTCGGTGACGTCAAGATCATGATCCCGCTCGTCACCTGCGTCGAGGAGGTCTTGGCTGTCAAGGAGCTCGTCGAGCAGTGCAAGGCCGAGCTGACCGAAGAGGGGCGCAAGTTCAACGAGAACATCGAGGTCGGCATCATGGTCGAGACGCCCGCCGCTTCGCTGCTCGCAGACCGTCTTGCCGAGGTCGCCGACTTCTTCTCCATCGGCACCAACGACCTGATCGGCTACACCATGTGCGCCGACCGTGGCAACGACACCATCTCCAACCTGTACCAGGTTTACTATCCCGCCGTGCTCCGCTCGCTCAAGAACATCATCGAGAGCGGCGTGAAGGCCGGCATCATGGTCGGTATGTGCGGCGAGGCCGCTGCCGATCCGCTGCTCGAGCCGCTGCTGATCAGCTGGGGCCTGGAGGAGTTCTCGATGAGTGCTCCGTCGATCCTGCGCGCCCGTAAGACCATCAGCCAGTGGACCAAGGGCGAGTGCGACGAGCTCGCCGAGAAGGCGCTCGCCTGCAACACCGCCGCCGAGGTCAAGGCACTGCTCGAGTCCGCAGCTCGCTAATTTGGTATCAGAGGTAACCGCGTGGTTGGAATGGGCCGGCCACGCGGCCCTCACATATACAGGGGGTACTGTAAATGTTCTACACGCTAACCGCTAACCCGGCTGTCGACATGACGGTTTCGAGCTCTCCGCTCGAGCCCGACGAGAACGTCCGCACCGGTTCGGCCAGCTACACGGCTAACGGCAAGGGCCTCGACGTGTCCTTCGCCTTTAAGAAGATGGGCGTCGACACCGTCGCGCTCGGCTTCTTCGCTGGCTTCACGGGCAAGTTCATCGTCGAGGAGGTCATGAACCTGGGTTGCCTCTGCCGCCCGGTCTGGACCGACGGTATCACGCGCATTAACACCTACGTCAACGATGGCCAGCACGAGTACGGCATCCTGAACCCCGGCGCCCCGATCACGCCGCAGCACCAGGAGGAGCTCTACAACATCCTGGACACCGCGGGCGATCTCGAGTGCCTGATCGTCTCCGGCTCCGTGCCTCCCAAAGCTACGCCCGACTTCCTGGCTCAGGTCATGGAGCACGCTCAGGCTCGTGGCGCTGACGTCGTCCTGGACCTGTCCTCCGACAAGCTCAAGGAGCTCGCTCACAAGAAGCCGCTGCTCATCAAGCCGAACCATCACGAGATGAAGGCCATCTTCGGCGTGCCGGTCGACACCGACGACGAGGTTCGTGTCGCCATGAAGATGGCTCACGACGCTGGCGTTCAGAACGTGCTGCTCACCCGTGGTAGCCGCGGCGACGCTTACTTCTCCAACGGCGAGGACATCTGGTACGCCAAGCGTGAGTTCAACATCAAGCTGGTCTCTTCCGTCTGCGCCGGCGACTGCACCCTCGCTGCGTTCCTGCACAAGTGGTACAGGGATCGCGACAACGTCGAGGAGGCCATGAAGCTCGCTATGGCCACCGGCGCCAACGTTGCCGAGTCCGTCGGCATTGGTGACTTCGGTCACGTCGACGAGTACAGCAAGCGCGTTGCTGTCCGCAAGCTCGATCGTCAGTAATCGAAACGCGACATATTCGTGCGCATGCGGCGCCCCGGTTTCGGCCGGGGCGCCTTTTTTGTTCCGCCATGGGGGAGAGGTGTCCTGCCGTACTTCATCGCTTCCACACCGTTCTCCGAGTTGTCCTAGCCTTTTACCGATGCGTGGAATATACTTTCATTAACACGTTGCTTCGTGAAAGGAACATTCATGATTTACACGCTCACTGCTAATCCCGCCATTGATTACAACATCGCCTGCGACGGCCTTACTGCCAATACCGTCACGCGTACCCGCAATGCCGTCTACACGCCCAACGGCAAAGGCCTCAACGTCTCGTTTACGCTTGACTACTATGGTGTCGACACCACGATCCTGGGTTTCTTCGCCGGCTTCTCGGGTGAGTTTATCGTTAAGGGCGCCGAGGCCCTGGGCGTGCCCGTCAAGCCCGTGTGGACCGACGGTATTACGCGCGTCAATGTGTTCCTCAACGCCGGTCCCGACACCGAGTACAACATGGTCAATGCCGGTGCCGCCATCAATGAGGCCAACGAGCAGGAGATGTTTGAACTTATCGATTCGCTCGATGACATGACCTGCCTGGTCATCAGCGGCTCGCTGCCTCCCAACACTTCCGAGGGCTTCTTGGCCGAGGTTCTACGCCGCGTCAAGGCCAAGGGGGCCGAGTTCGTCCTCGACATCTCGAGCCATCAGCTGGCAGACCTCATTGCTCTGGAGCCACTGCTGATCAAGCCCAATGACGACGAGCTGCTTGACATCTTTGGCATCAAGGTGAGCGGTGGCGACGACGAGTCCGTCAAGGGCGCTATGGCCGAGCTGCACGCCAAGGGCGCCAAGAACGTGCTGCTGACCCTTGGTGGCGCCGGTGCGTACTTCTCCAACGGCGAGCATATCTGGTTTGCCAACCGCACCTTCGACGTCAAGCTGCTGTCGACGGTGTGCGCCGGCGATTCCTCGCTCGCTGCCTTCCTGTCCGTGTGGCACGACGCCCCCGAGCGCGTCGAGGACGCCCTGCGCCTTTCGATGGCCACTGGCGCCAACGTGGTCGAGTGCCCCGGTCTGGGTGATTTTGCCAAGGTGGACGAATATAAGAAGCACATCGAGGTTCGCCAGGTCTGCTAG
>CATWCP010000101.1 GCA_958349325.1 uncultured Collinsella sp.
CTATCGATCTCCTGAGCCATTGCGTTAATGCGTAAACGCATGCTCGCCACCTTGGGGTCGTCGGTCACGATGGGGTCGTAATGGAGCGTGACAATCATGCCGTCTTCGTTCCTAAACGCCTGCTCAATATTGTCGAGCGTGTCGTGACTTTCCATCGGGCTGGCTTCGGCCGCCATCTCGGCGTGAGCGCTTGCGAACTTCCTGCCCGGGCCGTAGTCGTGAACCATCAAATCGTGAACGCCCAAAACGCCGGGATAGCTCATGATCTTGTCTCGAATGTGCTTGACCAGCTTAGGATCGGGCGTCTGGCCCAAAAGCGGGCTCACCGTATCCTGGATGAGTTCAAAACCGCTCCAGCCAATATAGGCACCAACGGCAAGGCCGACCCAAGCGTCAAGATTGATGCCCGTCACCTGCGAAACAACTGCGCACGCCAGCACGGCACCCGTGGCAAGGACATCGTTCTTGGAATCCTGAGCCGTCGCATGCAGTGTCTCGGACTCGATACGGTCGCCGAGCTTTTGGTTGAGGGCCGCCATCCAGAGCTTTACGACCATCGAAAGCACTAGAACTGCCACCAGGGCAAGCGAGAACTCGACAGGTTCGGGGTGGATGACGCGCTCGACCGAGGACTTCACCAGCTCAACGCCAATCAGCAGCACGAGTGCCGCCACGACCAGACCCGAGAGATACTCGTAGCGACCGTGGCCGTAAGGATGCTCGGGGTCGGCCGGCTTGCTCGCCAGCTTAAAGCCCAGCACGCTCACGATATTCGAGCTGGCATCGGACAGGTTGTTCATGGCATCCGCAACAATCGAAACCGATCCCGAAACCACACCAATTGCACCCTTCGCAGCACAAAGCGCAACATTGGCGACAACACACACCATGCCCGCTAACGTGCCCACACGCGCACGATCGCCCTGTGCGCGCCCAACAATCCACTCGACCATCTACATCCGCCCCCACGGTACTACCTATATATCTATTGCTCAAACGGATTGTAGTGTAGCCACTTTGTCCTCAAGATACAAAAGGCCGCAGCCCACACGAGCCACGGCCTTGGAACACGACAAAGGGATCGTCCTTTTGTCGCACAGGTTTATGCGCTTACTTCAGCAGCGCTCGCCACTGTTTCGGGCGAATCGCCTCCGTCCCCCGTCGCCTGTCCCTTCGCCGGCACCACGCCAAAGCAGTAGCTCAGCGCCGCAGACACCGCAAATGCCGTACCGCCGGCAGCGCAGCACCACAGCAGGTTCGAGATGCCGCCCGTGGCAAAGCCAATGACCATGAGGACATTCGTCATGCCGATGGTATAGGCCGTAACGTGGCCCACGGCCGCAACAAGGCCTCCGACGGCGCCGCCAATGGCCATGCATGTCAGGCACCTGCCATATTTAAAGCCGCAACCGTACAGCGCCGGCTCGCTTACGCCGCCAAGAACACCCGAGATTGAATAGCCCAGCATGAGCGTCTTCTCGTCCTTATCCGCAACGCGGAGCGACGCGCCAAAGGGCATGCCCCAAACGGCAAACGTTGCCATCGTCGCGGCGATCAGGATGCACGAATCCGTTCCCACACTCATAAACTGCGCATAGGCGAGCGATAGGACAACGTTGCTGACGCCCGCGATCTTAAGGAACTCCCAGCCCGCGGCAAGCCCCATGAGTGTGAGCAACGATACGATGCCACCGGAATTGCCAAGCATAAACATAAGCTGGCCCAACAGCATGCCCAAATAGCTGCCCGCCGGCGCCGTAATACACAGCGAAACCGGAACCATGACAAGCATGGTCGCAAACGGAACAAACGAAAACGCCACGGCCTTAGGGATAACGCGCCGAAAGAAACACTCCACTTGCCAAAGCACGGGTACCGAGATGAGAACCGGAATAACAGTCGTCGTGTAATCGTTGACCGGCGCGGGAAGCAGACCATACACGGAAGTCATCGATGCCCCCGTCGTCGATACGGCATCGACGAGCTTAAGCAGATCGGGCGCAATCAATACGCCGCCCAGCATCATGCCCAGCTGCTCCGAGCAACCGAGCTGGCGGGCGGCCGCCCAACCAAGATAAACGGGCAAAAAGTAGTAGCCGGCGTTATAGAGCCAACTGTAGAACAGGCGATAGATATCGGAATCGGCAGACCACAGGCCCAGCATGCCTTCGCCCATAATGACGGCGACGGTGCGGAACAACGCCGCGCAGACAATAAACGGCAGCGCCGACATCATGCTTTTGGACAGATAATCCACCACAGCCATGGCGTTTGATGAAACCGTCGTTGTAAACGAGGTGTTAGAAACTTGTGACACAGGAACCCTTTCCCAATGTGACATGCGGACTGTCCCCTAGTCACATCGTGCGGTACTGACCGATTGCGCGGTACTTTTCGTAGCGGAGGTTTGTGAGGGTCGCGTCGTCGAGCCGCCCAAGCGTATCGAAGGCATCAAATGCCGAGGACATGACGGCACCGGCGATCTCCTCATGCGACAGACCCCTATCGTCAACAATGCCGTCGATGATACCGAGCGCCAACAGATCGGGAGCCGTGAGCTTAAGCGCCTCGGCGGCCTCATTCGCGCGCTCGGTATCCTTCCACAGAATCGACGCACAGGCCTCGGGGCTCACGACCGAATAGGCCGAGCTCGAGAGCATCAGAATGCGGTCGGCCACGGACAGCGCCAGCGCGCCACCAGAGCCGCCCTCGCCTGTTACCACCGAGACAATCGGCGTCTTAAGGCCGCTCATCTCCATGAGATTCTGGGCGATGGCCTCGCCCTGACCGCGTTCCTCGGCACCGATGCCGCAAAAGGCGCCCGAAGTATCGACCAGGCACAGAACCGGTCGACCAAACTTTTCAGCCTGGCGCATCAGGCGACGCGCTTTACGGTAGCCCTCGGGATGCGCCATGCCAAAGTTGCGGCGCATACGCTCTTTGGTCGTGGTGCCGCGCTCGATGGCGATAACCGTCACAGGACGTCCGTCTTTCCAGCCAATGCCACCCACCACGGCGGCGTCATCACCAAAGTAGCGGTCGCCATGCAGCTCCACAAATCCGTCCAAGCCCAGCGAGATCATCTCACCCGCCGTGGCACGATCTGCCGAGCGGGTCTGCTTGACAATCTCGAGCGCGGTTTTTGGCGCCGCCGCGCGCTTGAACAAGTGCCCCAGCTTTTTGCCGCGGCGACCCGTATGCACGATCTCATGCGGTGCCCCCAGGCCGGGCGCGTGCCCTTCGTGCAGTGCCAGCAGCTCGCCCACCGTGAGCGCGATCTCGCCACGCGGAACAACGGCATCGCAAAAGCCGTGCTCCAGCAAAAACTCGGAGCGTTGAAATCCCTTGGGCAGACGCTTGTGCATGTTCTGCTCGATCACGCGCGGGCCGGCAAATGCCGTCAGGGCATCGGGCTCGGCCAGGATAATGTCGCCCTCCATGGCAAAGCTCGCGGTTACGCCTCCGGTCGTGGGGTCGGTGAGCACCGTGATATACAGGCCGCCCGCCTCGCTGTGGCGCCTAACCGCCGCAGAAATCTTGGCCATCTGCATAAGCGATGTCACGCCCTCTTGCATGCGCGCACCGCCCGAAACGGTAAAGCCGACGACCGGCAACCCCAGCTCGGTCGCATGCTCAAATGTGCGACAGATCTTCTCGCCCACCACGGAACCCATCGAGCCCATCATAAAGTTGGCGTCCATAAAGAAGAGCGCGGTATCGCAACCGCAGATTTTGCCCCTGCCGCACACAACGGCATCGCGCTCGCCCGAACGCTCGCTCACGCTCTTGAGCTTATCGGCATAGCCGGGAAACGAGAGGAAGTCCTCCGACGCCAGATTGGCATCCCATTCCTCAAACGTGCCCTCGTCGACCGTCATGCGCATGCGCGTGCGACCGCTCACGCGAAAGTGTTTGCCGCAACGAGGGCAGACCTCGAGGTTGTCGTGCAGGCGCGCCTCATCGATCACGCGGCGGCACTCCGGGCACTTGATAAACACGTGGCGCGCGGGAAACTCGGCGCACGACTCGGTCATCGGCCCCTCGAGGACGTTGACCGTCTTCGCTTTTCTATTCATCAGCATAGAGATGCCCCATCAGATCGGTGTGGTACATGCCCGACAAGAACTCATCGTTTGCAAGCACGTCGAGCTGAAGCTCGCTGTTTTCGCTCACGCCCTCAATCACGAGCTCGCCCAAGGCCGAGCGCATCTTGCGAATGGCACCGTCACGCGTGGGCGCGCACACGATGAGCTTGCCGAGCATGGAGTCGTAGTACGGCGGAACGGCGGCCCCGGTAAACATGGCGGAATCCCAGCGCACGCGCGGACCACCCGGCACACGCAACGCAGTGACCGTTCCGCATGACGGCAGAAAGTCCGGCGTTTCGGCATTGATGCGGCACTCCATGGCGTGGTT
>CATWCP010000102.1 GCA_958349325.1 uncultured Collinsella sp.
CTTATTTAGCTACTTGCGTATGGCCACAACAGGGTGCTATAGTATTAGAGTTTTGTCTATCTTAGGGGTATTATCCCCTTTTTGAATTGCACCTTCTGGAGGCCCTGTTCATGGAAGAGATGGAAGTCAATCACGTCGACGACATCCACGAGAAGCTGACCGATATGGTGGGCGATCGCGTTAAGGTGAAGGCCAACATGGGCCGCACCCGCGTCGTCGAGCGCATGGGCACCATCAAGAGCGTCCATCCGGCAGTCTTTATCGTCGAGGTCGACGAGCGCCGTGGCCGTAAGTCGCGTCAGTCCTACCAGTATATTGATGTTCTCACCGGCCAGGTCGAGCTGTTCGACCCCGAGAGCGGCGAGCACATTTTTACCCCGCTCGGCAATCAGCTCGAGGAGCACTAGCGGTGACCGATTGGTCCCTGACCCTTTCCGCGCCGGCAAAGATCAACCTCTATCTGGGGGTTCATGCCGAGCGCGACGACCGCGGCTACCATAAGGTCGATTCCCTGATGGCGGCCGTCGGTCTTGTCGATACCGTTACGGTTACGCCGGCACAGGCACTGACCGTCCAGACGATTCCGGCATCCGATTTTCCCATGCAAAAGAATACGGCGTATCGTGCGGCCGCTGCTATGGCCGAGCATTATGGTCGTGAGGCCAACGTCTGCATCACGATCGAGAAGCGCATCCCGTTGTGTGCCGGCCTGGGCGGTCCTTCGACGGATGCCGCGGCGGTCATTGTCGCCTTGGCAGAGCTGTGGGGTATCGACCGTGCCGATTCCGCGCTGGACAACATCGCGCGCGGCATTGGCGCTGACGTTCCCTTCTTTTTGCATGCCAGCCCTGCATTTTACGTGGGTGGGGGAGACGTGCTGGCAACCGAGTACCCCGCACTTCCCGCGACACCCGTCGTGCTGGTCAAGCCGCGCGAGGCAAGCGTTTCAACAATTGAAGCCTATCGACGTTTTGACGAGACCCCAGCGCCTGCGGACAAGCCCGGAGCGATCGCATCTGCCCTTCGCTCGGGAGATGCAGAGGCGGCCTACGCGCTCGTCCACAACAACCTGGGTGTCATTTCCGCGCAGATGGAGCCGCGGATTCAAACGGTGCTCGACTGGCTTCGTTCACAGGACGGTACCATTACCGCAAACGTGTGCGGTTCGGGTGCCTGCTCGTTTGCTCTCTGCGATACTGCCGCCACAGCAGTCAATCTTGCGGCAGCCGCTCAACAAAACGGCTGGTGGGCTTATGCAACGGAGCTCGTTTCCGACACGGTTCGCATTGAAGCGCCAAAGAAGTAAAAATTTCTCTGGCACACGACGGAAATCTTTGTTACTATAGTCGAGCTAACGGGTTGTGGCTCAGTTTGGTAGAGCACTGCGTTCGGGACGCAGGGGTCGCTGGTTCAAATCCAGTCAACCCGACCAGAGCATGAGGAGGGACCGCTTCTTGCGGTCCCTTTTTTTAGCTATTGTTGTGATACCGCGATACCCGCGGTATACTCATTCGAGCTTGTCTCGCTGTATTGTGGAGGTCTACATGTTTGGACTGAGGGCTCCTGAGCTCATCATTATTCTCGTCGTTGTCCTGATTATCTTTGGGCCCAAGAACCTGCCGAAGCTCGGTAAGTCCCTCGGCTCTACCGTCAAGAATATCCGCGAGGGTATGGAGGGCGACGATAAGGGCGAAACCAAGCAGTCCGAGGACGTTGTGGTCGAGGAGTCCAAGGAGGACAAGGAGATCGCAGAGCTCGAGGCCAAGCTCGCTGCTGCCAAGCAAAAGAAGGCAGAGGACAGCGACGCGGACGCAGAGTAGTCCCATCCCTTTGGGGTGAGCACCTGACCGGCTTGCCCGCAGGCTAGCCGGTCTTTTTTCGTTTTGTTGACAGTTGATTGTTACATCATAGTTGGGGAGATATCCGTATGGACGCAAGCCAGATCGTACTGACCGCTGAGGGCCGCCAGAAGCTCGTCGAGGAGCTCGCTTGGCGTGAGGGCGATTACGCCAAGGAGATCGTCGAGGACATCAAGGAAGCCCGCGCGTTCGGCGACCTTTCGGAGAACTCCGAGTACGATGCCGCCAAGGACAAGCAGGCCCAGAACGCCGCTCGTATCGCCGAGATCCAGGCCATCCTCGCCAACGCTCAGATCGCTGCCAGCACGGGCGACCTGACCGTCTCCATTGGCTCGACTGTTACCCTGGTCGACCCCAACGGTGAGCTCATCGAGGTCACGCTTGTCGGTACCACCGAGACCAACTCGCTCGAACACAAGATCTCCAACGAGTCTCCGGTCGGCCACGCCATCATTGGTCATGGCGAGGGCGACTCCGTCGAGGTCGTTACGCCTTCCGGCAAGACTCGCGTCTACACCATCGCCAAGATCGCACGCTAGACCACGGTCCCGCGTAAAGGTATGTTTTCGCTCCCTGGGACCGAATCCTGGGGAGCGTTTTAGTTTGAGGAGCTAACTATGGCAGAGAACCAGAACGCCGCCGATCAGGCATCAACGCTCAACGACGAGCGCGCCACCCGCCTGGCCAAGCGTGCCTCCCTGTTCGAGGCGGGCCAGAACCCGTATCCCGAGCACTCCGAGATTGAGGACTACGTCGTCGACATCGAGACTAAGTACGCCGAGCTCACCGATGGCGAGGACACCGAGGACGCCGTGAAGATCGGCGGCCGTGTGGTTGCCAAGCGCGGTCAGGGCAAGATTATGTTCATCGTCGTGCGCGACGCGACCGGCGAGATCCAGCTGTTCTGCCGCATCAACGATATGGACGAGGCCGCCTGGAACACGCTCAAGGCACTCGACCTGGGCGATATCCTGGGCGTGACCGGCGTAGTCGTGCGCACCAAGCGTGGCCAGCTTTCCGTTGCCCCCAAGAGTGCGACGCTGCTGTCCAAGGCCGTTCGCCCGCTGCCCGAGAAGTTCCACGGACTCTCCGACAAGGAGACCCGCTATCGTCAGCGCTATGTCGACCTGATCGCCAACGACGACGTTCGCGAGACCTTCCGCAAGCGCTCGCAGATTCTCTCCACGTTCCGCCGCTTTATGGAGTCCGATGGCTACATGGAGGTCGAGACCCCCATCCTGCAGACCATCCAGGGCGGAGCTACTGCCAAGCCGTTCATCACGCACTTCAACGCGCTCGATCAGGAGTGCTACCTGCGTATCGCCACCGAGCTGCACCTCAAGCGCTGCATCGTCGGCGGCTTTGAGCGCGTGTTCGAAATCGGTCGCATCTTCCGCAACGAGGGCATGGACCTTACCCACAATCCCGAGTTCACCACGATGGAGGCCTACCGCGCCTTCTCCGACCTCGAGGGCATGAAGGCGCTCGCCCAGGGCGTCATCAAGGCCGCCAACAAGGCCATCGGCAACCCCGAGGTCATCGAGTATCAGGGCCAGACCATCGACCTGTCCGGTGAGTGGGCCAGCCGTCCCATGACCGACATCGTCTCCGACGTGCTCGGCAAGCAGGTCACCATCGACACGCCGGTCGAGGAGCTTGCTGCCGCCGCACGCGAGAAGGGCCTGGAGATCAAGCCCGAGTGGACCGCCGGCAAGATTATCGCCGAGATCTACGATGAGCTGGGCGAGGACACCATCGTCAACCCCACCTTCGTGTGCGATTACCCCATCGAGGTCAGCCCGCTTGCCAAGCGTTTTGAGGACGACCCGCGCCTGACGCACCGCTTTGAGCTGGTCATCGCCGGCCACGAGTACGCGAACGCGTTCTCCGAGCTCAATGACCCGGTCGACCAGGCCGAGCGCTTCGCTGCCCAGATGGCCGAGAAGGCCGGCGGCGACGACGAGGCCATGGAGTACGACGAGGATTACGTGCGCGCCCTCGAGTACGGTATGCCTCCCGCGGGCGGCATCGGCATCGGTATCGACCGCGTGGTCATGCTGCTCACCAACCAGGCTTCCATCCGCGACGTGCTGCTGTTCCCGCACATGAAGCCCGAGAAGGGTTTCCAGTCCGGTGCCGCTGCTGCCAAGGCTGCCGAGGCCAGCAACACCGCGAGCCCCTTCGTCAAGCCGCTCAAGCCCACGGTTGATTATTCCAAGATTGCCGTCGAGCCGCTGTTTGAGGAGTTCGTCGACTTTGATACCTTCTCCAAGAGCGACTTCCGCGCCGTGAAGGTCAAGGCATGCGAGGCCGTCAAGAAGTCCAAGAAGCTGCTGAACTTTACGCTCGATGATGGCACCGGCGCCGACCGCACCATCCTCTCCGGTATTCACGATTATTACGAGCCCGAGGACCTGGTCGGCAAGACCTTGCTTGCCATCACCAACCTGCCTCCGCGCAAGATGATGGGTATCCCCAGCTGCGGCATGCTCATCAGCGCCATCCACGAGGAGGAGGGCGAGGAGCGCCTCAACCTGAT
>CATWCP010000103.1 GCA_958349325.1 uncultured Collinsella sp.
TTGCGGCGGGCGATGGCGCGGCGAATGCTATCGAGGGGCGTGATGCTCAAAGCGGAGTCCTTTCTATTGCTGCGCTTTAGTATAGACGCGACGGTGTTCGCTCGTGTTTTTGAACGGATTGTTCAATAATTTCGGCGGGCGGCTGTAATTTGTCGGTAAACGTGCGGTATCCTGTTGAAGTTTTGTGACACCCTCGATGCCGCCCACGCGGTACCAAGGAGCTTCTACCTATGGACGTCGCCGCATTCTTACTGGCTCTTGTGCCGATTATTTGGCTGGTCGTGATGCTGCTGTGCTTTAAATGGCCAGCTTGGAAGGCCGCTATCGGATCGTTTGTCCTTTCGTGCTTGCTTGCCTTCGCATGGTGGCACCTGCCGGCAGCGCAGATCGCGACCGCCTCGCTCGAAGGTTTTTTGATGGCTCTGTGGCCCATCGTCCTGGTGATCATCGCCGCGGTGTTCACGTATAACCTGTGCGTTCGTACGGGCGCCATGGACGTGATCGGCAGCATGATCACCTCCATCAGCAGCGACCGCCGTCTGCTGGCGCTGCTCGTGGCTTGGTGCTTCGGTGGCTTTATGGAGGGCATGGCCGGCTTCGGTACCGCTGTCGCCATTCCCGCCGGCATGCTCGCGGGCCTGGGCTTTGAGGCCGTGCCTGCCGTGCTCATCTGCCTGCTGGCCAACGGCGTGCCCACGCCCTACGGCTCCATCGGCATCCCCACGGTGTCCGTTGCCGACCTGGTGGGTTTGGATTCCCTTCACCTAGCGACCGTTCAGCTGGTGCAGCTCGCACCGTTCTTTGTGGTGATGCCGCTATTTATTGTGCTGGTTGCGGGCCGTGTTGCCGATGACCAGGGCAATGCCGCGAGTGTGGGCGAGCGTCTGCACGGTGTTGCCGGCGTGGCGTTGCTCTCCGGCGTTTCGTTTGTCGGCGCGGCTCTGGTCGTTGCCATGTTTGTGGGCCCCGAGCTGGCCGTGGTCGTAGGATCCATCGTTTCGCTCGCGCTGACAGCTGCGCTTGCCATGCGTGCCGAGAAGTCGGGGCATCTGGACGCACGCTTTCACATGAATATCGAGGCGGGGGAGAAGCTCACCGTTAAGTCGGCGCTTTCGGCTTGGTCGTGCTTCATCCTGATCTTTGTGTTGCTGCTGGGCACGTCTAATCTGGTGCCCGCTGTACATGCTGCGCTCGCGCCGTTTGCGAGCCATGTGCAGGTGTATTGCGGTGAGAATCCCGGTATGCTTACGTTTTCGTGGATCAACACGCCAGGCGTCTGGATTTTCCTGGCGGCGTTTGTCGGCGGTGCCATTCAGGGCGCTTCGCCGCGCATGATGGGCGAGGTGCTGGCCGCGACTGTGAAGCAGATGACGCCGACGGTGATCACGATGCTTTCGGTACTGGGCTGCGCCAAGGTGATGGGCTATGCCGGCATGATTTCGTCGATCAGTGCGTTTTGCATTGCGGTCGCCGGCGGTCTCTACCCGATTCTGGCTCCGTGGATCGGCGCAGTCGGTGCGTTCGTGACCGGCTCGGGTACGTCCTCGGGCATGCTGTTTGGTCCCATTCAGAGCCAGGCCGCCACTGCGCTGGGTGTGAGCGACTACTGGATGGTCGCATTGAACGCCCTGGGCGTCGCCGCCGGTAAGATGATCTCGCCGCAGACCCTCGCCATTGGTCTTGCCGCCGTGCACGTGCGCGGTAAGGATGCCGAACTCCTGGGCGCGGTGCTGCCCTACGCTGCCGGCATGCTGGTCCTGATGAGCGCCATAGCCATGCTTGGCCAAGGCCTGCCGCTGTAGTCGGCACTTAGGGACGTTCCTTATGTGCCGGCACTTTGGGAACGTCCCTAATGCCGGCATCCGGGGACATTCCTTGAATGTTGCCTGTTCAAGATCAAGAGTGTCCCCAATGACTAGTCGTTTAAAAGCGTCCCCAATGACTAGGCCGCTTGCCTGCGATTTTTGACCGTTGGGCGGGCTTGCCGCCCTTGCCGCAAAAACGTTTTTGCATATCGGGTACAACAGGCTTTACGTGAGTAAAGTGCGCGCCGCGTCCACGTGTCGCGCTTTTAAAGGAGGCCCCATGCCTGGTGTTACCCCTGCAGAAGTTCTGTCCAACTTTGGCATTACGCTGGTCGAAGACCCCGCCGAGAACCAGCCCCGCCTGCTGGTTGACCTGCCGGCAGCCGAGCTCGTCGAGCATGCGATCCGCCGCAACGAAGGCCGTATGGCCTCCAACGGCGCACTCGTGATCGAGACGGGGGAGCGTACCGGACGTTCACCCAACGACCGCTTTATCGTCGACACGCCCGACGTGCACGACAAGATTGCCTGGGGTGCCGTCAACCGTCCGCTGTCCGTCGAGAGCTACGAGGCCATCAAGGCCGGCATCGTCGACTATCTCAACGAGCGCAACGTGTTCGTCACCCGCGGCATGGCCGGCGCCGACCGCAACCATACGCGTCGCCTGCTCGTCGCCTGCGAGCGTGCCAGCCAGGCGCTCTTTATTAAGCAGATGCTCGCTCGCCCGCTCGCCCGCGAAATCGCGCGCACCGGCGAGCCGGACTTCTGCGTCCTTGCTGCACCCGGCTATCAGTGCGATCCTGCCATCAAGGGCCTCAACTCCAGCGCCGCGGTGGTCATCAATTTCCAGGAGCGCGTGATTCTGGTCGCGGGCACCGGCTACTCCGGCGAGATCAAAAAGTCCATCTTCAGCGTCATGAATTACCTGCTGCCCGTCGAGGACGACGTACTGCCCATGCATTGCTCGGCCAGCATGGATCCCGTCACGCACGAGACCGCGGTGTTCTTTGGCCTGTCCGGCACCGGCAAGACAACGCTTTCGGCCAATCCCACACGCCTGCTGATCGGCGATGACGAGCACGGCTGGTCCGATATGGGCATCTTTAACGTCGAGGGCGGCTGCTACGCCAAGTGCGAGGGCCTGGACGCGTTCCACGAGCCCGAGATCTTTAACGCCGTCCGCTTTGGCGCCATCTGTGAAAACGTGGTACTCGATGAGAATCGCAAGCCCAACTACGACGACGTCTCGATCACGCACAACACGCGCGTGGCATACCCCGTCGAGCATATTCCCAACGCGTGGACCAAGGGCATGGGCACCACTCCGAGCGTCGTGCTGTTTTTGACCTGCGACGCCTTTGGCGTGTTGCCGCCCATCTCGCGCCTGACGGCCGATGCCGCCATGTACCACTTTGTGACGGGCTTCACCGCCAAGATCCCCGGCACCGAGGTCGGCGTCACCGAGCCCACGCCCACGTTCTCCTCGCTGTTTGGCGAGCCGTTTATGCCGCTCGACCCTATGGTCTACGCTAAGATGCTCGGCGAGCGCATCGCCGACGGCCGCACGCGCGTCTACCTGGTCAACACCGGTTGGATTGGCGGCGGCTACGGCGTGGGTCATCGCATCGAGCTTGCCTACACGCGCTCACTGGTCGCTCGCGCCCTCGACGGTACCATCGAGGATAGCGAGTTTGTGCACGACGACATCTTTAATGTCGACATTCCCACCACGTGTCACGGTGTGCCGGACGGCATCCTGGTGCCGCGCCAGTACTGGCAGAGCACTGCGCGCTACGACGAGGCCGCGCACAACCTGGCGGTGATGTTCGAGGAGAACTTCGAGAAGAAGTACTCGCACCTGCCCGAGTCCGTCAAAGCCGCCGGCCCGCACGCCCAGGTGCCCGCCGAGGCCCGTCATCGCGGCCGCGGCCTGCTGGGACTCCGCCACTAGCGTCGCCTCAGACCCAAAACCACCGCAAAGGGGACAGGCGCCTTTGTGGTGGTTTTGCTTGGGCGGATGACTCAGGTTACAATACGCCTGACATATCGCCCCCTTCTCCGGATGGGGGCAGCGTAAGCGCTCTTGTGGCGGCACCGTAGGACTTTGAAGGTGGCCGCTGTGAGGGTGCTTTTTGTTTAGGCGCCCGGGCTCGGGCGCACGCTATGAAGGGAGAGCATATGAAGAGTTTCGTTGCCGAGGATTCATTTTGGGAGCTGTTTCCACAGGCGGCGATCGGCGTCGTGGTCGTAAAGGGCATGAAGCCCGCGGCGCAGATTCCCCAGGAGGACGTGGATGCGATCGCCGCGCTGCTTGACCGCGCCAATATCGACGCGGAGCGCCACCTGACAAGCGATACCATCAGCGAAAACGCGCCGGTCAAGGCATGGCGCGAGGCGTATCGCCTGTTCAAGACCAAGAAGGGCGCGCGTTGCTCAGTTGAGAACCTGCTCAAGCGCGTGCTCAAAGGCAAGCCGGTCGGCCACATTACGCCGGCGGGGGGTGCGGACGATTTCTTGGACCGCGTCTAGGCGTATCCAAGCTTCCTGCGG
>CATWCP010000104.1 GCA_958349325.1 uncultured Collinsella sp.
CGGGCGATGGCCACGCGCTGCATCTGTCCGCCCGATAGCTGGCTCGGGCGCTTGTTAACGTGCTCGCCCAGGCCGACTTTCTCCAACGCCTCGCGCGCACGCTGGCGGCGCTCGCCATGCCCCACGCCCGTGAGCGTAAGTGCCAGCTCCACGTTTTCCAAAATGGTCTGATGCGGAATGAGGTTATAGCTCTGGAACACAAAGCCGATGCGGTTGTTGCGATAGGCATCCCAATCGCGATCGTGAAAGTCCTTGGTCGAGATGCCGTCGATGAGCAGGTCACCGGAATCGAAATGATCGAGTCCACCGATTACGTTGAGCATCGTAGTTTTGCCCGAGCCCGAGGGGCCCAGAATGGCCACGAACTCGTTATCGCGAAAAGACAGGCTCACGCTGTCGAGCGCCACCTGCGCAAACGACTGGGTAACGTACCTTTTGCAAATACCTTTGAGCTCCAACATGGACGGCAACCTCTCCCACGCGGGCGCACTCGCCCGCTCTCCCCCGCCGTTCGTATTCGACGCGTTTGTCCTACTCTATCCCCATTTTTTGCCGGCGCCAGTGAGGAATGTAGGGAACCGCGCCAAAAAACGAACGGGACGGCGCCCAAAAAAAGAGGTCCCGAGCGGGACCTCTATATGGTGGAGCTTATCTTGAAAGGGAGCGGACTACTTCGCACAGCGGCGCACGATCCTCGCCATGCCTTACGCGTTTTTTACTGCTCGCTATTCGCAATCGCCTGGTCGATAAGCTTGTCGAGCGCTGCGCGCTGCTCGGCGGAGCTGATGGCTCCCACGATTGGATCCCCTACGATGTTGCCATTCTGATCGATGACATACGTTGTCGGGAACGAGAACAAATTTGACGTAAACTTACCGGCCTCGCTATCCGACTTGAACCAGATGTTCTTATATGTCACGCCCTTCTTGCTCAGCACGTCCTTGGCATCTGCAATCTCGCCCTTGTTGCCATCGAGCGTAAAGGAATTGACGCCTACGACCTGGCCGCCCTTCTTGGCAAGCTTTTTGTTCAGCTGCTCCAGATCGCCCAGCTCGCCCACGCACGGCTTGCAAGTGGTAAACCAAAAGTTCATGACGGTGACCTTGTTCTTAGAGAACAGCTCGTCGCTGCTCACGTCGTTGCCGTCCAGGTCCTTGCCCGTAAAGCTGGGGAACTTCGTCGCCTCGCTCGAAGCATTGGCACCAGCCGTCATGCCAGCGGTCGAAGCGTCGACGCTCTCGCCTGCGCTCGGCGTGCTTCCACAGCCGGGGAACTCCTTCTCCAAGCTCTCGAGCTTGTCCTCGATCTCCTTGATCTGCTGCGCACCGGCCTTGAGCGTCTTAAGCTCATCCGCCGTAAACTCATCCTTGGCGCCGTCGATGGTCTTGAGCAAGAAATCGCCGTAATTGCTGCCGTCCTCAATCATTGTCGAGTCTTTATTTGCCGCATTGAATACCTTTTCCCACAGCGCGTTATCACTCGAAAAGATCTCGTTCTCCTTCTGCATGAGCTTCGCATACAGCTCGGCGGCCTCGTCGGCATTGGCCGGCTTCTGCGCAGTGAGTTCTGCGATCTTAGGATCGGAGCTCGCAGATTCGCTCACATTGCCACCGGGCGCCGAACATGCCACAAGGCACAAGGCCAATACCGGCACCATAAACAGGGCCGCAATCTTAGAAAGCTTCATAGTCATTCCTCCGTTTTGTCGAAGCTTGTTTACTTTTTATCGGCGGTCAAGGGAAGCTTTTCCGCCGACACATCCAGGCCATAGCGATAGCTGATGGCATCGACGGGACAGGCCCCGATGCACTTTCCGCACCGGATACATTCGGCATGATTGGGCGCGCGGACCACATCAACGTCCATCTGACAAACCCTTGAACACTTGCCGCACGAGACACATTTGCATGCGTCAACCCGAATCCCCAGTAGGGACACCCTATTCATGAGCGCATAGAATGCGCCAAGTGGACAAATCCATTTGCAGAAGGGGCGATAGAACAAAACGCTCAGCACTACCACGGCAATGAGAACGGCAAGTTTCCAGGTAAAGAGCTGCCCCAGCGCAGATCGAATGCCGGCGTTGGCAATGGCCAGCGGAATGGCGCCCTCGAGCACACCCTGTGGACAGATGTACTTACAAAAGAACGGGTCGCCCATGCCCACGTCGTTAACCACCAAGACGGGCAGCAGCACCACGGCAAACAGCAGCACGACGTACTTGATGTACGTGAGCGGCTTGAGCTTTTTCGTGGAGAACTTTTTGCCGGGAATCTTATGAAGCAGCTCCTGCAGCCAGCCAAACGGGCACAGAAAGCCGCATACAAAGCGCCCCAGCAGCACGCCGAGCAAAATGAGCGTACCGGTAACATAGTAAGAAAAGTTGAACTTGGATGAACCTACCACCGACTGGAACGACCCGATGGGGCACGCACCCGATGCCGCGGGGCACGAATAGCAATTAAGTCCAGGTACGCAGACTGTTTTTCCCGCGCCCTGATAGATGTTTCCTTTGGCAAAATTTGGCAGGTGAATATTGGTGACCAGCGTCGCCGCCGCCTGAATGAATCCGCGAAATCGGGCCAAAACATGCGACGCAGTGTTTTCTCTTTTATCCAATTCCGATACACTCCAAGCACAGCCTAATCGCTTTGGCCAGCACGGCATCCGCCTCGCCACGCATAACGCCAAAGCACACCATGGCAATTCCGACGATCAACAAAGCGACCTGTACCACGGGTTTTACCGCTTTGAACAACCCAACCACTCCTTTCGTTACGCGACCATTGGACCATATCGACTATAAAATCCGTGTTAAGCGCGATTTGGAATGTGCAAGGAGACTGTTATGCGTATTTTGATCGTCGAAGACGAGCGAGCACTGTGCGATGCAATCGCGCGCAGCTTGCGAAACTTGGCGTACAGCGTCGACTGCTGCCACGACGGACAGGAGGCGCTCGACCTGCTGAGCGTCGAAGTCTTTGACCTCGTGGTACTCGACCTCAACCTTCCCCGTATCGATGGCATGACCGTGCTCAGGGAACTTAGGAAAACCGATTGCGAGACTAAGGTACTGATTCTGTCCGCGCGTGGCGAAGTATCCGATAAAGTCGCCGGACTCGATGCCGGCGCCAACGATTACCTTACCAAGCCGTTTCATCTGGACGAACTTGCGGCAAGGATCCGCAGCCTTACCCTCAGGCGCTTCGCACAAAGCGACATAGTATTAGCCTGCGGAAAGCTCAGCTTTGACACCAAGGCGCGCATCGCTTCCGTGGACAGTGAGGCTCTATCTCTTACACGCAAGGAAACGGGAATCTTGGAATACCTGATGCTTAATCAGGGGCGACCGGTAAGCCAAGAGGAGCTTATCGAGCACGTTTGGGATAGCAGCGTGAACAGCTTTAGCAACGCAACCCGCGTTCACATCTCGTCACTCCGCAAAAAGCTACGCAGCGCTTTGGGATACGACCCGATTCGCAATCGGATTGGAGAGGGCTACGTTATGGAGGATAGCGAATGAAAAGGCTTTCGCTGCAATGGCGCATAACGATTATGACGGCACTGCTGACGTGTGCGGCATGCGTGCTGACGAACTGTCTGGTCGGCTATACGGGCATGCGCTACATGGATGCTATCGGCAGCGACATCTCGGCCCTTAGCGCAGCCGGCGTAGATGCACCTCAGGCGTTTGACCCAACGAAGGAGAGCCTCGATGACGAGGTCACGATCGTCGTAAACGACGCACAGGAGTCTTTTGGCACGACAGCCTGGTACATCACGGCTGGAGTCACACTCCTTGGCGGCGCGCTGGCATACTTTGTGAGCGGCCGTGCACTCAAACCGCTACGGGCTTTTGCGGCCCAGGTCGAGCGTGTGCAGCCTGACAACCTAAGCGAAATCAGGCTCAGTGAAGATGTGCCCATCGAGCTACAACGATGCAGCGCCTCTTTCAACGACATGATCGCCCGTCTTGGCGAAGGGTTCTCTGCACAGCGTCAGTTTACCGGCAACGCCGCACACGAGCTGCGCACCCCGCTCGCCCTTATGCAAGCACAGATTGAACTATTCATCTCCGAGCACTCCGGTTTGCAACCCGAAACTGCCGAGCTACTCGGCCTGCTACAAGAACAAACCGAGCGCATGTCTCGAATGGCCAAGGTATTGCTCGAGATGAGTGAGCTCCGCAGCGTCCCTTGCGAGGACGATGTGGAACTTGGTCCTTTGTCCGAAGAGGTCCTCACCGACCTTGCGCCACTTGCCGAAAATAAGGGCATAGCCCTCAATTGTGCTGGAGACGCTTTAGTAA
>CATWCP010000105.1 GCA_958349325.1 uncultured Collinsella sp.
ACCAGCGGACATCGCAGCCCAGCTGGGAATTGCCGAGGATGACTTTGCCTATCACGTCGTGCGCGTGCGTCAGGCCGATGAAAAGCCCATCGTTATCGAGTACACCTACATGCCCCTCGAGCTGATTCCGGGGCTGAAAAAGAAGGACCTGTACGGATCGGTCTACGGCTTCATCCGCGAGCAATGTGGGCTGAAGATTTCGAGCTTTCACCGTACCATTCGCGCCGTGGCAGCAACCGAGGAAGAAGCCGAGCGTCTGGACACCAAACCTGGCTCTCCCCTGCTCGAGCTCACCCAGATTGGCTTCTTGGATAGCGGTGCCGCCTTTGAGTATTCGGTCTCGCGCAACGTCGGCGACCGCTTTGAGCTGCACCACGTAGCGTTGGCATAGGTTTTTGTAGTCATGCGGGCGCTCGTTTTGAGCAGTTTTACGCGGCGCCCACGCAGCACAATGGGAGTATGAACATGTCCGATTTGATTAAACTGACGCCGATCTTCCACGAGAAGATCTGGGGCGGCCGCCAGCTCGAAACCGTATTTGGTTACGACATTCCCAAGGGTCCCATCGGTGAGTGCTGGGCCATCTCGGCCCACCCCAATGGCGACTGCCAGATTGCGGAGGGCCCGTATGCCGGTCACACGCTGTCGTGGCTGTGGGCCGAGCATCGCGAGCTCTTTGGCAACTGCGAGGGCAAGGAGTTCCCGCTACTCGTTAAGATTCTGGACGCCAAGGACGACCTTTCGATCCAGATTCACCCCAACGACGAGTACGCCGCCGAGCACGAGAACGGCAGCCTGGGCAAAACCGAGTGCTGGTATGTGCTGGACTGCGAGCCCGGCTCCACGATTATCGTCGGCCAGCGCGCGCATGACCGCGCCGAGGCCGCACAGATGATCGAGGACGGCCGCTGGGACGACATGCTCAACGTGCTGCCGATCCACAAGGGCGACTTTTTCCAGATTGATTCCGGCACCGTGCACGCCATCAAGACCGGCACGCTCATTTTGGAGACGCAGCAGTCGAGCGACGTGACATATCGCCTGTACGACTACGACCGTCCCGGCACCGATGGCAAGCTGCGCCCGCTGCACATTGAGCAGAGCCTCGACTGCATTGACTTTGATGCTCAGGCTCCGACCGACGGCACGGTGACCGCGCCCGAAGTCGATGGCGTGACCGAGCTCGAGTCTAACTCCTGCTACACCGTCGATCGTGTGCGCGTCGACGGCAGCAAGACCCTCGACCAGCGCTGGCCCTTCATGTGCCTGTCGGTCATCGACGGCGAAGGCACCGTCTGCGGCGACCCCGTCCACAAGGGAAGCCACCTGCTGGCCCCGAACACCGTCAGCTCCATCGACCTCGAAGGCAAGATGGAACTGATCATCAGCCACCTCTAGGTCGCAACAACAACCAAAACGCAACAAGGGGCTCCCCCGTCCATGTACGGGAGAGCCCCTTGCCATATCTATTTATCAGCCCACCCGGCTCTCCAGACCAAAAAGGCAGACAAGCAAAGCGATGTTCGCAAGCAACGTTATCTAAGGACCTGGGCGGGCGTATGGGGCAACATCGATCGCGAGTTCCGCACGCAAAGGAGGCCACTTAATGTGGCCTCCGTCTTGCGCAGGACTGTCCGAGCAGGCGATGTTGCCCCATACGCCCGCCCAGGTCCGCCGGGATTACGACAGTTTAACGATCGGTGCAAAGCCCTTCATCAGCTTTTTGGTCTGGCCGGTCTTTTCGAATTGAACCTCGATCATGTCTCCAGCGACCGAGATCACGGTACCCGTGCCAAAGGTCTTGTGGCTCACGGTATCGCCCGCGGCAAAGTCCTGCGATGCGCTGGCGCGATCGACCTTGTGCTCCACCGTCGGGGACACCTTGGACGACGGCTTTTTGGCTCGCGGCGCACCCGAACCAAAGGTCGAGGCAACACGGCCGGCGTCGGACGAGACCCCACGATGGCGCTCGGTCCCGTAGCTGCTACCGCCAAAGAAATCGTCAAAGCTCGATCCGCCGCGCGAACCGGAACCGCCGGTCGAGCGCGTATGCGAACCAAACACCTTGCCGCCATACATATCCGAGCCCATGCCCGAGCCAAAGGTGCCGCGACGGTCGCCGCGCTTCTCCCAGCCCGTTCCCTCAAAACCGGCAGAACCGATACCGCTAAACTCGATATCCTCAAACGGAATCTCGTTGAGGAAGCGCGAGCGCGGGTTGGCAGAGGTCGAGCCGTAGGTGCGACGCGTGGCCGCATAGGTCAAGAACAGGCGCTTACGGGCGCGCGTGATGGCGACGTAGGCCAGGCGACGCTCCTCCTCGAGCTTACCCGGGTCATCGCTGCCGCCAAAGTCGTGCACGTGCGGGAAGATGCCCTCCTCCATGCCGGCTACGAACACCGCCGGGAACTCCAGGCCCTTGGCGGAGTGGATGGTCATCATGGTGATGGCATGCGTCTCGCCGGCCAGGGAATCCAAGTCGGAGCGCAGGGCCAGCCACTCCATGAGTGCCGGCAGCGCCTTACAGGTGAGCGGACCGTAGGTGCGCTCAATCTCGTCGGCATGCACGGCACCCGCCGGCATCTCCGTCGGTGCGGCATACGCGTTGCCCGCGATGGCGGCGGCCAGGGCATCCTGCGGTGAGAGCGCCGGGGCGGCTAGTCTATCGAGCGGATTGGAACCTGCAGCATCGCGCGCGCCGACGAGTGCCTCAAACGAGGATGCCGGGGCAGATGGCCCCGGTTCGGGCGCGGGCGCGCTCACCACGACGGACTCGGGCTCGGCGCCGGCAGGCACGTCGGCAACACCGGCTGCGCGCAGCTCTTCCAAGCTCTCGAGCGTACCCTCGATGTCCTCGTGCGTCTCCTCAAATTCGGCAGCGACGCCCAGGAATTCCTGGATGTTCTCGGCGCGGCTCTCGGACTCCATGGTGCCCTCGGCGCGAAACGCCTGCAGCAAGCCCGTCTTATCGACAATCATCTCGACGACGTCCTTGAGCTCGCCGTCCATGCGGCGGCCCTCGCGCACCAGCGACACAAAGCTCGACAGGCCGTTGCGCACCTTGGCGCTAAACATGCCGGTCTCGGCGCACGCGATCTCGCAAGCCTGGAAGAACGAGCAGCGGTTGTCGCGTGCCAGCTGCTCGATCTTTTGGATCGAGGTGGAACCGATGCCGCGGCGAGGTGTGTTGATGACGCGCTTGACGCTCATCTCGTCGGCCGGGTTCACGATCATCTTGAGGTAGGCCATGACGTCGCGGATCTCGGCACGGTCGAAGAATCGCGTGCCGCCCACGATCTTGTAGGGCACGCCCGCGCGCAGAAACATATCTTCGAGAATACGCGACTGGGCGTTGGTGCGGTAGAACACGGCGATGTCGTCGTAACTCGTGCCTTTGGCATGCAGCTTTTCGATCTCGCCGGCAATCCAGCGGCCCTCGTCGCGCTCGTCGCTCGCCTGGAAGGCCTGGATCTTCTCGCCATCGCCCTCGGCCGTAAACAGGCGCTTGTCCTTGCGCTGCGAGTTGTGGCGTACCACGGCGTTGGCGGCGTTCAGGATATGACCCGTGGAACGATAGTTCTGCTCCAGCTTGACGGTCTTGCAGTTTTTAAAGTCCTTCTCAAAGTCCAGGATGTTGGTGATGTCGGCGCCGCGCCAGCTATAAATGGACTGGTCATCGTCGCCCACGACCATGAGGTTTTGGTACTTGGCGGCCAGCAGGTTGGCGATTTCGTACTGGACGTGGTTGGTGTCCTGATACTCGTCGACGCTAATGTAGCGGAAGCGCTCTTGGTACTTATCGAGCACCTCGGGGCGGGTGCGCAGCAGCTCAAGCGCGCGCACGAGCAGGTCGTCGAAGTCCATCGCATTGGCGGCGCGCAGGCGGCGCTCCAGCTCCAGGTAGACTTGCGCGGCCTTTTTGTCGTTGGGGCTATCGGCGCTCTTGAGCATGTCCTCGGGGCCGATCATGGCGTTTTTGGCCGAGCTGATCTTGCTGCGGATCATGTTGATGGGGAACTGCTTTTGCTCGATGCCGAGCGCCTGCATAATGTCACGCACCATGCGCTTTGAGTCATCATCATCGTAGATGGTGAACTGACCGGTATAGCCCAGCAAGTCGGCGTCCTCACGCAGCATGCGCACGCACATGGCATGGAAGGTGCACACCCACATGCCGCGGATGCCGCTGGGAATGAGCGCCGCCAGACGCTCGCGCATCTCGGCCGCGGCCTTGTTGGTAAACGTGATGGCAAGGATCTGCCAGGGCT
>CATWCP010000106.1 GCA_958349325.1 uncultured Collinsella sp.
CGAGGTAGCCCTCCTGGTCGAAGTGCATGATCTCGATCTTCTCGGTCTCCTTCATGTGTGTCCTCCCATCACATGTGCACGATTCTATACATCGCGCTTCTTGCTGATACCAATTATAGCCATACGATTGCTTGTTATTTAATACCAATCCAAACTCACGAAGATTTACGACGAACGGTCGGTTTCCTTGCCCGAGTGGTATTACAACGCCATTAGTTGTCTATTTCGATCTCCGCTGCCAACGGGCGCTCCACGACTCACAGGCTAAAAATGCGTTGCGCCAGACCCGCCCAAGCGTTTCCGACGCAACCGCGCAGTTTAGTTATTCGGCTTCCATCTCCGCTGTCACACGACGATACATCTCGATAACCTGAGTCGTCGCCTTGGACGGATCCTGATAGTAGCGGCCATCACACGTCTCGGCCGAGACATAGCCCGTATAGCCGTGGCGTATGAGTGCCTCGAGGTCGGCACGCATATCGCGCTCGCCGTCGCCCCAGGCGAGATGCGTCGTGCCGCCGCCAACATCTACAAAGTGGGTGTGAACGATCTTGTCGCCCAGGACCTCAAAGTAGCCGTCGATCGTGTCGCCGGCAACTTCCATGGCGCCAAAGTCGATACATGCCTTCAGGTTGGGGCGGTCGACCGCCTCGAGAATGCGCGCCACGTCCTGTGCGGTATTGACCAGCACGGATTCCGAGGGCTGTAGCGCCTCGAGCGCAACGCGAATGCCGCGCGTATCGGCATAGTCGCACACCGAACGCAGCATGGCAACGCTGCGGACCCAAGCGTCCTCAGCCGGCTCGTCCAGATAGGCCCAGCCGCTCGTCACCAGAATCTGCGGCGCGCCCAATTCGACGGCAACGTCGATCACATTCTTAAAGTACGAGAGGATACGTTTTTGGCCCGCCTCACCGCGCACCGCGACGTTCCACGGCTTGGGGTTATTCTGCTCGGGGCAAACGCACACGATCTTGATGCCGTACTGGGCGGCAAGGTCGCGAATCTTGTCCACCGAATCGTGCTCGTGGCAATCTACATACAGGTGCATCGAGCCGGTCCACAGCTCGATATTGCGATAACCGGCCTCACCTGCAGCCTTAAAGAACGTCTCGATGCTGTAGTAACGATGGTTGATGTTCATGAGCGAAAGCTCGGGTACGGCCATAGCCCTCCCCTTTCGTACAGGCTTTTAAAAAACAGGGGGCCGCCGCAGATGCGACAAGCCCCCAAAGATCGACGCAACCGTTAGACGCGATTGAAGCGCGATTCGAACATATTAGGCAAGCACGCCAAAGTAAGCGCCGATGATGCCCACGACCATGGTGCAGAGGATCAGGACCATCGGGTTGATCTTCTTGGAGAGCAGCCAGTAGTAGAGCCAGAAGGCGGCCATACCGAGCATACCGGGCATGATGCCGTCCAGGATGTCCTGGAGAGTCTGGGCGGAGTCGCCCTGACCGATGGCGATGGGCAGCGAAGCCCAGAACATGTCCTTGCTCATGGCGCCAACAACCATAACGCCGACAATGCCGACGCAGGCCATGATCTTTTGCATCAGGCCGGTCTTCTGAGCCTTGTCGAGGAAGCCAATGCCCAGCTCATAACCCTTGATAGCGCCAAAGATACGAATCAGGAACGCCGGGATGTTGTAGACGAGCAGGAAGGCGATGGGGCCAAAGACGTTGCCGGCCTGGCACAGGCTGATGCCCACGGCAGCGGCGACGACGCGCAGGGTGGACAGGAAGAAGGAGTCACCCAGGCCGGAAAGCGGACCCATGAGGGCGGCCTTGATGTCGTTGACGCTCTCGGGCTCAACCTCGCCACGAGCGACCTTTTCTTCCATGGCCATCGCGATGCCACCCACGAAGGGAGCGAGCTGCGGGGTGATGTTGAAGAATGCGCTGTGACGGTGCAAAGCCTCGGCGTAATCATCGGGACGGCCGGCATAGATCTTCTTGAGCATGTTGGCGACCATCAGGCAGAAGGCAATGTTCATCTGCTTGTAGTAGGTCCAGGAGAACTCCATGCCCAGGGCGCCGGTGTTGACGGCGCTCTTGATGAGGTCGGAGCGCGTGATCTTGTTCTCGGGACTAGAAGTCATCGTCCTCATCCCCTTCCGCGGAGAGCTGGGGCTGGGCTCCGCCCAGGCCGAGCAGGTCGAACTTGTCGATGCCGATGATGATGGCGATCAGGGCGACGCCCAGGACGGGCACGTTGGCGTAGGAGCACAGCAGGAAGCCCAGGAAGTAGAAGGGCACGAGCTGCTTGGTGAGCACCAGGCGGCCGAGCATGGCGAAGCCCATGGCCGGCAGGATGTTGGCGGCAACGCCAAAGCCATCGAGGACGAACGTCGGGATGAAGTCGAGCAGGCCCTGAACAGCGTCGGCACCCAGATAGAAGGAGACCGAGCACAGGATAAAGGCCAGGACGACAATCACGAGACCGATAATCCAGTGCATAGCGTAGATACCCTTGAGGTTACCCTTGCTGGCAAAGACATCGGCACGGTCGACCAGAAGGGGCATACCGGCGTTGACGACGTTCTTGATGGCCAGGCACAGAGTGGCGATGGGCATCGCGAGCGCGATAGCGGCCTCGGTGCTCTGACCCAGCTGAATAGCGAAGGCGCAGGCGAGCACGCCGCCAATCGTCTCATCGGGCGGCACGTAAGCGCCGATGGAGATAGAACCCATGAAGAGCAGCTCGAGGCTCGCACCGATGGCGAGGCCGGACTGCAGGTCCCCGAGGACTATGCCGACGAGCGGGCACAGAACGATCGGGCGGAACGCATAGAGCGTACCGAGCTGATAATCGAGCTTACCGAAGGCAGCGATAAGTCCGATGAGGATCGCTTGAACAAGCATTGTTCCTCCCTTTGATCCCTCTTGGATCCGCGCGGCGATTCCCGACTTGTCAGCGCGCCCTTTTCCATGCCGACAATCGCCCAGACAGATCCAGCTTGTACCGGTGTGCTGTTAACACCTAAACCGGTGCAAATGATTTGATACCAATTATATAGTCATGCAAAAACTATTTAATACCAATCGCTCAACGGGCGCGTACTCTCGGTGAACGGTAGATGGGGGTAACGGGTAAAGCGTTTATCCGGTACGCCCACGGATAGGGGCGGCGCCGTACGTGCCGCCCCGTGGTTCCCAATTAGAGGGCGCTTAGGGCATCGACCTTGGGGTCGTCGGCCAGAGCGCGAATCTCGACCTCGACACCGCGGCCGACGAGCTCGCGAATGTCCTCTTCCTCGGCAGCAGTCACAAAGATCTGGCGGGAAATCTTACGGGCATCGGGACGCTGCTCGTCCTTGGACTTGGTGTTGCCCAGGTTGATGGAGGTGATCTGCGGGCAGCCGTCGACAAGCTGCTTGGCCTCGGCGATGCTGGCGACGCAGATGATCATCTTGTACTTATCGGTAACACCGGAGTTGATGGCCTCGATGGCGTGGTCCATGTCCTTGATGACGAGCTTGACATTGGCCGGCTTTCCCATCTTGAGCGTGGTCTTCCAGACGGGATCGTTGGCAACCTTGTCGCCAACGCAGAAGATGCAGTCGGAGCCCAAGCCCTGGACCCAAGAGACGGCCACCTGGCCATGAAGCAGACGATGGTCGACGCGAAGCAGTTGAATCATGATTGACCCCCAAAGGTCTCATGCCGGAAACCCGGCCCCATTAATAGCAGGCGGTGACTAGAACTCTTCCTCGTCATCCGCATCGGTCAGCAGGTCGTTGACAAACTTGACGCGCGTGTCGTCAGCCGCGAGAATCTCGCGGATAACCTGATCGGCGGGAGCCTCCTGGTCCGAGAAGAGCAGCTGGATCAGCAGCGGCAGGTTCATGTTGGCAACCAGGTAGGTGTTGGGGCGCGTCTGGACGATCTTGGTGAACTCGTTGTTGACGCTGCCGCCAAACAGGTCGGTGCACACGATTACGTCGTCGGCGGGGTCGAAGGTCGCCAGGAGCTTGGCGGCTTCCTCGGCGACGTCGGTGCGGCCGTCGACAAACATCGACAGGTCGTGGACGTTATCGCGCGCGCCCGAGAGCAGCTCAGTGCTCTCTTTGATGCCGGTCGCAAAATGCGCGTGGCTGGCAAAGATATATTGCCTCATTGCGGTTTCCCCCAAATGAAATTAGTAGTCGAACTGGTGGTAGTAGCGGCGGTACTTGAGGTTGTGCTTGGTGACC
>CATWCP010000107.1 GCA_958349325.1 uncultured Collinsella sp.
AGGCCCTCGGGCGAGTCAAAGACCTCATGCGCGCGGTGAATCCAGCACGAATCGACACCCAGTGCATAGGCGGCGTTGAGCAAGTTGCCCATGGCGAGCGAGCCGTCTTCCAGATGTGTGGGCACGCTGCGGTCAACCAGCACCACCACAACGGTCTTGGCGCCATAGAAGGGGTCGCCGTTGCTGCCCATGACCTGGGCGTTGAGCTGTGAGAGACGCTCGACGGTCGCGGGGTCGGTGACGGCGACAAACGTCACCGGCTGGCGGCCCATGCCGCTCGGTGCATATTGGCCGGCTTCGATAATACGTGCAAGCTTTTCGGCCTCGACGGGACGATCGCTGTAGTTGCGGCAGCTGCGACGGTGAATGAGTGCTTCGATAGTCTCCATGGTGTCTCCTTGCGGTGGCGTTGCAGATGCCCCGTTCATACCCGCCGGGCTTAAACGATAGACGGTCAATTGCCCGGCCAAAAGGATAGATTCCAATTGGGAAAGTAGGTTTGCATAAAAGTACCTTCAGAATGTGACAAACAAATGGGATGGTTAAACGTTTTATCCCGTCTACCCTGCGGTTTTTTACCACTTGCCTAAATGACGAACGCATAACCTCTGATAAAGGTTTTACTAAAGGAGTACCAACGTTTATCAATGCGCCGTGGTGGCGCCGGGCCAGGAGGTAACATCATGTTCCAGGCTGGAGATGTCGTCGAGACCGATTTCGAAGGATTTCTGAAGCTGCTGCGTTCCAAGACGCGCGCTTTCGTGTCGATCAACGATCACGAGTACTACATCACGCACACCGATGGCTATTGGCGTGTTCAGGATTGCGAGGCCCTCAACGACAAGGGCCACTTTACTGACTGCTCCGAGCTGGTCAACACGGTCTGCGAGGTCGTCGAGCTGCCGTGGATTGCCGGCAAGAGCCTGCATGACAGCTTCTCGGGCGCTACGGTCTATGAGGCCGTCGCCGCTTAACAGGCAATAAACCCGATTTTCACGTGACCGCTGGCGCCGCCCCCGCGCCGGCGGTCTTTTTCTGCCGATAGGCCATAAAAGTGCGCGCATTTGCGGAGCCTGTTGACGATAGTCAAAACTCGGACTAATCTAGAGACACATAATTGGTCAAAAATCGGACAATCGAATGGTGGGATAGATGAATAGTGCGGTTGCGCTGGTCGACTTCGACCGGTTGCTCAATGGACTCGATCATATCTATTCGGAGTTCTCGCGCGCCTGCGGCCTTTCGGACTGCGCTTACTGGATGCTCGTCGATACCAGCACGGCGGGCGGCAGTATTGCCGTAAGCCGTCTGACAAGCGAATGGTTCTACAGCAAGCAGACCATCAACTCGGCAATTAAAACCTTGACGGCGCGGGGCTTCGCAACGTTGGAGTTTGCCGAAGGCAGCCGTAAGAACAAGGTTGTGAGCCTGACCGAAGAGGGCAGGCGATTTGCCGAGCGTTATGCGCTGCCGGCGCTCAAGGCCGAGCAGCGAGCCTTTGGCGCGCTTGAGCCGTGTGAGCAGCGCGAAATCATACGCTTGATCGGCAAATTCTCTCAGGTGCTCGGCGACGAGTGCGATGCCTTTAAGCAGCATATCGCTGCCGAGAGCCAGGCCGAGAATCAAGGTGAGGGGGAGCCGTGCGAGTGCTAATGAGGTTTTTGAAGCCCTATCGAGGGCTTGTCGCAGTGACGCTGCTGGTGCTGCTGGTGGATAACGTCGGTACGCTGCTGGTTCCCACGATGCTGGCGAACATGGTCAACACCGGTATTACCACGGGCGATATCGACTACATTTTACGCAACGGCCTATACATGTTTATCGCGACCAGCATGGCTAGCGGCGGCACGGTGCTGGGCTGCTATCTTTCGGCGCGCCTGGCCGCCAGCGTGGCTTGCGATATCCGCAATGCCGTGTACGACAAATCGCTCGAGCTCGCGGCCAGCGATTTTGAGCGCTTTGGCACCGGATCGATGATCACGCGCTCGCTCAACGACATCAACGTGATTCAGCAGGCGATTCTGCAGACGATTCAGCTGGTGCTGCCCGTGCCGTTTTTGGCTGTGGCGGGCATCATCTTCGCCTGGTTTATCGATCCCGCCATGGGCACGCTGCTGGGCGTAGTCGTTGCGATTGTGCTGGTGGCGGCGGTCTTTACGGTTGCCAACGCGGCTCCGATCTTTATGCGCCTACAGGGCTTTATCGACCGCATGAACGTGGTGCTGCGCGAAAACATCGTGGGCGTGCGCGTCATCCGTGCGTTTAACAAGGAACGCCATGAGGAGCAACGCCTAGACGAGGTGTTTAGCGATTACGCGGCCAACGCCATCAAGGTCAACCACCTGTTTGTGGGCCTCGACAGCTCCAGCTTCTTTTTGATGAACATCGCCGAGGTGGCGGTGCTGTGGGTGGGCGGCAACCGCGTGGGCGTCCATGCCATGCAAATCGGCAGCATCTCGGCCGTGCTGGAGTACGCGATCCTGATCCTGTTCTTTGTGATGATGGCGCAGATGGTGATTCTGACGCTCCCACGCGCCGCCGCATGCCTGAACCGTGCGCAGCAGGTGTTGGAGATTGAGCCGAGCATCGTGGACGGCGAGCGTACGCTGAGTGACGGTGCGCTTGCCTCCGAGGACGATGCGGACGCGGTCGCCGTGTTCGATCACATGTCGTTCCGTTTTGACGATGCCGACGAGGACACGCTGTGCGATCTGAACTTTACCTGTCGCCGCGGTCAGATGACCGCAATCGTCGGCTCGACGGGTTCGGGCAAGTCGACGGTGGCCAAGCTCCTACTGCGCTTCCACGATGCCACAAAGGGCGCCATTCGCCTGAACGGCATCGATCTGCGCGACCTTTCGCAAGACGACATCCGCGGGCATATCGCTTACGTGCCGCAGAAGGCGTGGCTGTTCTCGGGTACGGTGGCGAGCAACCTGCGCTTTGGCAACGAGGGCGCGACCGAGGCTGACATGCTCCATGCGCTGGAGGTTGCCCAGAGCACCTTTGTGCTCGATCAGCCCCAGGGGCTCGATACTCCGGTATCCCAGGGCGGCACGAACTTCTCGGGCGGTCAGCGCCAGCGCCTGGCCATTGCCCGCGCACTCATGAAGCATGCCGATCTGTATATCTTCGACGACAGTTTTTCGGCTCTGGACTTTAAGACCGATGCCGCCCTGCGTCATGCGTTGCAAGACGAGACGCGTGACGCTGCGGTGCTCATCATCGCGCAGCGCATCTCGACGATCTTGCACGCCGACCAGATCGTCGTGCTCAAGGATGGCGAGGTTGTGGGTCTGGGCACGCACGGCGAGCTTATGGAAACCTGCGAGGTGTACCGCGCCATCGCGGAATCGCAGATGAAGGGAGGTGAGTAGCATGACCGAGGAGCTCAAGAAGCAGGGCGGCGTTGATGACGCCGCTGCCGCGGGACTGGTCGAGGAAACGGCTGCCGTGGCACCCGAGCTGGATGACGCCGCCAAGGCTGCAGCCGAGCGCGAGGCTCGCCGCCAAGCGCTCTACGAGGAAAACGAGCGCGCCGAGGACGAGCGCGCCCGCGCCGAGGCAGAGCGTATGCGCGACGTGGACGACGAAGACGAGGACGAGACGCCTCGGGATACCTGGGCGACGGTGCGCCGCCTGTGGAGTGAGGCTGCCGGCGACCACTGGCGCTTCTATATCGTGTTCGCGAGCATTGTGTTCTATGTCATCTTTAACACTGCCGCGCCGGCATATAGCGCCCGCGTGATCGATGAGCTGTGGGGCCACATTCAGGTAGCGTTTGCCAACGACACCACTTTCAGCATCACCTGGGAGAACTGCGGCAAGACCATTTTCGTCTACTTTATGATCTGGACTGCCGCTGCCTCGTTCTATGCGCTCCAGAGCTTTTTGATGTCGAGCGTGGCCGAACGCCTCAACCTGCGTCTACGCAACCGCATCGCACAAAAGCTCAACCGTCTGCCGCTCGCCTTTTTTGACGCGCATCGTCCCGGCGAGGTCGTCAGCCGTGCGACCAACGACTTGGACAAGATGTCCGAGAGCATGCAGCGCGGCTTGCTGCAGCTTCTGGTGTCGATCGGTACC
>CATWCP010000108.1 GCA_958349325.1 uncultured Collinsella sp.
AAGCGCTGCAGCAGCTTAATGAGCGTGGTCTTGCCGGCGCCGGTGGGGCCGACGATGGCGATGGTCTGGCCGGGCTGCGCCTCGCAGCTAAAGTCGTGGATGATGGTCTTGTCGGGCGTATAGCCAAACTTGACGTGGTCAAACTCCACGTGGCCGGGGCGCTTCTCGGGAATCTGCGCGTCGGCCTTCTGCTCCTCCTCGGGTGCGGCCAGGAACTCAAAGACGCGCTCGGTTGCGGCGGCCATCGACTGCATCGTGTTGCTCACGTTGCCCAGCTGCTGCACCGGCTGCGTAAAGTTGCGCACGTACTGGATAAAGCTCTGGATGTCGCCGGGCGTGGCGTTGCCGGTCAGCGCGAGCTGCGCGCCCACTACGACAACGCCCACGTAACCCATGTTGCCCACCAGGCTCATAAGCGGCATCATCAGGCCCGACAGGAACTGCGAGCGCCAGCCACTAATAAACAGGCGGTCGTTTTGACGGTCGAACTCCTCGATCGAAGCCTCGGCGCGGTCGAACACCTGAATGACGTTCTGGCCGGCAAAATCCTCCTCGATAATGCCGTTGACGGTACCCAGGACCTGCTGCTGCTCGCGGAAGTACGGCTGCGAGAAGTGAATCATCACCATCAAGATAATCGCGGCGGCCGGCAGCGTGAGCACGGTGACGCCGGTGAGCGGCAGGCTGATCGAAAGCATCATGACGAGCACGCCGATAATCTGCGTGACGGACGTAATAAGCTGCGTTACGCTCTGGTTGAGCGACTGGCCCAGCGTATCGACGTCGTTGGTGATGCGGCTGAGCACATCGCCCTTGCTGTGACCGTTAAAGTAGCTCATCGGCACGACGGCGATCTTGGCGGCGATCTCCTTGCGCATGCGGTAGCAGATCTTTTGCGTGACACCGGTCATGAGCCAGCCCTGAATCAGGCTGCAGGCAGAGCTCGCCAGATACAGGCAGAGCAAAAAGCCGAGCGTCTTTGCGATCCAGTTAAAGTCGACATCGCCGGTGCCGTTGACCTTGGCAACCAGGCCCTCGAACAGCTTGGTCGTAACCTGACCGAGCACCTTGGGTCCCACAATATTAAAGATGACCGAGCACACGGCAAAGGCGACGGCGGCAAACACGGCAATCTTGTGCTGGCCGATATAGCCGAGCAGCTGCCTCATGGTGCCCTTAAAGTCCTTGGCCTTTTCGCCGCGACGCATGCCGCCCATGCGGCCCATGGGGCCACGCTGGCGGGTGGGCTTGGGAATCTGAGTCTTGGTCTCGTCTGCCATTAGCGCTCGCCTCCTTCCGTGACGGCTGCAATTTCTTCTTGGGTAAGCCCCAGCTCCTCGGCGGAAAGCTGCGACTGTGCGATCTCCAGGTACGCCGGGCAGCTGCGCAGCAGCTCCTCGTGCGTGCCGGTGCCCACTACGTGGCCGTCGTCGAGCACGATGATCTGGTCGGCGTGCATGATGGTCGCGATGCGCTGGGCCACGACCACGAGTGCGGCGTCGGTAACGTTTTTAGCCAGCTCTTCACGCAGACGCGCGTCGGTCTTGTAGTCGAGGGCG
Source organism: uncultured Collinsella sp. (assembly GCA_958349325.1). Classification (GTDB taxonomy): domain Bacteria; phylum Actinomycetota; class Coriobacteriia; order Coriobacteriales; family Coriobacteriaceae; genus Collinsella. The sequence goes on from CATWCP010000108.1 coordinate 1,560, forward strand.
CTAAACGAGTCATCGAAAACTACGACCTCGGGCTTTTTGGCCAACGCGCGGGCGATGGCCAGGCGCTGGCGCTGACCGCCCGAAACATTGGAGCCGCCCTGGCTGATGGGGGAGTCGTAACCGCCCTCACGCTCGGCGATAAAGTCCTCGGCCTGTGCGATGCGCGCTGCCTGGTGCATGTCATCATCGCTTACCATGTCGCCGGCAAACTTGAGGTTGCTCTCGACGGTGCCCGAGAACAGGCGTCCCTGCTGCGGGATATAACCAATGCGGCGGCGTAGCTCGGAAAGGGTCATATCGCGCACGTCGATGCCGTCGAGCGAAATGCTGCCGCCCGTGACGTCGTACAGGCGCGGAATCAACTGCACGAGCGTGGACTTGCCCGAGCCCGTGGAGCCAATGATGCCGAGCATCTGACCGGCATGCGTGGTGAAGTTCACGCCGCTGATGACATCGGCGCGGGCATCGGGATACTGGAAGCTCACGTCACGGAAGGTGAGCTCACCGCGCGGCGCGCTGACCGCGGGCAGTTTGGGCGAGACAGGGTCGTTGATGCTGGTGGGGCAAGTGATGACCTCTTCCACGCGCTCGGCGGCGACCTCGGCGCGGGGCAGGATGACCGAAACCATGGTGAGGATCATAAACGCCATGACGATCTGCATGGTGTAGGAGATAAACGCCATCATGTTGCCGACCTGCATCACGCCGTCGGACACGCCCTGCGCGCCAAACCAGACGATAAGCACGGTGATGCAGTTCATGACGAGCATCATGAGCGGCATCATAAAGCTCATGGCGCGGTTGGTGTAGAGCTGCGTGGTCATCAGGTCGAGCGATGCCTTGTCAAAGCGCTCGAGCTCATGTTCCTCGCGGTTGAACGAGCGGATGGGCATAAGGCCGTCGAGCAGCTCGCGGGCGGTAAGGTTCACGCGGTCAACAAAGCTTTGCATCTTTTTGAACTTGGGCATGGTGAGGCCCATGAGCACGCCGACAACGGCCGAAACCGCGATGATGGCCACGGCGATGGTCCACTCCAGGCCGGTGTGGTTAGCCAGGACACGCATGACGGCGACGATGCCCATGACGGGGGCCATCAGGCACATGCGGATAAACAGGGTTGCGGCCATCTGGATCTGCTGAATGTCGTTGGTGCAGCGGGTGATGAGCGAGGCCTGGCTAAACTTGCCCACCTCGGCCGGCGAGAAGTGCATAACCTTGTTGAAGGTCTCGTGGCGCAGGTCGCGGGCGATGGAGCAGGCGGTGCGCGAAGCCACGGCACCGGTCAGGATGGTGGCAACGAGCGACACCAGACACAGCCCAAACATCGTGGTCGCCATGCGGCTCAGGTAGGCGTTCTGCACGTCGGCGGGGTCGATGCCCTGTGCCTTGTACTCGTCCTGCACATAGCTCACGGCGCGCTGGGTGACGATGGAGCCCGACATGGAGCCCATTTTGTCCGCCATTTGGTTGGCGCCCTCGACGAGCTTGCCTTGGTCTACCAGACCGCCCTCGACACCCAGGCGCAGGCTCTTCATGGTGATCTTACCGCCGTCGGCATCAATCTGCTTTTGCATGTTCTGCGCCGCCGCGGCCTTCTGCTGCATCTCGGCGAGCTGCTCGGGCGTCATCGCCGCCATCTGCTCGGGGGTGGGCATGGCCTGGGCAGCGTTGCTGTCTTTCTCGCTGGACGAGCCCATCATGTCGCCCATGGAGTCGGCGTCGATGCCCTGGTCGAGTGAAAGAACGACGGTCTCGGGCAGGCTCATAATGTCGGCAATCTTGCCTCCATCGGCACGCTCTTCCTCGGTGCCCATGTACGTTCGAATGCCGTTATTGTCCGCCTTGCTAAACACGGCCTCCACGGCCTTGGCGTCCTTGGAGCTCATGAAGAGTTCGAGGTCGTCGAGCGATTCGGCGCGAATGGTGTCGGGCACGGGCGAGGCGATGCCGCCTTGCTGCACGCCCACGTCGACGATGTCGCTCATATAGGTAGGCAGCGCCAGATCGGCGTTGCAGCTGATTACGATAAGTACGATAGCTGCGAACAGTGCCAGGATATGTTTTTTAAAGAGCTTGAGAATCCTCACTCGGCATCTCTCCTTTCTTGGTTGCGGTCGATAATTTCGTTGGCACGTCTTAGAAGGCGCACCATCTCTTGGGTATCTGTTTCGCCGAACTGCTCGAGGAAGGCCGCGGTGCGGTCCTCGAATTCCCGACGCTTGATTTCGAGATCATGGAATCCCTTGTCGGTCACCGTGACGTGTACGCGACGACGGTCGGTCTTTGAGTGCTCGCGCTCGACCCAGCCCTTGGCCTCGAGGGCGCGTAAGATATTGGCGATGCGGGCACTCGAGACCCAGGCGCGATCTGCGAGTTCGCTTGGCGTGAGCGAACCGCCAGCGAGCATGAGGGCGCGCATGACGGCCATCTCGCCGCCGAGGGCTTTGTCCGCAAAGCGCGAAATGCGCTGATGCATGCTGCCGAACTCGGTAAGGAGCTGACGCCCAAG
>CATWCP010000109.1 GCA_958349325.1 uncultured Collinsella sp.
ATCGCCAAGCAGGTGGGCGTCAAGGTCATCGCCACCAACGACTTCCACTACCTGCGCCGCGAGGACGCGCCCGTGCAGGACGTCATCATGTGCATCGGCATGAACGCCAAGGTCGACGACCCCAACCGTATGCGCATGACCGGCTCGGAGTTTTACATGAAGACCGAGGAGGAAATGCGGGCGATGTTCCCGTATTGCCCCGAGGCCTGCGACAACACACTCGAGATCGCCGACAAGTGCTACGTGGAGCTGGACTGGGACTCCATCATCCTGCCGCGCTTCCCGTTGCTCGACCCCGGCGAGACGCACGAGAGCCAGTTCCGCCGCGAGTGCGAGAAGGGCCTGCGCCAGCACTACGGCGACGACTGGGCCACGCGCGAGATCGGCGGCGTCAACATCAAAGAGCGCTTTGAGTACGAATACAAGGTCATCTGCGACAAGGGCTTTGCCGCCTACTTCCTCATTGTTGCCGAGTACGTGCAATGGGCCAAGGACAACGGCATCGGCGTCGGCCCCGGCCGTGGCTCGGCCGCCGGCGCTATCGTCGCCTACGCCATGAACATCACCGCGTTCGACCCGCTCGAGAACGGCCTGATGTTCGAGAGATTCCTGTCCCCGCAGCGTACCGAGATGCCCGATATCGATATGGACTTCGACGATGAGCGGCGCCTCGAGGTCGTGGAGCACGTTCGCCAGCTCTACGGCCCCGAGAAAGTTACCCACGTCATCACCTACTCGACCATCAAGGCCAAGCAGGCCATCAACGACGCCGCGCGCGTTCTGGACTACCCGGTCTACATGGGCCAGCGCCTGTCCAAGATGGTCTCGAGCGACCCCAAGGTCAAGCTCAAGCAGGTGCTCGAAAAGCAACCCGGCAAAGAGGATCTGTTTAACCCCGACTTTGCCGAGGCCTATAAAAAGGATGACGACGCCCGCCGCATCATCGACACGGCGCTCTCGATCGAGGGCCTCACCCGTGGCGAGGGCGTGCACGCGTGCGCCGTTCTGATCTGCCGCGATCCCGTCAACGAGCATGTGCCCACCAAGCTCGACACCAAGGGCGGCGTCGAGATTACCCAGTACGAGGGCCATACCGTTGCCGACATGGGCCTGCTCAAGATGGACTTCCTGGGCCTGCGCACGCTGACGGTTATCTCCAAGGCCAAGGCCAACATCAAAAAGAACTTCGGCATCGACATCAAAGAGGAAGAGATTCCCTTTGACGATCCCGAGATCTTTAAGCTCATGGGCTCCGGTCACACCGCCGGCGTCTTCCAGGTCGAGTCCGCCGGCATGACGGCCACGATCAAGAACATGAAGCCCACCGAGTACAAGCACGTCGTGGCATTGATCGCTCTATACCGCCCGGGCCCGCTGGGCGCCGGCATGGTCTCGTCCTACATCAACCGTATGAACGGCAAGGAGCCGGCCGTCTCCTACGACGACCGCCTGGACGACATCCTGGGTGAAACCTACGGCACCATGGTCTACCAGGAGCAGGTTATGCTCATCTCCGTCGAGATGTGCGGCTTCTCCAAGGGCGAATCGGACTCGCGTATCCGTAAGCCCGTGGCTAAGAAAAAGATCAAGCTGCTCACGTCGACGGTGCTCCACTGGGAGGATGGCTCGGACGAGACCACCTACGACCACTGGATGAACGGCGCTATCAAGAACAACTACACGCGCGAGGTCGCCCAGAAGATTTGGGACGATGTTCTCGAGTTCGCGTCCTACGCCTTCAACAAGTCGCACTCCGCCGGCTACGCTATCCTGGTTATGCAGACGGCGTGGCTCAAGGCGCACTATCCGCACGAGTACATGGCGGCCGTTCTGACGTCCTATACGGGCAAGACCGACAAGATCGTTCACTACGTCTCGGCGTGCCGTCACGACGGCATCCCCGTGCTGTCGCCAGATGTCAACGAGTCCGGTACCGAGTTCACGGCTACCAAGGAAGGCGTGCGCTTTGGTCTGGCCGGCATCCGCGGCGTGGGCACCGGCGTGGCGCAGGCGATTATCGCCGAGCGCGAGGCGGGCGGCCCGTTTAAGACACTGCACGACTTTGTCGAGCGCGTGGACTCGAGCCAGGCCAACCGTCGCGTGATCGAATCGCTCATCAAGGCAGGCGCCTTCGACTCCACGGGGTATCCGCGCCGCCAGATGATGCACTTTGTGGATAAGAACAACCCCGAGAACATCATCGATGCCGCTGTGAAGCGCCAGAAAGATCGCGCGAGCGGCCAGACGTCGTTCTTCGATATGTTTGGCGACGTTGAGGGCTCGGGCTTTGAGGTGAGCGTGCCCGACCCGGATGGCCAGGAGTGGGACCGCCACCTTAAGCTGAGCCAGGAGAAGGAGGTTCTGGGCATCTATGTCTCGGACCACCCGCTGCGCCCGTTTGAGTATGCGCTAGCCAAGGCACGCGACTTCTCGTTCTCGCAGATCGATACCGGCTACGAGGTGCAAAACCCCACGGGCGGTACCATCAACCAGGAGATTCCCGAGGGCAAGGCGCTGTGGTGGGCCGGCATGGTCTCGAGCGTGTCCAAGCGCGTGACCAAAAACGGCGACCCCATGGGTATTGTGCAGCTCGAGGACATGGAAGGCGAGGCCACGGTCGTGGTGTTCCCCAAGACCTACAAGGAAGCCGAGGGGTATCTATACGGCGAGGTCGATCCCGAGACCGGTGCACAGCTGTCCGATGCGTTTGTGCGCATTAAGGGCAAGCTCGAGCGCTCGGACCGCGGCGACCAGATCATCGCGCAGGAGATCGTGCCGCTGGAGCTTAACGAGGAGAGCAACAAGCCCAAGGTGTTTGAGGTCATGGTGCCCAACAGCCGCTTTAGCCAGGGCAATATGGCGCGTCTTGCCACGGTGCTTACCGCCAACCCGGGCGGCGACCGCGTGGAGATCTTTATCGAGCAGGTGGACGGGCGCGTGCTGCGTGCCGAGGTGCCGGCCAAGGTCAACGCGCGCTCGATTCCGCTGCTGGCAGAGGCAAAGGCCATCGTCGGCAACCAAGGCCGCGTGACGGTTATCTAAGCTACCCCGGGTGAGATTGGAGGAAGTGATGGCGCAGGGGACGTTTGTGCAGGCGCTTCGCAAAGAGGCGGCGTTGAGCGGAACCTTTATGAAGGGGCGTTCGCTCATGCTCAACGGCGCCGTTCTGTCGATCGAGGACAGCGGCTCGCGCTTCTCCAAAAACGTGACGGTTGAGGGCTCGGTGCGCGGCTCGCGCGGCGACCTGTACAAGACGCACGTGGCGCTTGACATGGACGAGCACGAGGTGATCGACTACGACTGCGATTGCCCCGCTGCCTATCGCTACCCCGGCATGTGCAAGCACGCCATCGCCACGGCGCTGGCGTATTTGGATGCCAGCGGCGCCGAGCCCGTCGAAGGTTTGCGCACGCCGGTCCGCACGTTTGCGGCTCAGCCCAAACAGTCCGCGCGTCCCGCGCCTACAACGCCCACGGTCAACCCCAACTTTCCCTTCCCAGCACCTGTCCCCACGAGTCCCAGCCTCATGGCGGCGCTCTCCGATCTTTCGGACGCGCGCATGGATGAGCTGGCGAGCATGCGCCGCAAGCTTGCCGGTGCCGTTGGTCCCGACGCCCCCAAAGCGGCGTTGGAGCCCTCGCTGGTGCCGTACTACAATCCACTGTTTGCCGACCGCTTTAGCTGGGCGCTCGAGTTCCGCATTCGCTGCGGTTCGGTGTCCTACGTGGTCAAGGACATCGACGGCATGGCCGATGCCTACGTGCGCGGCGGCACCTTCTCGTACGGCAAGAAGCTCACGTTTGTCCATACGCCCGAAGCCTTCGAAGACGTGTCGACAAAGCTGCTCAACCTTGTCGTGACGACAGTTGCCTATCTCGATGACATCACAAGCTCACGTTCGGCGTCGTACGACTTTGCCCGTAGCGGTTTTGTCGCCGAGCGTCAGTTGCCGCTGTCCGAGCATAGCATCGTATATGTGCTGGACCTGTTGCGCGGCCAGACCATCTCTTTTGAGCCCGCCTGGTCGCGGGGGACGACGACGCATCGCACCTATGACGTGGCGGT
>CATWCP010000110.1 GCA_958349325.1 uncultured Collinsella sp.
GCTGCGTTTAAATCTGCCGAGGTTATTGGCTATCCCGAGTGCCGTATTAACCTCGCGCAGGCTGCGCTCTATGTTTGTTTGGCGCCTAAGTCCAATGCGTGTGAGGCTTCGATCGATGCGGCGCTGGCCGATATCCATTCTAGTGGGCTTCGCGAGGTGCCTAGTTATCTGCGCGATCGCCATCGCCCGGGCAGCGATGATTACGGTGTGTATAAGTATCCACATGATTATCCCGAAGGCTGGGTCGATCAGCGCTATTTGCCCGAGGGACTGGAGCGCGGCGCGTTCTGGCAGCCTGCTGGCCGCGGTTGGGAAGAATGGCGCGTAGAGCAAAGCGAACGCGACCGCAGCGGGAATGCACCGAAGTAGCTGCTGATAATTTTGTTCCACGTTGCTGCTCTTGGCATGTTCGGTCCCCTTTGGGGTACCATGGAAACCGTCTGTATTTCGATTCCTTTGGGAGGCTTGTATGAGTCCCATTCAAATCGCCTTGCTGTTGCTCGCCGTTGCCGGCGTGTGGGCTATCGTTGAGCTCGCGCTTACCCTGCGCAAGACCCGCACCGTTGTCGACTCGCTCGATAAGACCGTGAACGACCTCAACAACACCATCGCCGAGGCTCAGCCTGTGGTGGCAAAGCTCGATGGCGCTGTCGATGAGCTTACGCCGGCGCTTGCCCAGATGGAGCCGCTGCTTAAGTCGAGCAAGACCGCGGTCGATGCCCTGACGTCCAACCTTGTTGAGGTTGAGGCCGTCGTTCGCGACATTTCCGAGGTCACGGGCAGTGTGGCCGAGGCCAGCAGCGCCGTGTCGAGCGTGACTGATTCTGCCGCCGGTGCTGTGCAGAAGCTCTTCAATAAGGTGAAGGCTCCTGCAGCCGACGCCGATCGCAAGCTCGCCGCTGCCGCTGCGGAGGCCGAGCAGCCTACCGAGCGCGTCCTAATTGGCGAGGACGAGGCCGCCGCGGGCGACGATGATGGTCAGAAGTCTGTATCCAAGCCGGCTCAGTATTACACCTATACGCCCGCCGAGACCTCTGAGGAGTCCTGCGATGAGTAGCGAAGCAACCTGCCCTATCACGCTGACCGTTGCCGGTGACCCGCGTCTCGCTCGCCTTGTGCGCATGACGGCAGCCAACGTTGGTGCCCTGTGCTCTATGTCTGTCGATCGCATTGAGGACATCCGCATGGCTGCCGAGGAGGCTTTCATCTTTGGTTGCACCGCGGTCGACTGCGATGACATCACCATCAAATTCGATGTCGATGAGACCCACGTTGGCATGACTATTACCTTTGGCGACCAGGCTACGGTCGATGAAGACGACCAGGCTGCGGTGTATGCCGAGCTCATCCTCGCGAGCGTGTGCGACTCCTACGAAAAGACTGCGGCGCCCCTGACGCTTTCCCTCGACCTCAAGGCGGATATTTAATATGACCGAACGTTCCCGGAGCGGCAAGACCGCTTGGGACAAGGAGAAAACCCGCGAGCTGTTTCGTCGCTACAAGGAGACCGGTGATCCGGACGCCCGCGAGCAGCTCGTCATGTCCCATATGAACCTGGTAAGGTTTCTTGCCAACAAATTTAAGAATCGCGGCGAGCCGCTCGACGACCTCATGCAGGTCGGCTATCTCGGTTTGCTCAAGGCTATCGACCGTTTTGATCCCGAGCGCGGACTCGAGTTCACGACGTTTGCGACACCCACTATCCTGGGCGAGATCAAACGCCATTTCCGCGACAAGGGCTGGAGCGTGCGCGTACCGCGTCGTCTGCAGGAGCTCTCGGCCAAGGTCAACCAGGCTACTGACAAACTTACCAACGAGCTGCAGCGTTCGCCCAAGGTTGAGGAGATCGCTGAGTATCTAGATGTGACTGTCGATGAGGTCCTCGAGGCTATGGAATCGTCTTCGGCCTATACCTCGGTGCCCATCGAGGCTCCTGGTGCGTCCGATTCCGACGATGCGCCGTCGATTCTCGACCGTTACGCCGACGATGACAACGAGCTCGACTTTACCGATGACCGCCTGGTGATCGAGGAAGCCATCCGCGATTTCTCGCCGCGCGAGCGCGAGGTGATCGAGCTGCGCTTTGTGAAGGGCATGACCCAGATCGAGATCGCCAAGAAGCTGGGTATTTCTCAGGTGCAGGTTTCGCGTCTGCTGCGCCGCACGCTTAAGAAGATTCAGGACAAGATCGACCCCGACGGAGTGATGATTCGTTCATGAGTGAGCACCCCCAACAAACCGATCGCGTGCTGCGCGACACCCGCATTCTGACGCTGCGCATTTGGGCTGTTGTCGGCTGCATTGTTATTGCTGCTGTCATCTTTAACCTTATGGGCATCCTGGCACCGGTTATTGAGTTTCTTGCCGTCGGCTCCATCATTGCTTTTGTGATGTCCCCGATCACCAACTGGCTCGAGCACCATGGCGTGAATCGCGGCATCGGTTCGCTTATCGCGCTTATTGTTGTTGTTGCCGTGCTCGTCGGTGTCGTTTGCATCTTGTCGCCGATTCTCTTTGGTCAGATCATGGAAGTCCTGAGCCGTCTGCCCGAGCAGCTTCGTGTTGCGGGTGGCGATCTCAACGAGATGATTTCGCATGCCAAGACGCTCAACAACACGCCGCTCAAGGAGTATTTGGACGATAATCTTTCGTCGCTTGTTACTGTGGCATCAAAGTACGTGTCTCAGATCGCTGCCGAGCTTGGCCGCGGTGTGTTCCCGCTCATCACCAATACGGCCTCGCAGTTGTTCGTGATCTTCCTTGGTCTGGTGCTTGCGTACTGGATGGCCTGCGACTACCCTCGCATGCACCACGAGATTTGCACCATCATCGGTCAGGAGAAGGAGACCTCGTACCGCTTTATGGTCGCCATCCTTTCTCGCTCTGTCGGCGGCTACATGCGCGGTATGGTCGTGACGTCCATCTGCGGTGGTTTCCTCGCCTTTATCGGTTTTATGATCATCGGCCATCCGTATGCGGCGCTCATGGCTATCTTTACCGGCATCATGCATTTGGTTCCAGTCGTCGGTCCTTGGGTGAGCGCAGCAATCGCCACAGTGCTCGGTTTCATGTTCAGCCCCATGTTGGCGTTATGGACGCTCGTCGTGACGATGGTCGCGCAAAACGTCACCGATAACGTGATTTCGCCTAAGGTTATGCAGAGCTCGGTGCAGGTGCATCCCATCATGAGCCTCACGGCGCTCGTTATTGGCTCGGCACTCATGGGCCCCATCGGCATGATTATTGCCATCCCGCTTTGTGCGGCCCTCAAAGGTATCTTCGTGTTCTACTTCGAGAATGAGACCGGCCGCCAGCTTGTGGCCTATGACGGCGCCGTGTTTAAGGGCACACCGTACCGCGATGCCGATGGCAACCCGGTCGCCGCCTACGACGCGCTCGGCGACGACACCTTCATTTACGAGTCCGAGCTCATCGGCAACGAGACTGCGCCCGAGGCCCAAGCGATGCCTAAGCCCGAGTTCGATAATCCTTGGATCAAGCTCTCGGGCTTGCAACCCGATGCCACGGGCTTCTTCAAGAATCCCTTCGCCAAGGACGATGACTCCAACTCGGACGACGATACCAAAACCGGCATCGACGGCTCCATGGACGATTCGGATTCTAAATAGGCCCTATTAACGTTTCTTGAAGTTGTAAATGACAATAAACGCGAGCAAAGCGATTGATAAGGGGCCGGCTACATAGAAAAAGAGAACGTCAATTACGCGTAGAGTGTAATAAGCCTTATCGCCGGACATTACTGCATACAATACGTAGCCAAATGCTGGTTGGTTTGCGTACCAGCAGGAGAAGGCCAAGAGCGCTAAAAGTGCTAGTACCAGAAGTGCATTCAGGACAAATCGTTTACTTTTCATCGATTGCTCCTTCCGGGTGATTCTTATATGTAATTCTACAGCAGTCCTTTTTCAAAGGATCGCACAGTACTGAATAACGTGCACTTTCGCTGGAGGGTCGCTGTTTGGCGGCCCTCTTTTTTGCACTTGCGCGGCGGGATGGTAATATCGTTACGTTTGAACTGTTTCGATGTGAAACCGAGGAGATTCC
>CATWCP010000111.1 GCA_958349325.1 uncultured Collinsella sp.
TGTGAGATTTCCTGCTCTACAGTCCTGCTCGCACGAAGAGCACATTAAGTGCTCTTCGGCTCGTGCGGAACTCGCGATAAATCTCACAGGCCGCGCACGGGCCCCTGTGGGCGAGCAAGCTGCGGAAACTCGGTCGGTCCAGAGCAATATCGTGCAAACGGAAATCTGGCTGATGATCTGTTCGCGACAAAGACTCGATAGGTAGCCCCCTCTATGCCCTTTTGTAAGTTGCGGTGAAATAGGGACTGAATTTGGGGTTGAATCGTTTAAACAGTCCCTATTTCACCGCAGCTTATGGGAGGGGTAGAAAAAGGCGGAGGCCCTGGAGAGGGACTCCGCCTTATATACAGGGGGCGATGGTATTCGCGTGTTGCGGGATTAGACCAGGCGGGCGTTGATCGTCTTGGCGATCTTGGCGGCGTCGGTGGAACCCTTGACGGTGGCACGGAAGTCCTCGTCCATGAGCGCCTCGGCGACCTTGGACAGGATCTTGAGGTGCGTGCTGCCGGCCTGGGCACCCGGGATGAGCAGCGCGATGGCCACGTTGACGGGAGCGCCGTCCATGGTGTCCCAACCGGTCACACCGGACTCGTCCTTGACGACGATGACGGCAGCCTCGGTAATGGCGTCGGACTTGGCATGCGGGATGGCGAAGCCCTCCATCATGCCCGTGGTGCCCTCGGCCTCGCGGGCCAGGAAGGCGTTCATCACGGCGTCGGCGTCGCTGGCGATACCGGCCTTGACAGCCTGGTTGGAAACGAAGCTCAGAGCCTCGTCACGAGAAGCGAAGTCTTCGGCGACAAAGACATTCTCGACCTTCACGAAGTCGGCAGCCTCTTCCTTGGGGGCCTCGACGGCAGCAGCCTTGGGGGCCTCAACGGACCTGGCTACAGGAGCGGCCTTCTGATTCTTCTCGAAGTCGTACTTCTTGAAGGCCACGAACAGGATGCCACCGACCACAGCGCCGATGAGGATCGCGAGGACCCACAGCGGACCGTTCTCGACAACGGGCAGGACCAGGAAGCCGCCGTGAGGCGCCGGATCGTGAACGTTGAAGAAGATGGTCAAGATGGAAGCGATGGAAGAACCGAGCATCATGATGGGCATGACGGGCCAGATGTTCTTGGTCATGAACGGAATGGCGCCCTCGGTGATGTGGGTGCAACCAAGGATGAGGTTGACGATACCGGCGTCATGATCCTCCTGGCTGAAGTACTTCTTGCCGACAACGACGGCGAAGGTGGTGATCAGCGGCGGAACGATGCAAGCGGCGGAGACGGCAGCCATGAAGTTGGTGCCGAAGTTGTAGGTCTCGGTGCCGACGCCAGCTTCGAGAGCGGTACCGAGCAGGAAGGTGCCAGTAGCGTAAGCAGCCTTGTTGACCGGGCCGCCCATATCAAAGGCGCACATGCAGCCGATGGCCAGGCCAAGGATCACCGGACCGGAGTTACCGAGGCTCTGCAGGAAATCCATCATACCCTGGTTAATGGCAGCCATGGGGCCGGAAATACCGAGCATGACCAGGCCGACGATGGCGGTAGAGCACAGCGGATACAGAAAGATTGCCTTCAGGCCATTAAGGCTCGCGGGAATTTTAGAGAAAACCTTCTCGAGCAGCAGGATGACATAGCCGGCGAGGAAGCCGCCGACGATGCCGCCCAGGAAGCCGAAGCCCACGCCGGCGCCACCGGCGTCGATCATGCCGGTCTCGGCGTTAACAGGCAGGCCCTGGATGGCAATCATACCGGCAACGAAACCGGGGACGAGCGCCGGGCGCTTGCCGATGGATTCGGCGATGTAGGCGGAAAGCACCGGAACCATAAGGTTCATGGCGATGCCGCCGATGATCTTGAGCATCGCAGCAAAGCTGTTGTAGTCGGCAGCCGTCGAATCAAAGGACGTGATGCCCCACAGGAACGAAATGGCGGTCAGAACACCACCGGCAACGACGAAGACCAGCATGTGGCTGACGCCGTTCATGAGGTGCTTGTAGATGACGTGGCCGATGGACTCCTTCTCCTCGACCTCGTCCTCGACATCGGCGGCAGCGGCAACCGTGTCGTCGCCCTTGGCGGCGAGCGCGCGGTCGATCAGCTTACCAGCAGCCTCGACAGACAGGGCCTTGGAAACACCAACGGAAACCATGGGCTTACCGGCGAAACGCTCAGCCTGGACATCCTTATCGGCTGCGACGACGACGGCCTTGGCACCGGCGATCTCGCTCTTGGTGAGCTCGTTCTCGACACCGACCTGGCCATGAGTCTCGACCTTAATGGTCAGACCGCGCTCGGCAGCTGCCTTCTCCAGCGCCTCCTTCGCCATGAAGGTGTGCGCAATGCCGGTCGGGCAACCGGTCGCGGCGATGATGTCAAACTTAGCCATGTGTCCCTCCTTCTTGAGTACAGCGCCCGCGGGCGCTCCCCTACACGCGCTTCGATGCGCGTTTTTCCACAACTGAAAGATACCAACCTACCGTCCGCGTGAGAAGAGACAAGGCGCAATTCTCCGGTGAAAGGTTCTTTCATAACCGTAAACGGCAAGTGAAAGTTTACCATCAACACTTGAAACGGCAAGGTGTATCTTGTAATTGAAAATGCCCGTATACTATGGCATTGCAAATCAAGTTAGATTTTCATGCCAACCAGGAGCCATCCATGACCGATAGTAGCAAAAGCGCACTTTCCCTCATTAGTACCCACCAGGGATACAGCGAGTCCGAGCAGCGCATTGTCGACTATATATTGGAGCACCAGTCCGAGGCGCCACGCCTCACGGCGGCTCAGCTCTCGCGCGCTGCCGCCACGTCCGAGGCGACCGTTTCGCGTTTCTGCCGCAAGCTGGGCTTTGGCAGCTTCCGCAGCTTTCAGTTTTCGTTGGCGCGCGACTTAGAGAGTCAGCGCAATGAGGGCCTGACCGACGAGGTCTCGCTCGACAACATGGAGCAGAGCCTTAAAAATATCCTCGCCGCCAAGGTGAGTGAGCTTAATGCGACCATCGACGGCATTGATCACGACACGTTGGCCGCAGTTGTACACGCGCTTAAGAATGCCGGCGTTATTGAGTTTGCGGCCGTAGGCAACACCAACGCCGTCGCGCTCGACGCGACGTTCAAGTTCTCGCAGCTGGGCCTTCGTTGCATGGCAAGCACCATCAGCGAGACCTCGATTGGTTTTGCGCTCACGCTGCGCCCCGGTGACGTTATCGTGCTGATCTCAAACTCCGGCAAGTCGCGCCGTCTGAATCGCATGGCAAAAGCGGCTCGCGACTGCGGCGCAACCGTAGTCGTCATCAGCAGCGACAGCAAATCCCCGCTCGCGCGCCTGGCAGACTACACCTTTAATACCGTCAACCACGAAGCACTACTGACAACGGGCGACTTCGCGTTCTCCAAGATGAGCGCCACGATGATCATCGAGGTCATCTACAACTTCCTGCTGCCCGAAATCGAAGACGCCCGCGAGCATATCAGCTACTACGAAGAGCTCATCCAGCCGGATAAGGTTGTGGAGTAAAACGCGTAGTGGGACAAAAATTTCAGTCTATTTTGTCCCACCAACACCGCTGATACGACCTAACCTCGAGCTTCTTCAAGCATCTGCTTGGCATGCGCAAGACTTGCCTCCGATTGGTCGCCGCTGAGCATGCGGGCAATCTCGGCAGTGCGAGCATCCCCAGCCACCTCATCCAGATGCGTCTGGGGAACGTCGCCGGGCTCTTTACTGACCACGTAGTGCTTGTCGGCCATAACCGCAACCTGCGCCAGGTGTGTTACGACGATGACCTGATGCGTGGCGGCAAGATCGGCCAGCACACCAGCAAGAGCGCGGGCCGTGGAGCCGCCGACACCAGCATCGACCTCGTCAAACACCAGCGTATCGACACCGTCCGCGTTACCGAGGACAACCTTACTTGCCAACATGACGCGGCTGAGCTCGCCGCCCGACGCAATGCGGCGCAGGGGACGTGGAGTCAAACCGGCACCGCTGCGGTATAGCAGCTCGTAGCTCGAAGGACCAACGGGCGTCCACTCAGCACGGGGAAGATC
>CATWCP010000112.1 GCA_958349325.1 uncultured Collinsella sp.
CGACGGAATGCCGCCTTTGCCTCGGGATCGTCATGCCACTTGGCGCCATATTCCAGAGCATCTACCGAAAGCCCGGCAGCACTGGGTTCAAAGTTGGGATCGGACTCGTCGCGCAGCTTGGCGCGTCGGGCACCGTGGAGCAACGCCACCTGCGCGATCGCACAGACGACCAGAACAGCCTGCTGAGGAATGCCGACAGGCATCACCATGTGGTTGAGAACCTGCACCAGAACGCCCATGGCGTAAGAAAGTGCGGCGGCGCGCGCCAAGCAGGGCGTTCGCGCAAAGCGCCTCGCAAAATTTGCATGAGCAGTCGATCCGCAGTAGCCCAGCGCGCAGCACGCCACCAAACCGCCGGCAATTACCACCTCAACCTGAACCGCCATAATCAACAGCAGCAATGCCGCCACCAGCAAAACGCCCGTGACGTCACTCGTTGCGTCGATAGCATGGGGACGGCGATAGTACAGAATGGGACGCACAAAAAAGCCAATCACGCTCGCGCCGATGACAAGGCTCTCATAAATAACGACCTCGTTCGGAGACACGAACTCGGCCATGCGCACATCAAAAAGATACTCGCACGCCAAAAACGTGAAGAAGAACAGCGCCAGGCATATAATCTCCCGAATGCCCCGACGCAGATATGCGGTTGTGTCTCCCATGCCCCTCATGGTTAACCCCCCAGCCGCTCAATTGTCCGGAAATCTATTTTAATAAAGAACCAGTCTCAATATCGAAGCCAGGCTTGAAATGCTGCAAATTTGACCCCAGCCGTCCACATCACGCCGCGATTTTGAGCCGCATGGACCAGAAGGGACACGCGCGATCTCTAGCTCGGCCAGGAGCGTCTCCAACTACCACTCATTTAAGTACGTCCCCAATGAGTAGCCGAAGAGTGTCCCCCGCGACTAGTCGTTTAAGAACGTCCCCAACGACTAGTCAAAAATGGGCCATATGTCCCAGTTGTGGAGACTCCTTGAGCCGTCTGGGTATCGCGAAGGATCGCGCACTCCCCCATCATCAAAAGTGACACACGCTACCTGTTGATGGGAGGCAGCCATGGGCTTCTTTGACAAGATGTTCGAGAAGAAAGAGTGCGCGATTTGCGGTACCGAGCTGGGACTTCTAGGTAAGACAAAAATCAATGAAGGCTACCTGTGCAAAGAGTGCGCCGGCAAGCTCTCCCCCTACTTCCACGGCTATCGCTCCAGCACCGCGGACGATATCCGCGAGCAACTCGCCTACCGCGAGGCCAATGCCGAACGCCTGGCCTCATTCAACCCTACGCGCACGCTTTCTGCCGGGCGCACCAATATTATGCTCGATGAGGACGCGGGCCTGCTGATCATCACTTCGCAGAGCCGCTGGCGCGACGCCAATCCCGACATCATCGAGTTCTCTCAGGTACTCGGCTGCGATATGGATATCGACGAGCAGCGCACCGAGATCTATCGCGAGACCAAGGACGGCGAGCGCGAGAGCTACAACCCGCCGCGCTACGACCTGGATTATGACTTTAATCTGACCATCCACGTCAACACGCCGTACTTTACCGAGATCAACCTGCGCGTGAACGACTCCACCATCGATCAGCGCGGCTCCATCGAATACCGCGAGGCCAAGCGCCAGGCAACCGAAGTCCGCGATGCGCTGGTGCAGCTGCGCCAGGAGACGCGCGACAGCGTCGTGGCCGCCAAGGCCCCCAAGACCGCGGTCACCTGTCCCTTCTGTGGTGCAACCACCATTCCCGATGCCAGCGGGCGCTGCGAATACTGCGGCGGCGCCATCGGCGCATAGTCTCCGGCACGGAAAGGACCGATCATGGCCTTCGAGAGCGTCAACTATCAGTGCCCCGCGTGTGGCGGCCCCCTTCACTTTGCCAGTGCCGAGCAAAAGCTCGTCTGCGACTACTGCGATTCGCGTTTTGAAGTCGAAGAAGTCGAGGCCCTCTATCGCGAGCGCCAGAACAAGGCCGACGCCAAAGCCGATGCGGCGGCCGCAACGCCAAAGCCCCTCGCCGACGACGCGGTGCAGGAGCTGGCTCAAAACGCCGGCTACATCTGTTCGTCGTGCGGCGCCGAGCTCGTGTCCGACGGCACCGTCGCCGTCACCACCTGCCCGTACTGCGGCAACTCCGCCGTGGCGCCCGGCCAGCTCTCTGGCGACTTCTCGCCCGACCTGGTGATTCCGTTTAAGCTCGGGCGCGATGACGTCACGGCCGCACTCAAGGAACACTACAAGGGCAAGATCTTGCTGCCCAAGAGCTTTGTCACCGGCAACCACATCGACGAGGTCCAAGGTGTCTACGTGCCGTTTTTGCTCTACGGCGCCCGCGTTGACGGCGAAGTGTACTTTGACGCGACCAACGAGACCGTGACCGAGGAATCCGACCGCACCGTCACGACCACCGACCACTACGATGCCTATCGCAAGGGCAATATCTCGTTTAAGCGCGTGCCCGTCGACGGATCGTCCAAGATGCCCGACGGCCACATGGATGCCATCGAGCCGTTTGACTACGACGCGCTGCGCCCGTTCTCGGTCGCCTATATGCCCGGCTACATCGCCAACCGTTACGACGAGGACTGCGAGACCTGCAAGGCGCGCGCCGAGCGCCGTATGGAAGAAAGCACGATCTCGGCCCTGCGCGAGACCGTCGTCGACGAATATGATGACGCCACGGTCGAAAGCAAGCAGCTCGACTACACCTGGGAAGACAGCGACTACGCCCTGTTCCCCGTGTGGATGCTCTCCACCTCGTGGAACGGCAAGAGCTACCTGTTTGCCATGAACGGCCAGACCGGCCGCATGGTCGGCGAGCTCCCCTGCTCCAAGCCCAAGCTCGTCATCGCCTCGGTGCTGTTCTTTGTGATCGGGCTTGTCCTCTCCCAGATTCTCTTTATGGGTGGGAATGCCTTCGATCCGGACTACCTCACCTTTGATGTCGAGGGCATCCTCATCAACATCGTCGCGCCGCTGATCATCGTAATCATCGCAGACGTGCTGCTGGTGGGCCAGCTCAAGACGGCCAACGAGGCCACCCACGCCGATTACTACTGCGGAGACCTCGACCTGACCGAGAAGCACGACACCTTCAGCCATACCGAGACCACCGTTGCCATGAAGGACAACAAGGACGATTAGCCATCTGACCAATACCACCCGGCCTTTGACGAGAAAGGAAGATCACCATGGGACTCTTAAAAGCTGGATTGGGTGCTGCCGGCGGCGTCATGGCCGACCAGTGGAAGGAATTTATCTATTGCGAATCGATGCCCGCTGACGTCTTAGCCTGCAAGGGCAGCAAGCGCACCGGCGGCCGCAGCTCCAACACACGCGGCGAGGACAACGTCATCTCCAACGGCTCCGTCATCGCCGTCAACGACGGCCAGGGCATGCTCGTGGTGCAAAACGGCAAGATCATCGAGGTCGCGCTGGAGCCTGGCGAGTTTGTCTTTGACACCGGCAGCGAGCCGAGCGTCTTTAGCGGCAATCTGGGCGACTCCATCAAGGAAACGTTCGCCAATATCGGCAGCCGTTTTACCTTTGGCGGCGATGCAGGCAAGGACCAGCGCGTCTACTTTATCAACACCAAGGAGATCATCGGCAACAAGTACGGCACCGCCTCTCCTGTGCCCTTCCGCGTGGTCGATAACAACATCGGTCTGGACGTCGACATCTCCGTGCGCTGCAACGGCGAGTATTCGTACCGCATCACCAACCCGCTGCTGTTCTACACCAATGTGTGCGGCAACGTGACCGATAGCTACACGCGCGATAAGATTGACAGCCAGCTTAAGTCCGAGCTGCTCACCGCCCTGCAACCCGCCTTTGCCAAGATCTCGGAGATGGGCATCCGCTACAGCGCCATCCCCGGTCACACCACCGAGCTCGCCCGCGCGCTCAACGAGGTCCTCTCGGCCGACTGGCGCG
>CATWCP010000113.1 GCA_958349325.1 uncultured Collinsella sp.
ACACATGGGCATGTGCGCCAAAAGCCTGACAAATGGTATGAACGTTGCCGCGCCGCGCGCCAAGCGTCACGGCAACAGGTATTCAAAAGCAGACAAGATGAAAGCGTCCAAGACGAATGACGTCTCCCGCCGTTCGTCCCAAAAACGGCGCCGCTCGTTTTGCAGTTCTGCCTTCGGTCGAGCTACAAGCGGCGCTGCTGTGCCAAGGCCGTATCTTAAAGCCACGAAATAAAAGCGCGCGGCAAAACAGACCGCGCAAGGGGTGACGTCAAGGGGCGTCAAAAAGGAAAGGAGGGGAACAATGGCGGACAAGAACGCAGAAGTTGCAGTCGAGGATAACGGCGGCATGAAGAAAACGCTCTCGCTCTGGAACTTCTTCACCATCGGCTTCGGTGCCATCATCGGTACCGGTTGGGTTCTGCAGGTCGGCGACTGGATGGTCGTGGGCGGCGGTCCCGTTCCCGCTATGATCGCATTCCTCTTGGGTGCAATCTTCCTCGTGCCCGTCGGAGCTGTTTTCGGTGAGCTCACGGCTGCTATCCCCATCTCGGGCGGCATCGTCGAGTATGTCGATCGTAGCTTTGGCCGTACGCTGAGCTATATCACCGGATGGCTTTTGGCCCTGGGCAACGGCATCCTGTGCCCGTGGGAGGCCATCGCCATCTCGACCCTCGTGTCCGAGATGTTCGGCAGCCTGCCCGGCCTTGAGTGGCTGCGCGCCATCAAGCTCTACACCATCCTGGGGGCCGACGTTTACCTGTTCCCGACGCTGATCGCGCTCGGCTTTGCAGTCTACGTCATCTTCCTTAACTTCCGCGGTGCCAGCTCGGCTGCCAAGCTCCAGGCCTTCCTGACCAAGGCTCTGCTCTGCGGCATGCTGCTCGCCATGGGCGTCTCGCTGTTCACCGGCTCGCCGGACAACGCCATGCCCGTGTTCTCCCAGGTCACCGGCGCTGGCGGCGGCAAGGCCGCTACCGAGAGCACCAGCCTGTTTGCCGGCATCGTGTCGGTCCTGGTTCTGACCCCGTTCTTCTACGCCGGCTTCGACACCATTCCTCAGCAGGCTGAGGAAGCAGCCGAGGGCCTTAACTGGAACAAGTTCGGCAAGATCATCTCCCTGGCCCTGCTGGCCGCCGGCGGCTTCTACATGGTCTGCATTTACTCGTTCGGCACTATCCTTGACTGGCACGAGTTTGTTAAGAGCCCGGTTCCCGCGCTTGCCTGCCTCAAGGGCATCAACATGCTCCTGTACCTGGCCATGCTCGTCATCGCTACGCTTGGACCCATGGGTCCGATGAACTCCTTCTACGGCGCCACGAGCCGCATCATGCTCGCCATGGGCCGCAAGGGCCAGCTGCCCGAGCAGTTCGCCGAGGTCGACCCCAAGTCCGGCGCTCCCAAGCTTGCCTGCGTCGTTCTGGGCGTCATCACCGTCGTCGGTCCGTTCCTGGGCAAGAACATGCTCATCCCTCTGACCAACGTGTCGGCTCTCGCCTTCATCTTCTCCTGCGGCATGGTCGCCCTCGCCTGCCTGCGCATGCGCTTCACCGAGCCCGACCTGCCTCGTCCCTACGAGGTGCCCGGCGGCAAGTTTGGCATCGGCCTCGCTATCGCTGCCTGCGCCATTATCATCGGCCTGCTCGTGATTCCGTTCTCTCCCGCTTCCCTCAACATGGTGGAGTGGAGCATCGTGATCGGCTGGTTGGCTATTGGCCTGGCCCTCATGGCTTTCACCAATTCCCGCAAAAAGTAACGCCTAGCCGGGGCGGACCAGGTGCGCGGGACCCTCTCTTCCGCGCACCGAACCCGGCATCACTTGGGTAGCTTTGTGAGGCCTTAACCCAACACGGCCTCGCCCACTATATGGATCCATAAGGAGGAACCATGTCCACTAAGTATGCAATCGTTGGCGGCAAGCTCATCGACGGTACCGGTGCCGAGCCGGTCGAGAACTCCCTCGTTCTCGTCGACGACAACGGCAAGATCGAGTACGCCGGTGCTATGCAGGACCTTCCCGAGGGCGTTGAGGTTATCGACGCCGCCGGCAAGACCGTCCTTCCCGGCCTGATCGACACCCACCTGCACTTCTCGGGCAACCTGACCGACGATGACACCGATTGGGTCATGCAGCCGCTCCTCGAGAAGCAGGCCGTCGCCGTCAAGCAGGCCTACGACTGCCTCACCCACGGCCTCACCACCGTCTGCGAGATCGGCCGCTTTGGTATCCAGATTCGCGACTGCATCGACAAGGGCGTCTTCAAGGGCCCGCGCGTTCTGGCCACCGGCCTGGGCTTCTGCCGCGTTGCCGGCCACGGTGATTCCCACCACTGCACCCAGGAGCTCAACAAGGAATCCCACCCCTGGGGCGACCAGGTCGACGGTCCTTGGGATCTGCGCAAGGCCGTCCGTCGTCGCCTGCGCGAGAACCCCGATGCCATCAAGATCTGGGCTACCGGTGGCGGCATCTGGCGCTGGGACTCCGGTCGCGACCAGCACTATTGCTCCGAGGAGATCCAGGCCGTGGTCGAAGAGGCAAAGATGGTCGGTATCCCCGTGTGGAGCCACTGCTACAACAACCACGCCGCTGCCTACGATTCCGTTCGCTTTGGCTGCGAGCAGCTGATTCACGGTTTCGATATCGATGAGCGTACCATGGACCTCATGGCCGAGCAGGGCACCTTCTTCACCCCGACGATCGCCTTCCTGCCCACCTGGTACGCCACCTATCCGCCCGTCTACGTCCCCGAGCTGCACGACAAGTACGAGGGCACCCTGGTCGAGAAGGAACTGCAGCGCAACTACGACTGCCTGCGCGAGGCCAAGAAGCGCGGCGTCGTCATGACGATCGGCTCCGACTCCTTCTCCTTCGTCACCCCGTACGGCACCTGCTCCATCGAGGAGATGTACGAGTTCGTCGACAAGATCGGCTTCACCCCGGTCGAGACCATCACCTGCGCCACCCTCAACGGTGCCAAGATGTGCCACATCGAGGACGAGACCGGTTCCATCGAGGCCGGCAAGTGCGCCGACCTGCTGGTCGTCAACGGTGATGTCGCCGCCGACATCCACGTGCTCAACACCGACAACATGGACGTCATCATGAAGGACGGCTGGATTGTCGAGGGCGGCACCTTCGGCGAGGCAAACAAGTACAGCGCCTAAGCTACCGTTCATCGATGGCTTGATGTAAAACACAGTATTTGATGCATAATGCAATGGAGAGGGTCGCTTGCGGCCCTCTTTATTGCTATGGGGTGCGTCAGTAAGAAGGAGATGACGGTGGATCTCAATAGGCTGATTCTGGGCAAGAGCTACAACTCTACCAAGGTCTTTCGTACCGCTCAGCATGTGGTTCAAGCCATCTTGCTCGGTATTGTCGTTCCGCTGCTTATCCTGCTGCTCATCTGGGATCTAACCGATAATCCCAATCCCGTTCCGGCCGTTGTTGTCATTGCCGGCTTGGTCATGCTGTGCTTCTTCTTCTCGTACGTCTTTGTCGTTCCCGACGACCTCACATCGAGCGCAACCGACCGCACGCTCGCCATCGCTTCAAAAATATTCGCCTACACGTCGCGCGGCCTTACGCCCGAAGCTGCCCTGGGCGCCTCTAAGATCATCCTGTCCGAAACGATCGCCTCTGCCATCTGCTTTACCGACGGCAAGCAGGTGTTGGCAAGCTGGGGCGAGGACTCGGCAAAATGCCCCGCGGGCACCCCGGTGGTGCTGCGGACTACGCTCAACGTGGTCAACAGCGGTGAGCAAAGCGTGTTCTCGCGCGATGCCTCGACCGAGACAGGTGGCTACTTTCCGCGCCTGCGCGCCGGTATTGTCGCACCGCTTACCGTGCGCG
>CATWCP010000114.1 GCA_958349325.1 uncultured Collinsella sp.
ACACATGGGCATGTGCGCCAAAAGCCTGACAAATGGTATGAACGTTGCCGCGCCGAGCGCCAAGCGTCACGGTAACAGGTATTCAAAAGCAGACAAGATGAAAGCGCCCAAGACGAATGACGTCTCCCGCCGTTCGTCCCAAAAACGGTGCCGCTCGTTTTGCAGTTCTGCCTTCGGTCGAGCTGCGAGCGGCGCTGCTGCGCCAAGGCCGTATCTTAAAGCCATGGAATAAAAGCGCGCGGCAAAACGGACCGCGCAAGGGGTGACGCCAAGGGCGTCAAACAGGAAAGGAGGGGAACAATGGCGGACAAGAACGCAGAAGTTGCAGTCGAGGACAACGGCGGCATGAAGAAAACGCTCTCGCTCTGGAACTTCTTCACCATCGGCTTCGGTGCCATCATCGGTACCGGTTGGGTTCTGCAGGTCGGCGACTGGATGGTCGTGGGCGGCGGTCCCGTTCCCGCTATGATCGCATTCCTCTTGGGTGCAATCTTCCTCGTGCCCGTCGGAGCTGTTTTCGGTGAGCTCACGGCTGCTATCCCCATCTCGGGCGGCATCGTCGAGTATGTCGATCGTAGCTTTGGCCGTACGCTGAGCTATATCACCGGATGGCTTTTGGCCCTGGGCAACGGCATCCTGTGCCCGTGGGAGGCCATCGCCATCTCGACCCTCGTGTCCGAGATGTTCGGCAGCCTGCCCGGCCTTGAGTGGCTGCGCGCCGTCAAGCTCTACACCATCCTGGGCGCTGACGTTTACCTGTTCCCGACGCTGATCGCGCTCGGCTTTGCAGCCTACGTCATCTTCCTCAATTTCCGCGGTGCCAGCTCGGCCGCCAAGCTCCAAGCCTTCCTGACCAAGGCCCTGCTCTGTGGCATGCTGCTCGCCATGGGCGTCTCGCTGTTCACCGGTTCGCCGAACAACGCCATGCCTGTGTTCTCCCAGGTCGCCGGCGCTGGCGGCGGCAAGGCCGCTACCGAAAGCACCAGCCTGTTCGCCGGTATCGTGTCGGTCCTGGTTCTGACTCCGTTCTTCTACGCCGGTTTCGACACCATTCCTCAGCAGGCTGAGGAAGCAGCCGAGGGCCTCAACTGGAACAAGTTCGGCAAGATCATCTCCCTGGTCCTGCTGGCCGCCGGCGGCTTCTACATGGTCTGCATCTACTCGTTCGGCACCATCCTCGACTGGCATGAGTTTGTTAAGAGCCCGGTTCCCGCGCTTGCCTGCCTCAAGGGCATCAACATGCTCCTGTACCTGGCCATGCTCGTCATCGCTACGCTTGGACCCATGGGTCCGATGAACTCCTTCTACGGCGCCACGAGCCGCATCATGCTCGCCATGGGCCGCAAGGGCCAGCTGCCCGAGCAGTTCGCCGAGGTCGACCCCAAGTCCGGCGCTCCCAAGCTTGCCTGCGTCGTTCTGGGCGTCATCACCGTCGTCGGTCCGTTCCTGGGCAAGAACATGCTCATCCCTCTGACCAACGTGTCGGCTCTCGCCTTCATCTTCTCCTGCGGCATGGTCGCCCTCGCCTGCCTGCGCATGCGCTTCACCGAGCCCGACCTGCCTCGTCCCTACGAGGTGCCCGGCGGCAAGTTTGGCATCGGCCTCGCTATCGCTGCCTGCGCCATTATCATCGGCCTGCTCGTGATTCCGTTCTCTCCCGCTTCCCTCAACATGGTGGAGTGGAGCATCGTGATCGGCTGGTTGGCTATTGGCCTGGCCCTCATGGCTTTCACCAATTCCCGCAAAAAGTAACGCCTAGCCGGGGCGGACCAGGTGCGCGGGACCCTCTCTTCCGCGCACCGAACCCGGCATCACTTGGGTAGCTTTGTGAGGCCTTAACCCAACACGGCCTCGCCCACTATATGGATCCATAAGGAGGAACCATGTCCACTAAGTATGCAATCGTTGGCGGCAAGCTCATCGACGGTACCGGTGCCGAGCCGGTCGAGAACTCCCTCGTTCTCGTCGACGACAACGGCAAGATCGAGTACGCCGGTGCTATGCAGGACCTTCCCGAGGGCGTTGAGGTTATCGACGCCGCCGGCAAGACCGTCCTTCCCGGCCTGATCGACACCCACCTGCACTTCTCGGGCAACCTGACCGACGATGACACCGATTGGGTCATGCAGCCGCTCCTCGAGAAGCAGGCCGTCGCCGTCAAGCAGGCCTACGACTGCCTCACCCACGGCCTCACCACCGTCTGCGAGATCGGCCGCTTTGGTATCCAGATTCGCGACTGCATCGACAAGGGCGTCTTCAAGGGCCCGCGCGTTCTGGCCACCGGCCTGGGCTTCTGCCGCGTTGCCGGCCACGGTGATTCCCACCACTGCACCCAGGAGCTCAACAAGGAATCCCACCCCTGGGGCGACCAGGTCGACGGTCCTTGGGATCTGCGCAAGGCCGTCCGTCGTCGCCTGCGCGAGAACCCCGATGCCATCAAGATCTGGGCTACCGGTGGCGGCATCTGGCGCTGGGACTCCGGTCGCGACCAGCACTATTGCTCCGAGGAGATCCAGGCCGTGGTCGAAGAGGCAAAGATGGTCGGTATCCCCGTGTGGAGCCACTGCTACAACAACCACGCCGCTGCCTACGATTCCGTTCGCTTTGGCTGCGAGCAGCTGATTCACGGTTTCGATATCGATGAGCGTACCATGGACCTCATGGCCGAGCAGGGCACCTTCTTCACCCCGACGATCGCCTTCCTGCCCACCTGGTACGCCACCTATCCGCCCGTCTACGTCCCCGAGCTGCACGACAAGTACGAGGGCACCCTGGTCGAGAAGGAACTGCAGCGCAACTACGACTGCCTGCGCGAGGCCAAGAAGCGCGGCGTCGTCATGACGATCGGCTCCGACTCCTTCTCCTTCGTCACCCCGTACGGCACCTGCTCCATCGAGGAGATGTACGAGTTCGTCGACAAGATCGGCTTCACCCCGGTCGAGACCATCACCTGCGCCACCCTCAACGGTGCCAAGATGTGCCACATCGAGGACGAGACCGGTTCCATCGAGGCCGGCAAGTGCGCCGACCTGCTGGTCGTCAACGGTGATGTCGCCGCCGACATCCACGTGCTCAACACCGACAACATGGACGTCATCATGAAGGACGGCTGGATCGTCGAGGCTGGCACCTTTGGCGAGGCCAACAAATACAGCGCCTAAGATACCGTTTGTCGATGACTGGATGTAAAACACAGTTTTTGATTGCATAATGCAATGGAGAGGGTCGCTTGCGGCCCTCTTTATTGCTATGGGTGCGGTAGATAAAAGGGGATGACGGTGGATTTAAACAGGCTGATTCTGGGCAAGAGCTATAACTCTACCAAGGTCTTTCGTACGGCCCAGCATGTGGTTCAAGCCATCTTGCTCGGTATTGTCGTCCCGCTGCTTATCCTGCTGCTCATCTGGGATCTAACCGATAATCCCAATCCCGTTCCGGCCGTTGTTGTCATTGCCGGCTTGGTCATGCTGTGCTTCTTCTTCTCGTACGTCTTTGTCGTTCCCGACGACCTCACATCGAGCGCAACCGACCGCACGCTCGCCATCGCTTCAAAAATATTCGCCTATACGTCGCGCGGCCTTACGCCCGAAGCTGCCTTGGGCGCCTCTAAGATCATCCTGTCTGAAACTATCGCCTCTGCCATCTGCTTTACCGACGGCAAGCAGGTGTTGGCGAGCTGGGGCGAGGACTCGGCAAAATGCCCCGCGGGCACCCCGGTGGTACTGCGGACTACGCTCAACGTGATCAACAGCGGCGAGCAAAGCGTGTTCTCGCGCGATGCCTCGACCGAGACGGGTGGCTACTTTCCGCGCCTGCGCGCCGGTATTGTCGCACCGCTTACCGTGCGCG
>CATWCP010000115.1 GCA_958349325.1 uncultured Collinsella sp.
GACGTGCTGGGGCAGGAAGTCGCTAAACGCGGCATGGCGCTTGCGGCGGCAGGAGAACTCGGCTTGCTCATGATCGGGTCTCCGGGATCGGGCAAGACGATGCTCGCACGCCGTATGACCGGCATCCTGCCCGAGCTTTCCGTTGAGGATCAGCAGGAGGCACTGTGCATCCATTCGGTTTTGGGTGAGAACATTGATGGCTTGTTGGCGGGGCACCGCCCCTTCCGCAGTCCCCACCACAGTATTTCGACCGCAGGCCTTATCGGCGGCGGGCGCCCGGTGCACCCGGGTGAGATCAGCCTTGCCCATGGCGGCGTGCTCTTTTTGGACGAGCTTGCCGAGTTTCCCACTGGCGTGCTGCAGACGCTGCGTCAGCCCATCGAGCGCGGCTACGTCAGGATCGTACGCGTCGACGGGGCTTTTACCTTCCCGTCGCGCTTTCAGCTGCTGGCTGCGAGCAATCCCTGCCCCTGCGGCTTTTTGGGCGATCGCGAGGTGCCGTGTCGCTGCTCGGCGGCGATGGTCGAGCGCTATCGGTCTAAACTGCGCGGTCCTTTGGCTGACCGTATCGACATGATGATCGATGTGACCCGTCCCGACCCCCAAGTGATTATCGAGGGAGCGGAGGGTATGTCGTCGGCCGAGTTACGTGACTACGTTGTGCGCGGTCGCGCCTTTCGCGCCTGGCGCGAGTCCCGTATGGACGATGCGGATGCCGAGGCCGAGGATGACGAGACGCGGTCCATTGACGGCGTCGTTTCGACCTTCGAGCTCGATGATGCTGCCGAGAAATGCGTACTCGGCCTATCCAAACGCACGCATCTCACAGGGCGTGGCATCGTGCGCCTGGTGCGTATCGCGCGTACAATCGCTGACGTCGCCGAGAGCGAGCAAGTGACGCAGGACCACGTGCTCGAGGCGGCGATGTACCAGGGGAGGAGGGACCAATGATGGCCGAGGGGACCTTTGAGCTGCATCCAGGTGATGCATTGTATCCCGAGACCGTTTTGGAGCTTTCTGATGTACCCCAGACGCTCTATGTGTGTGGCAACCCCGAGGTGCTTTCGACGCCCGCGCTTTCCATCATCGGCGCGCGTAAGGCCTCGCCGTATGGTCTTGCCGTGGCAGAGCTTGCGGCAAAGGTGGCGGTCGAGGCGGGAGTGACGGTAGTTTCGGGCGGCGCGGTCGGTTGTGACCAGGCCTCGGGTTGGGCTGCGGTCAACGCCGGCGGCAAACACGTCGTGGTGCTGGGGACGGGCGCCGACGTGGTCTACCCGCGTTCGAGCGCGGGGCTTATTACTCGCACGCTCGATACGGGTGGCGCGGTCGTGTCGATCTCTCCGTGGGGCATGGGTCCGCGCAAGTTCGCCTTTCCGCGCCGCAATCGCGTGATCGCGGCCCTGTCGCAAGCCCTCTTTGTATCCGAGGCGGGTATGCCTTCTGGGACGTTTTCCACAGCCGAGGCTGCTATGGATTTGGGGCGCGAACTTCTTGCCGTGCCGGGGTCGATCCTATCGCCCGAGTCGCGTGGCACGAATTACCTCATTGCGAACGGTGCCTGCTGCATCATCGACGAGGAATCTATCGAGATGGCTATCTCACGCATCTACGGAACCCTGCGCTACTCGCGCCCCGATGCTCCCGGCATTGCCGACCTGGATCCAACGCAGCAGACCGTGATGCATGCGCTCATCGCCTCTCCGCTCAAGGTCGACGACATCGCGGCGCTCGTCTCGCTCGATGCTGTCGGCGTACTCAAACTCTTGGGTTCGCTTGAACTCGAGGGTCTTATCGAGCGCATGATGGATGGAAGGTATGCGCCCTCCAAGTTTGCCCTTCACGCCCAGACACCCTTCGGTCACAATGGAAAACGTGTCAATTAGAAAGGTGTTTGCAGATGCAGTTCGATCAGGTGACAGTTATCGGTGGCGGTCTGGCGGGTTCGGAGTGCGCGATCCAGCTGGCAGATCGCGGTTTTGCCGTAAAGCTGTGCGAGATGCGCCCCCAGGTGAGCTCCCCGGCTCACCATACCGATCACCTGGCAGAGCTCGTCTGCTCCAATTCGTTTAAGTCGACCCGTCCGGATTCCGCGGCTGGTTTGCTGAAGGCCGAGCTTGAGCGCATGGGTTCAGTCCTGCTCGATTGCGCCCATTGCGCGGCTGTTCCCGCCGGCGGTGCCCTGGCGGTCGACCGCGTCAAGTTTTCCGAGCTTGTCGAGGCCGAGGTTGCCGCTCGTCCCAATATCGAGGTCGTGCACGGCGAGGTCACGCAGATTCCCGAGGGTCACGTGGTCATTGCCGCGGGCCCGCTGTGTTCACCGGCGCTGAGTGAAGAGGTTATGAAGCTCGTCGGTGGCGATGCCCTGGCATTCTTTGATGCGGCGGCGCCGATCGTCGATGCCTCCACGCTCGATATGGACGTGCTGTTCTCGCAGTCGCGCTACGAGGAGCAGGGGGGCGGCGACTATCTCAACGCTCCGCTCAATAAGGAGGAGTACGAGGCCTTTATCGAGGCGCTTACCACGGCCGACCGCGTGGTGCTCAAAGACTTTGAGGGCGGCGATCTGTTCCAGGCTTGCCAGCCTGCCGAGGAAGTTGCGCGCACCGGCAAGGACGCCATTCGCTTTGGCGCCATGAAGCCCGTCGGCCTCACCGACCCGCGTACCGGACGTCGCCCCTGGGCGGCGATTCAGCTGCGTGCCGAGAACAAGGAGAAGACCGCCTATAACCTGGTGGGCTTCCAGACCAACTTGACCTTTGGCGAGCAGAAGCGCGTCTTCCATATGGTGCCGGGCCTGGAGAACGCTGAGTTCTTCCGCTACGGTGTCATGCACCGCAATACCTTTGTCGACGCCCCGCATGTGCTCGATGGCACCTTTGCCGTGCCCGGTACCGGTGTGCGCCTGGCCGGTCAGATCACCGGCACCGAGGGGTACATGGAAGCCGTGGCGACAGGTCTGCTCGCGGCGCTCAACACCTATGCCGAGGCTATCGGTGCCGCGGGCGTCGAGTTGCCGCGTGTGGGCGCCCTGGGTGCGCTCGTGGGCTATGCGACCGATCCTGCCACCGTGGGCTATCAGCCCATGCATGTCAACTTTGGCCTGGTGCCGCCACTCGAGGATGGTAAGCGCCGCAGCAAGCGCGACCGCTACCAGGCCTATGCGGACCGTGCGCTCGAGGCCCTCGATGCCTACTTGGCCACGCGTTCCGACTTGTTTGGAGGCGACCGGTCATAGCCTTTGACCTGTACGACACCGTCGACTCGTTTATCGCCTATATCGCACGCGTTGAGGGGCTTTCTCCCAACACGGTGACGGCCTATGGCTCGAGGCTGGAGCGCTTTGCTGCCTGGTGCGAGCGCGAGGATATTGATGCTTTCGCTGCCGACGTGCGCACCATTCGTCGCTATCTTGCTGAGCTTTCGCGTGAGCAGGTGGCTCCCCGAACCCTTGCGGCGCATCTGTCTGCCATTCGCTCGCTCTATCGCTGGATGGCTGCCGAGGGGATTGTCGAGGGCGATGCGGTCTCGGCGATCGCATCGCCCAAGCTGCCGCGTGACCTGCCGGGCGTCCTTACGACCCAGCAGGTCGAGGCGCTGCTCAAGACGCCTGATACCTCAACGCCCGCGGGACTGCGCGATGCAGCGATGCTCGAGCTGCTCTATGCATCCGGCGCCCGTATCTCTGAACTCGCAGCACTCAATGTGGAATCCATCTCATGGTCCGAGCGCACGCTGCGCCTGTGGGGCAAGGGAAGCAAGGAGCGCATCGTTCCTCTGTATCGTCGTGCGCTCGATGTGACGCGTCTCTATATTGAAGAGGGGAGGCCGGAGTTGCTCG
>CATWCP010000116.1 GCA_958349325.1 uncultured Collinsella sp.
TAGGCGCCGTGGCCGTAATAGATGGTGTTGAGGTACATCATGAGGATCTCGTCTTTGGAGTACATATCCTCCATCTTGACGGCGATGTAGGCCTCGCGCACCTTACGCTCGATGGTCGAGTCGAACTGCTCCTCCTGCAGGATGGTGTTGCGCACCAGCTGCTGGGTGATAGTCGAGGCGCCTTCGTGCCCGCCGCCGAGGGTTGCCACCGCAGCACGCGCGATACCCCACAGGTCGATACCGCCGTGCTCGTAGAAGCGCTCGTCCTCGACGTCAACGGTGCCCTGCAGCACGTAGGGGGAGACCTCGTCCTTGGTGATGGACTTGCGGTTTTGCGTGTAGAAGCTCGCGATCTTGTTGCCGTTGCAGTCGACGATCTCGGTGGGCTCGCTCACCAGATACGCGTTGGCGTCGGTGTAGTCGGGCAGATCGGACAGCCAGCGGTTGACGTTGCCGACCATGCCGATGCCAAATGCCACGCCCGCAATCAGCAGAAAGCCTAAAAATGAGAGCAGGATTATGGGCAGAGCATGCGTCTTTGAACGGCTGCGTCCCTGTCGTTGGCGAGGACCCATATATTGACCTCCAGGTATGTCGTGCCGGGCGGCGGATGTGCCGTCGAGGCAGGATGGACATAAGTTATTACACGATAAACCAAACAGGGCGCGCGAGGCCTCGTGTATGCTGGAAGACGGCATTTTTCAGAGTGAATGCATACCTTGGTAAGGAGTTTGCCGATGGCGATTCGGGCGATGGGGCCGAGCGGACAATACGAGACTGGATTGGATGCTGCCGGTGCGGCGCTGCCCGAGCTGCTGGCGCCGGCGGGCGGACT
Source organism: uncultured Collinsella sp. (assembly GCA_958349325.1). GTDB lineage: Bacteria > Actinomycetota > Coriobacteriia > Coriobacteriales > Coriobacteriaceae > Collinsella. The sequence goes on from CATWCP010000116.1 coordinate 836, forward strand.
CGACCAGATGCTTGCGGCCATCGCCGCGGGTGCCGATGCCATCTATGCGGGGTTGGGCGGCTTTAACGCCCGCGTGAGCGCGCATGGCTTTACGGATGACGAGTTTGCGCGCGGCTGCGCCGTGGCGCATGCCCATGGCGTGCGCGTGTACGTGACGCTCAACGTGTTCGTGTTTGACGATGAGTTGTCCGACGCGGTGGCGTTGGGAGCTCATGCACTGGAGCTGGGCGCCGATGCTCTGATTGTCGCCGATGCCGGGTTGGCCTGCGCGCTGAGCGCGGCGATTCCCGGGGTCGAGATTCACCTGTCCACGCAGGCGGGCGTTCATAGCGAAGGCGCCGTGCGGCTTGCCGCCGATGAGCTGGGGGTCGAGCGTGTGACGACGGCGCGCGAGCTGACGGTCGACGAGATTGCGGCGCTATGTGCCACGGGCGTGCCCATCGAGGTATTCTGCCACGGTGCGATTTGCATCGGCTATTCGGGGGCGTGCGAGTTCTCGGCCCTGCGGCGTGGGCGCTCGGCGATGCGCGGCGACTGCACGCAGCCGTGCCGTCTGGCGTACGACCTGGTGGACGAGGCTGGACAGAGCGTTGTCGCCGTCGAGGGAGATCGCCTGCTGTGTCCGCGTGACTATCTGGGTATTGCGCATCTGCCCGAGCTTGTAGATGCCGGCGTGGCGTCGCTCAAGATCGAGGGGCGCATGAAGAACCCCGATTACGTATTCAATGTGGTGCGGGTGTGGCGCCGGGCGCTCGATATGCTGCGCGACGACGCGTGGGACCCCGGTGCCGTGGAAGAGCTTGAACGCGAGCTGGGAAGGTCGTTTAACCGTGGGTTTACCGATGCGTACCTGCGAGGGCGTTCGGGTGCCGAGCTGATGAGCTTTGAGCGCGCAATTAACCAGGGCGTGCGCGTGGGACGCTTGGTCGCTGTGGGCCACGAAGAGGTGACCGTTGAGTTCGACGCCGCCGTGGCGGCGGGTGACATGCTCGAGATCCGGTTTTATCCGGGTGTCGACGCGCGTCCCGATGTGCCCAAGCGCTGGCCGCAGGTGCCCTGCCCGGTGGATGCCGCAGCGGGGAAGCGCGTCGTCGTGCATTGCAAGCGTAAGGTGGACACGGGCTGCGAGGTGTACCTGATTCGCAGTGCCGGCGTGTTGGATCAGACGGCGGCGGTGTTGGAGCGCATGCGGGCCGAGGCGGATGCGATTGCGCCCGTTGCGCGTGCCGTTGAGGTGCTGCCCTTTGAGGGCGTTGCGGTGGATGGCGGTGCGTCGACGGAGTTGGTGGAGTGCGCGGTTCCCACTCGCATGGTTTTTGCTTGGCAGCTGATGGATGCCGACCCGCGCGGAGAACTCGATTTGTCCGACGCCGTTGTGGTGCTTGACGAGGTGTGCCGCACGGGTGACGCTGACTGGACCCGCTCACTGATGCAGCGTGCCGGGCGCATCGTCTGCCGCAACCTGGGGCAGGTGGCGATCGCTCGCGAGCTGGGCGTGACGTTTGACGTGGCGGCGCCGGTGTTCTGCGCGAATCGGGCCACGCTTACCTGGCTGCGCGGATTCGGTGCGGGGCGGGTGTACTTGCCGGCCGAGTTGCTCGGCAATGATGCGGAGCGTATTGCCGAACTGGCTGCTGAACCCGGCGTCTTGGGTCCGGTCGACGCCGACCGTCCCGAGCTTATGGTGTGCGAGCACTGCCTGCTGACCGCCGAGGGCGTCTGCGCCACCGATGCGACGGGACAGGTCCGTTGCCGCGACTGCTTGCGTCGTCGGCAGGTACGCTATCTGGTCGAGCGTGGCGGTACACGTCTGCCAGTTGCCATTGACGCATGCGGCAGGACGAGGATTTTCCTGTCGTAGGTGCCGCGTCGCGTCAGTTTGTTATCATAAGAGAGTTTATGGACTTCCAGCACCGCCGTTTTCGGCGAGGGTGCTATAGCAAAAGGAGGATACCCAATGCTGTCTGTTGACGAGCAAATGCGTATCATCACCTCGGGCGCCGCGCAGATCGTTCCCGAGGCCGACCTTCGCAAGAAGCTTGAGAAGGGCGAGCCCCTCAACATCAAGCTCGGCGTCGACCCCACCAGCCCCGACCTGCACCTGGGCCACGCCGTGCCGCTGCGCAAGATGCGTCAGTTCCAGGACCTGGGCCACAACGTCACCCTCATCATCGGCAACGGTACCGCGCTGATTGGCGATCCCTCGGGCAAGAACTCCACCCGTCCGCAGCTTTCGCAGGAGCAGATCGAGGCCAATGCCGAGACCTATGTGAGCCAGGCCATGAAGATCCTGGATCCCGAGAAGACCACCATCGTGCACAACGGCGACTGGATCCTTTCGATGGACCTGGCCGGCCTGCTGCAGGTGTGCTCCAAGTTCACCGTCGCCCGCATCCTCGAGCGCGACGACTTTACCAAGCGCTACCAGTCCCAGACGCCGATCGCCCTGCATGAGTTCCTGTATCCCGTGATGCAGGCTTTCGACTCCGTGCAGATCAAGGCCGACGTGGAGATGGGCGGCACCGACCAGCTCTTCAACCTGCTCGCCGGCCGCGAGCTCATGGAGAAGATGGGCATGGAGCCGCAGATCGCGCTCACCATGCCGCTGCTCGAGGGCACCGATGGCGTGCGCAAGATGTCCAAGTCCTATGGCAACTACATCGGCCTGACCGACGCGCCCAAGGATATGTTCGGCAAGACCATGTCCATCCCCGACGAGATGATCGGCAAGTACTATCGTCTGGCCAGCTCGCTCACCCCGGCCGAGGTCGACAAGATCGACGCTGCTCTGGCCGACGGCTCTGCCGACCCCTACGAGCTCAAGCGCGCTCTGGGCCGCGACCTGTGCGACACCTACCACGGCGCCGGCGCCGGCGACGAGGCTCAGGCCGAGTTCGACCGCGTATTCAAGGAGGGCCAGCTTGCCGACTTCCCCGAGAAGCATGTCGAGCTGACCGTCAACGACGAGGG
>CATWCP010000117.1 GCA_958349325.1 uncultured Collinsella sp.
ACGCCGCACACCGGGCACACGTAATCCTCGGGCAGCTCGGGCGTGTCGACCTCAACCTCGTAACCGCAAACGGTGCACACAAACTTATACGTCTTCTTTTCCTCAGCCATGATGTTCTCCTCTCGAACGTGACTGCTGGTGTACTTTCTTATTAGTATATATTCTCAATAACATAATGCAAGTATTTTTAGAACATTTCTAGCCTTGATACGACGAGGCTTTGGGCGGCGTCTTGCCCTTTAGCACCTCGTGATAGTAGTCGTACGTCAGCGGCGTCTCGTCGCTCAGGCGCTCGGTATCCTCGACCTCGCCAATAAACAGCAGATGCGTGCCCACATCCACAGTGTCGATCAAACGGCAGCTAAACAGGGCCGCCGCGTGCTCAGGCACATAGGGCATGCCCAGAGCCGTCTCGCGGGTCTCGTATTTGGCAAACTTGTCATAATCGCTGCTGGTGCGGAACCCAAAGTTACCGATGTAGAGCATGTCGGCGGTCTGATCGATCACGGTCAGCGCGAACGCTTTGGCCGATGCGATGACGCCCGAGGTGACATTGTCCTTGTTCACGGCAACCGAAATACGCGGCGGCATGGACGTCACCTGCACCGCAGTGTTGATGACGCAGCCGGCGCGCAACCCGTCTGCCGCAGCGCTCACCACGTACAGACCGCTCGGCATGGTAAAGAACGCAGTTTTGTCCATAACGATCACTCCCCTAGCTCGGGTTGGAACCTCATGAATGTATGTACCCACAAAAAAGGCGGCACCCATAACGGACGCCGCCTTTGAGACATATGTGTCAGAACAGTAAGAAAGATGAGACGCCCGCAGTTGCGGTGAAATAGGGACTGAATAGCCCCTCAAATAGGCAAAACAGTCCGTATTCCACCGCAACTTATACAGAGTGCCTAGCGGTTGCGTTCCTTAAGGGCGCGGTCGATCTCGCGTTGGACATCACGCTTGGCCATGTCCTCGCGCTTGTCGTAGAGCTTCTTGCCGCGACCCAGACCCAGCAGCAGCTTTACGCGGCCGTCGGTATTAAAGTAGAGCTCCAACGGAACCAGCGCATAACCACGGTTGCGAAGTTTGCCGTCAAGAAAGTCGATCTCCTTGCGGTGCAGCAGCAGACGACGCCGACGGTCGGGATCGCGATTCCACACGCCACCATGGCTATAAGGGTGGATATGCAGGCCGACGAGCCAGCACTCCCCGCCGCGGATCAGCGCGAAGGTATCGGTGATCTGGCAGGCGCGCTCGCGAATCGACTTGACCTCGGTGCCGCTCAGTTCAATGCCGCACTCAAAGGTCTCATCGATAAAGTACTCGTGATGTGCCGAGCGATTCTTGGAAATGAGTTTGCGCTCGCGCTTACTGGGCATCGCCGGCCTCCTTGGCGCCATCGGCGTTTGAGCCCGCAGCCTCGCGCTTTGCCTTGCGCTCGGCATTGAGCTCAGCATCGCTCTCGCGCACCAGTTTGATAATCGCCGCGCAGGCTTCCTCGCCCACCAAGTCGCGAGCACGCACCGTCAGGCGCGTCGCCTCCTGCTTGTCGCCGTCGCTTGCAGCATCGGTCGCGCACATAATCAGGCAGATGGCAATCTCGGCCGAAGGCGAGGTCGGCACGCCTTGCAACGCCAGCTCGCCCATCACGTGCTCGTCGCTCTCCTCGGCGGCATCCGGATAGGTAGTATGGATCTTGTTGAGCAGGCGCGTCGTATGCGCATCGTTGGGCGCCAGGCGCAGCGCCAGACGCGCGCAGCCCACGGCAGCCGAAACGTTCTCGGTCTCGGGCTCCAAGAAGTACTGACCTAGATTGGCGTAAGCGCGGGCGGCGCACTTGCCATCGCTTGCACGCTCCAGCACCGAGAACGAGAGCGATGCCCATTCCTGCTTGTCCTCGAGTGCGCGGAACAGCTCGGCCAGATCCAGGCGATAGTTGCAGTTCATGGGGTCCCAACGCACAGCCTGCATCAGGGCATTACGAGCGCTCACATAATCCTGCTGGCGAATGTAGGCAAACGCCATATCAGAGTACAGGCGGTCAAACGGCACCTCGACCTGCAAGAGCTCGCGCGGATCCTTCTCCACGCGGCGATAGGCCAAGCGCTCAAACTTGCTATCGAAGCTAAAGTATTGGCGCTTCTCCTCCGTCTTGCACTCAGCGTCGATATACTCCTCGGCGAGCTCCACCAGACGCTCCAGCAGCGGCGTCGCCGTAGCCAGGTCGCCCTGCGCCAGATAGTTCTCGGCATACGTGATGTCTTGCAAGCTGATGGGCAGATCCATGGCTACTCCTCGATCTGAGCGAAACACGGCAGGCGCCGTATATACGGTCAATACACAAAACCCGGGTCTCTTACGAGGCCCGGGCGTTCAATTTTGGTAGCCCGTACCAGATTCGAACTGGTGATCTCCGCCTTGAGAGGGCGGCGTCCTAAACCGCTAGACGAACGGGCCATATGTAGCAAATGCAATGGCTGGGATGGAGGGAGTCGAACCCCCATTGACGGAACCAGAATCCGCTGTCCTGCCATTAGACGACATCCCAATGACTGCATCGCTGCGCTCGGCTGTGCCTTTGCGCAAGAAAGAAATATACGGGAAGTCTCGCCGTGACGCAAGCCCCAATTTTGACTTTTTTGAAATTCAGTCAAATTGGCCTAATTTAGTCCAACCCGTGAAGGACCTGTGAAGCCGACCGCTGTACACGAAGGGCAAAACGCCGCGAGCGGTAGCCGTCAACCGTTGGCAGATTCTACCGCGAAAACGATAGCACCAGGCAACACAATCGAAGTATCAATGATCGCGTAGATATCGAGGCGCCATGGACGAAGAGCTTGATTACCTATGGGAGACCCTGGGCCTTGAGATCACTGCCGACCTTTGGCCCGAACGGGACAAAATCCATCCCACACTGCGCCCCGCCATTACTGTGGTGCAGGCAAAATACCGCCGTGCATCCTTTTTGATCATGCGGATGTCATGGCACGCGGGACTCCCCGACCTTAAGCGAATCCAGGCAAGCCTCGTCGAGTTGTCCGGTATGCCGACCGTCATATCCGAGGCGCACCTGGAGCAGCGCCAGCGCGAGCGACTGCAACAGCAGCGGATTCCCTTTATCTGCCCCGGCGTTCAGGCATATCTGCCCTTTATGGACGAGGAGTACTGGAGCGGCAAGCCCAACAAACACGTAAAGGTCTACGATCCGCACGAATGGGCACAGCTGGCGGACTGACTGGGGCAGGCCCGCCGGCGGAAAGTGCGTCCCAGATTTCAAGCTCAAACTGGTCCCCACTTTCCCGTCGAGCCCTCAACCGGAAACCGTGTCCCACAATCGAAGCTCAGAATGGGACGTGCTTTCCGCAACCGGCCACTTTGGGAAAGTGCATCCCATTCTGGAAGCGAATTCCGGGACGCACTTTCCGCAGCCACTACAGCAGCACCTCGGTCCAGGCCGCTTCCTTAAACCCAGGAATCGCAAAGTCGTCGCCCACCAGCAGCGGACGCTTGACCAGCATGCCGTCGGTCGCCAGCAGCTCGTAGCACTCCTGATCCGTCATGCCCGCATCCAGACGCGCCTTCAGGCCCAGCTCTCGATATTTCATGCCCGACGAATTAAAGAAGCGCCGCACCGGCAGCCCCGAACGAGCAATCCAGGTCGCAAGCTTATCAGCCGTGGGATTGTCCAAAACGATATCACGATCGATATACTCTACCCCATGTTCGTCCAGCCATGCCTTGGCCTTCTTACAGGTCGAGCACTTGGGATATTCAACAAACA
>CATWCP010000118.1 GCA_958349325.1 uncultured Collinsella sp.
TTGATTACGTTACTGCTTTTTGACTCATTACACGACAAGGCGTCGCTCATCAAGCCATGCATTTTACAGATACAAGCAGGCTGTTCATTAATATCGATTTTAGGCAAGCGCGAATGCGCTTGTACTGCCGCTATTTTGTTTAAACAGACATGGCTTGACTATTTTCGTGACTTATGTTCTATGAAACCACTCAAAATAGTTGCGCTGGAATAGTTCTTGTTTAAGAGCCAGAAGGCTGAATTTAGGAACTATTTCACCGCAACTTATAGGGAATCCTAGGCGATGTGGAGGGGGTTGGCGGCGTCGACGGCATCGGGGGCGTCGGAGAGGCCATCAGGAGCAGCGCCTGCCGGGTCCTCGTCGGGGGTCTCGATCTGTTTGATCATGACCTCTTGGCCCTGCAGCAAATAGGTCTCGCCGCTACCGCAATGGGGACAGGTCTTGCCGTGCTCGACCGTCGCGTAGTCGCAGCCGCACGCCTCGCAACGTGTCACGGCCTCGACGGGCTCCACGATAAGCTCCGCACCCTGCGCGATAGGCTTTTTATCTGCTGCCCAGCGCCAAGCGTCGAGCAGCAAGTCGGGAACGACGCCCGAGACCTCGCCCAACAGCAACGTCACGCTCGAAACGCGACGCACGCCATGAGCGCGCGCCACATTCTCAACATCGCGAATAATGTGATAGACGATTCCGAGCTCGTGCACTTTTAATTCCTTCCGCCGTTCTAACGAACGGCGGTCGGCTTGACACTGCGCGAGTCCCAGACGGGCGATCTACCTTTCAATCGTCGGGCATGGGCAAAAGCCCTATGCCCTCCTCTTTCAAGGCACCTCGCCACGCCTGGGACCCGCTCGCTGTCCAACCGCCCTCTGCGCCGTTCACTTACTTGTTAGGTCTCTTACTTCTTCCCAAATTTGATTTTAATTGCGCGCTTGAGCGCGTACTTGCCCAGGCTTGGGAGCTTTTGCTCGTATTTGACCATCGTTGAGCACTCGGGGCGGTCTCGATCCAGGTGGATGGCATCGAACGCGCACTTGGTGGTGCACAGGCCGCAGCCGATACACTTGTTGGGGTCGACGATCGAGGCGCCGCAGCCCAGGCAGCGGGCGGTCTCGGCGCGCACCTGCTCCTCGGTAAAGGTCTCGACGTACTCGCTAAAGGGTGCAGCCTTCTCGCGTTCGCGGTCCACATGCGCAACCTCGCGGCTCGCGTTGTCGTAGCTCTCGAGCACAACGTCGTCGCGGTCGAGCGCGGTGTAGCGGCGCTGATTGCGGCCGATGGTGAGCGTGGAGCCCGGCTGCACAAAGCGATGGATGGACACGGCGGCCTCGTGACCGGCGGCAATGGCGTCGATGGCAAAGCTCGGACCGGTGTAGACGTCGCCGCCTACAAAGATGTCGGGCTCGGCGGTCTGATAGGTCTGAGGATCGGCAAGGGCACCCTGGCCGCGGCCGAGCTCCACCTTGGAGCCAGCCAGCAGGTCGCCCCACACAATGGACTGGCCAATCGACATGACGACACGGTCGGCATCGACACGGCGCAGATCGTTCTCGTCGTACTCGGGCGCAAAACGGCCCTCGTCGTCAAAGACACGCGTGCAGCGCTTGAAGGTGATACCGCACACACGACCGGCCTCGTCCAGGTGAATCTCCTTGGGGCCCCAACCGCAGCTGATGTGAGCGCCGTCCTCAACGGCCTCGCGACGTTCCTCCTCGCTGGCGGGCATCTGGACCTCGCTCTCCAGGCAGAACATCTCAACGTGCTCAGAGCCCAGACGGCAGGCGTTGCGGGCAACGTCGATGGCCACGTTGCCGCCGCCCACCACAATGGTGCGGCCGGACAGGGTATCGATCTTGCCGCTGTTAACCTCGCGAAGGAAGTCGACGGCCACGGTCACGTCCTCGGCATCCTCGCCCGGAATACCGGCAAGGCGGCCGCCCTGGCAGCCAATAGCAACGTAGAAGGCCTTAAAGCCCTGCTCGCGCAGCTCGTCGAGCGTCACATCACGACCGACCTCCACGCCATAGCGGAACTCGGCACCCATCAGGCGAATAACCTCGACTTCGGCCTCAATGACGTCCTTCTGCAGCTTAAAGCTGGGAATGCCGTAGGTGAGCATGCCGCCCGGGCGCTCGTTCTTCTCGAACACGACGGGCTTGTAGCCCTTCTCGGCCAGATAGAAGGCACAGGACAGACCGGCCGGGCCGGCACCGATGATGGCGATCTTCTGATCGAAGCCGCCAGCACGCGTCGGCGTCACCACAGGCGGGACGTAGCGGGTCGCGGCGTCCAGATCGCGCTGGGCGATAAACTTCTTGACCTCGTCGATGGCCACGGCGGCGTCCACACGGCCGCGGGTGCAGGCGTCCTCGCAGCGGCGGTTGCACACACGGCCGCAGATAGCGGGCAGCGGGTTCTCGCGCTTAATGAGTGCTAGGGCCTCGTCATAGCGACCCTGAGCCGCGAGCTTCAAATAGCCCTGAACGGCAACGTGCGCAGGGCAGGCCGTCTTGCAGGGAGCGGTGCCGGACTCATGCGTCTCGATACGGTTGTCGTTGCGGTAGTTGGGCGACCACTTGGTGTGGTCCCACTTGGTGGCATCGGGCAGCTCCTGGCGCGGATACTCGGGCACCTGTCCGCCGGCCTTTTTGCTGCAGAGCTTCTGGCCCAGCTTGGCGGCGCCGGCCGGACACACCTCAACGCAGCGACCGCAGGCCACGCACTTGTCCTTCTCGACCTTGGCGACATAGGCCGAGCGCGACAGGTTGGGCGTGTTGAACAGCTGCGAGGTGCGCAGGGCGTAGCACACGTTGACGTTGCAGTTGCAGATGGCGAAGATCTTGTTCTCGCCGTCGATATTGGTGATCTGGTGCACAAAGCCGTTGTCCTCGGCCTGGCGCAGGATGTCGTAAACCTCGTCGCGGGTCACGTAATGGCCACGATCGGTTTCGACCACGTAGTCGGCCATATCACCCACGGCGATACACCAATCGGCCGGGTCGTCGGCGCAGCCCTCACCCATCACGCGACGGCTCGCGCGGCAGCTGCAGGTGCTAGCGGCATATTTGCCATCGTATTTGTCGAGCCAATGCTCGATATGCTCGATCGGCACCGAGGTGCTCGAAGCATCGATAGCCTTCTCGACCGGAATGACATGCATGCCGATACCGGCGCCTCCGGGCGGCACCATCGGCGTGGCCTTGGACAGCGGTCCCTTGGACGCCTGCTCAAAGAACTTGGCATAGACCGGGTGCTCCTCGAGCTGGCTCACGCGCATGTTGAGGAACTCAGCGGAACCCGGCACCAGCATGGGCAGCACCCACTGCTTGGCGCGCTCGGGGTTTTCCCAGTTGTACTCGAGCAGACCCGTGTAGCTCATGTCGTCGAGCATCTTCTCGATATCGGCCTCGGGCATGCCGGTGAGCTTGGCCATCTCGGGCAGCGTATAGGGACGGCGCATCTTCATCTTGCAGAGCACTTCGGCCTGCTCGTCGGTCGCGGCCTCGGCAAACGACCAGTACTCGTAGCCCAACAGCTCGTCGCGATGCAGCAGACGGTTGGTGCAGTGCTCGCACAGCTTGACGATGGCCTCGCGCGGATGCTCCGGCAGCGGCGGCACGAACTCCGAACCGATGTCGGGCTCGGTGTAGCTAATCCCCGGTCCGTTGAGAATCATGGTTGTCCCTTCTCTTGCCACAGCCCGACGAGGCCGCAGCGCCCCTCTTTTTTTGCAGGCCGGGCATGCCCCATGCCGTTCACCCGCCA
>CATWCP010000119.1 GCA_958349325.1 uncultured Collinsella sp.
GACAGCATGCCGCAGAGCTTGACGTAGTCGCGAACGGTATCGATGCGACCGTTATACTGCGAGCCAAGCGTAGCAATAAAGAAGATGGTGATGAGCTTGGCAAGCTCAACCGGCTGGAATGTCAAGCCGATACCGGGAATCTTGATCCAGCCCGTCATGCCCAGACCGCCCGTATAGGACAGACCCGGAATCTTGGGCGAGAAAATCACGATCAGGTCGATGACGAGCAACGCCGTCGAGAAATTGGAAATACCGCGCAGGTCGGTTCGCCAGACGAGCACCGCCAGCACCGCTCCGATGCCAATTCCCAGCAGATGGCGTGAGAACGAGGCATCGGCCTTAAACTGCGAAGCCGACCAGATAATGATGGCACCGTAGGCGACGAGCGCCACAGTAGCCACGAGCACACCGATATGCACCTTTTGGCGAAACGTGCCGCGCGAGGCCGAAAGTTGCTTGTTGACGCGGTCCAGGCTGCTGCGAGAGCCGGTCTTGGTTGAACGGAACAGATCCGCCGGAGAAAAATCCATCGCAGCCTCCTATCGAACCGAAGAATCGCCCGAGGCCGAAGAGGTATCGGGCTCGTCATAAATCACGCCGAACACGTCGCGCACGACATGCATCGCGGTATCTGAGCCGCCGCCGCCCTGCTCCAGGACAGTAGCGATGACATACTTGGGATCATCGGCCGGTGCATAGGCGCAGAACCACGCATATTCGTCCTCGCCGCTTTTCTCGCCCGTGCCCGACTTGCCGTATACCTGCGGCGTCAGGGTGCCAAAGTGCGCCGCCAGGGACGTCGATGCCGTGTAAATCACGTCGTGCATACCGTTGCGAACAAGAGCCAAATCCGAATCGCTGTTGATCTTGGCCTCCAGGCGCTTCTTCTTGCCCTTGCCGTTGTACTTATAGGCATCGCCGTCGCCATCGCGCGACACGGCAGACAAAAACACGTGAGGCACGTACTGTTTGCCGCCGTTGGCAAGACCCATATAGGCACACGCCATCTGCAGGGGCGTCACCAGGATGTCGCCCTGGCCGATGGCGATGTTGGTCATATCGCCGGCATTCCACTTGCGGTCCTCGGCAGAGGCGTCGGTGAAGTACGACTCTTTCCACTTGGCATCGGGAATACGGCCCGCGCCCTCACTCGGCAGATCGATACCGCAGGTCTTGCCTAGACCCCAGCGACGAAAGACCTCCTGCAGACCCTCGGGATGTTGCTCGTCATAAAAGAACGCCTTGCCCATGTCGTAGAAGACAGGGTCGCACGAGTTGGCGATTCCCGACTGCAGCGTCATGGTGCCGTGGCCGGAATGCAGCCAGCAGTACTTGCCCCACGACTTGCCCAGACCCGTCCAATAACCCGTGCAGTTGGTCGTCTGCCCCGACGTGTAGGTTCCAAACTCAAGACCGGCCAGCGCCGAGAGCGGCTTGATGGTCGAGGCCGACATGTACTGTCCGCTAATGGCGCGGTTGAGCAGCGGGTGCGAACCCTTGTCATCATTGAGCTCGGTCCACACGTCATTTGAGACGCCGCCGATAAAGACGGACGGATCGAACTTGGGCTGGCTCGCCATGCCCAGGATCTCGCCATTGTTGGGATCGAGACACACTACAGCGCCGTTGCCGGCATTGCTGTAGCCAGTGGTCTTGGCAAGCTCGATAGCGCTCGCCAGCGCCGTCTCGCAGGCCTGCTGGATCTTAAGGTCGAGCGTGAGCTTAATGTCAGAGCCGGCCTTCGCGGGCACGGCGCCGGCCTGACCGGTCACGTTGCCCGAGGCATCGACCTTGACGGTCTGCTCGCCACGAATACCCTGCAGCAGGTTTTCGTAGTAGCTCTCAACGCCCGCCTGCCCCACGATATCGCCCGACTGGTACGTAATCTTGCCAGCAGAAGCATCATCATCGCCAGAGGTTTTCTTATTCTGGGCCTCGAGCTGCTCGGAGGTAATGGTGCCGGTATAGCCCAAGATATGGCATGCCGTCTCGCCATATGGATACTGGCGCTCGGTACGCTCGGCAATCTTGACGCCCGGGAACTCGCCGGCGTGTTCCTTGATATAGGCAACCGTGGAGCGACGGACGTCCGTCGCGATGGTATGCAGGCTCTGAGCGCCCTCTGTATTGTCCTGGATATTGCGAAGGACCGCCACGTAAGGCATTCCAAGCACGTTGGCAAGATGGCGAACCAGAACCTCATCCTCGGCAAGGTCGCGGTAGGCCACGACAGCAAGTGAGGGACGGTTCTGGACAAGCGCCACGCCATTGCGGTCGAGGATGCGGCCGCGCACAGCGGGAGTGGTAACGGTGCGAGTCTGATTGCTATTAGCCTGCTTCTCGTAATAGTCCGACGAGACCATCTGCATGCCCCACAGCTTGACGGCGAGCGCCGCAAACATCGCGCCCACACCCGTGGTGAGGATGGAAAAGCGGCCCTTAAAGGCGGTCGCCGCGGTATTGCCCTCGCCCTCGGTGGCGCGCGGGGCCGTTCCATGCTGCGTATCGTAGGTAAAACGGGAATCGCCACGACGCATGATGACCAGCGCGACCACGATGGCCACAACCAGCACGATACCGGCGATAATAACCGTCAACTGGGAAGACATCTACGGGCCTCCCCTATTTGAGCTTGCGGGTCTTGGGCTTAAAGCGCATACCCGTCTGGCGTCCGCCACGTGCGGAGAATCCATAGCCGGACTGCGGCACGACGCCGGACATCAAAAACGGAATGGCAACCAGACCCGTCAGGATCGAGGACGGCAGCGCATGGCCGAAGATCGCCACGACAAAGCTCGTCTCCAAACCCATAAACAGCAAGATGATGCTGTAGATCACATTAATGACGAGCGCGAAGGCGCCCACAGTGACGCCGCGCGCACTCGGGGTACCGCCCGTCTGACCGACGGCGCTGTGCACCAGGGCAAAAGAACCCACGGTCAGCAGGAGCGACATAACGCCCACCGGCACGGCAGCGGACAGGTCATAAAACAAGCCGCTGCAAAAACCGCACACGACGGCACGGGTCGGGTCGCCCGAGAACACGCCTAGGCACACCAAGATAATCATGAAGTTGACGCGACCGCCCGCAATGGAGATCTGCGGTGCCAGGCCTGCCTGCAGCAGCACGCACACGATGGCGGCGATTACAAACGTGCGGGAGCTCATCCCCTGCTCGTGTAGATCCATGGACATGCCCCCTATTCGCTCAAGCCGGAATCGGTCGTCTCGGACGTGTCGGAACTGTCATCCGAGCTCTCGTCCTTCGTCTTGGTCGCAGCATCGCGCGACGTTCCCTGCGGCGTGCTGTTGGCCGTGCTCACGTCCTCATCCGAGGCCGACTGTTCGTCGGTCAGCGAGGTGATGACCAGCACTTCCTCGTTGTTCTCGGCCGTGGTCTGAGCGCGCACCACAATGGTGTAGTACACGTCGTTTGCCGATTTCTCAACCGACGAGACGGTGCCGAGCGGTAGACCCTTGGGGAACACGCCGCCAATGCCCGAGGTCACGATGATGTCGCCAACCTTAACATCGGAGTCGACGCTCACGTACTCAAGACGCAGCGTGCCGTCAGCCTGACCCTGCAGCAT
>CATWCP010000120.1 GCA_958349325.1 uncultured Collinsella sp.
CGTCGTTGGGGTCGCCCTTGAGGGTGTTGATGTCCAGGTACTGGTTATCGTCCTCTTTTTGCTGGGTCTCCGACTCCGCTTGGGTGGGGCCGCGGAACAGCTGGAATCCCTCAAACGCAATGACACCGAGCAGGGCAATGACAATGGCGATAAAGGCAACCTTGACTGCCTGCGGAAATTCCGAGAGACGCAGCGCCTTTTCCTCGGCGTAATAATCGGCGAAGCGCTCTTCGCCCGTGCTTTTGGTATACGCCGGTGCGGACGCGGCCTCCGGGTCATATTCCGGTGCAGGCGTGGCAGCGTACGGATCGTTGAGATAATCGCTCGATGCGGTGCCATAATCCTCTGTCTCGATGCGACCGTTGCCAGCATAGCCATCGGAATAATCGGAATATGCCGCACCGCCCTCATAGTCCGCGGCGCTCGTGTTGGCGGCAAAAAGCGGGTTAACTGGAACGTCGAGCGCCGGCATGCCGGTAGAGGTCTCATCCAGATCGGCTGCAGCCCAGGAATCGTAGGCAACCTGATGGGCAACGGGCTCATCGAGCCTTGCGACCGGAGGCTTGCGTGCCGCAGGAACAGGCAACTGCTGGGCGCTGTACATAACAGTGCTGTCGGCCGATTTGCCCTGCGTCGCTGCAGCGAGAAATGCCGCCGTCTCGGACGGGTCGCTTGCGGGGCGGGGAGCGGGCGTGGGCGCCGAAGTGGGTGCGGGCGTCGAAACAACCGACTGCGCAGGAGTCGGCGCAGATGCGGTCTTAGGCGCAAGTGCGGGATTGGGGTTTGACGGGCGAGCCCCGCCGCCCATGAGTTCGTCGGCGGTCCACGGGCGATCATCCATCACGTCGTCAAGGCTCAGCGAAAACAGGTCGTCTTCACTCTCATCGAACATGCGGTGCACATGTCCACCAATTGCCGGAATCAATCCGCGACCGGTGCATGATGCCTTGCTCAACGCCATTCTGTCCCATCCTTTCGAAATACTAATGACATCGATTATATGGAACTTCCCAAGCTGCTCGGTCTTGGATTCGCGCTTTCCAGAACTCGCGCCCAAAAGGGGAGGGGCAATCCAGGCGAGTGCCTACTTGTCGCCGGCCGCCGCCTTGGCCTCATTGAGGTAGCTATAGAAGCTGTACTTGGAGATGCCAAAGAACTCGCAGGCGCGCTCGCTCGACTTGGAAATGAGGAAGGCGCCGCGACGGTCGAGGTAGCCAATGGCACGAATGCGCTCGTCTTTGGTCATGAGTGCCGCGGGCTTGCCCACAAACTGCTCGCACTCGTGCAGCAGGTCCTCGAGCAGGTCGCCGATGTTCTTGGTAATGGGCTCGGGCTCGGTATAGCCCGTGCCGCCGGTGCCGGTAAAGGCATCGAGCGAACGCTCAAAAGCCTTCATAAGCGTAATGTCAAAGTTGATGCCCAAAATGCCGACGGGTTTGCCCTCATCGTTGCGGATAAAGATCGTCGACGATTTGAGCAGCTTACCGTCGGTGGTTTTAGTGAGGTACGGCTCGCGGTCGTGTACGTCGGTGGCGCCCTCGTGCATGGACTCAAACACGATATGGCTGGGGCCGTCACCCAGTTTGCGCCCGCTGACGTGGCCGTTTTCGATCACTACGATGGAGTGGTCCACGTCCTCGGTCTCCAGATCGTGGACGACGACTTCGCAGTTGGGGCCAAATTGGAGCGCCAGACCGTGTGCGAGGCGCTTGTAAAACTCAATCTGTGCGGGGGTCATGGGTACCTTCCTAATAATTAGTTTGGGCTCACTGTGCCATAAACCACACATGACCGCAAACAAATCCATCAACAAGGCAATTCATGACCGTTCGGCGGCGAAAAAGTACCGATTACGGCAACAAACAATTCGTTAGGTATGCCAATCAAAAAGTGTGATAGAACATTACTAACAAACTTTTTGTTTGGCATCCACATAAAAGTTCAGCCGTGTGAATGGGATCGGGCTGAAACGCGTATGCGGGGCCGGCAAGAGAGGACTTAAGGAGTTCACCGTATGGCCGATAAGATCCAGTGGGCGGGCAACACGATGCCCAAGAGCGATGACAAGCACTTGGGAATCATGAGTCTCGACCACGTGAAGAAGGCCCGCGCCTTCCACCAGTCGTTCCCCCAGTACACCGTTACTCCGCTTGCCCGCCTGGACGGCCAGGCCGCGCGCCTGGGCCTGTCCAACCTGTGCGTTAAGGACGAGAGCTATCGTTTTGGCCTCAACGCCTTTAAGGTTCTGGGTGGCTCGTTTGCCATGGCCAACTACATTGCCGACGAGACCGGCAAGGACGTTGCCGACTGCACCTTCGATTACCTGACCTCCGATCAGCTGGCCGAGGACTTTGGCCAGGCTACCTTCTTTACCGCCACCGACGGCAACCATGGCCGCGGCGTGGCATGGGCTGCCAACAAGCTGGGCCAGAAGGCTGTCGTGCACATGCCCAAGGGTTCCACCAAGCCCCGCTTCGATAACATTGCCGCCGAGGGCGCCACGGTGACCATCGAAGAGGTCAACTACGACGAGTGCGTGCGCATGGCCGCCGCCGAGGCCGACGCCTGCGAGCGCGGCGTTATCGTTCAGGACACCGCCTGGGAGGGCTACGAGAAGATCCCGTCTTGGATCATGGAGGGCTACGGCACCATGGCTTCCGAGGCTGCCGAGCAGCTGCGCGAGATGGCCATCAATCGCCCGACGCACGTCTTTGTCCAGGCCGGTGTAGGCTCGCTGGCCGGCGCCGTGGTGGGCTACTTCACCAACCTGTATCCCGATAACCCGCCCACCTTTGTCGTGGTCGAGTGCGCTCCGGCCGCCTGCCTGTACAAGGGCGCTGCCGCCGGCGACGGCGACCCGCGCATCGTGGACGGCGACATGCCCTCCATCATGGCCGGCCTGTGCTGCGGCGAGCCCAACATTCTGGGCTGGGATATCCTGCGCAACCACGCCACCGCCTTCGTGTCCTGCCCCGACTGGGTCACCGCTCGCGGCATGCGCACCCTGGGCGCTCCCGAGAAGGGCGACCCGCGCGTCATCTCCGGCGAGTCCGGCGCTGTGACCACCGGCCTGGTCGAGACCCTCATGCTCGATCCCGAGTACGCCGAGCTCAAGGAACTCATCGGCCTGGACAAGACGAGCTCCGTGCTCTGCTTCTCCACCGAGGGCGACACCGATCCCGACCAGTATCGCCGCATTGTTTGGGAAGGCGAATATCCCACTTGCTAATCGTTGGGGCGGAGTAAATAGGTATCGCTCCGTCACCTCACAGGTAGATTCCTTCGTTTGAAAGGTTATGAACAATGGCTAAAGAACTCGATTTCGACGCTATCAAGGCTGCTGCTGAGTCTCATCGTGCTGATATGACTCGCTTCCTGCGCGCTATGATCTCCCATCCCTCTGAGTCCTGCGAGGAGGGTGAGGTTGTTGCCTGCATCAAGGCCGAGATGGAGAACCTTGGCTATGACGAGGTCAAGGTCGACGGCCTGGGCAACGTCATGGGCTTTATGGGCGAGGGCGACAAGATCATCGCCATCGACTC
>CATWCP010000121.1 GCA_958349325.1 uncultured Collinsella sp.
ATCATGTAGACCAGCACGGTCTTGTTGTGGGCGATCTCGCGCATGGTGTGTCCGACCTCGGAGAACACACCGCCCACGATGTGGCCGATGGTGTCCTCGGGACCGCGCTCGCGACCGTACTTTTGCTTATAGGTGCGAATGAGCGGCAGAGTAAAGATGAGCCACCAGGCACCAGTGATGATAAACGACAGACGCGTTGCCAGCATGGTGGGGACGCCAAGAGCGGGGCCGCCCATGATGAGCGCCAGGCAGATGACGAACGGCACGGTGGAACCGATGTAGCCCCAGGCATAGCCCGAGCTGGACACGGCGTCCATGCGCTCGTCGGTGGTAATGTCGGGCAGCATGGCGTCGTAGAACGTCATAGAAGAGTTAAGGCCGATGGTGCACAGCACGTACACGGTCAAAAATGCCATGGCGGACATTGGGATAGCCTGCGCCAGGCAAAGCACCAGGCCCGTGAGGAAGAAGCCCAAGAAGAACTTGATTTTGTTGCCGGCGTAGTCGGCAAGTGCGCCCAGAATGGGCATGAGCATGGCGATGACCAGCGAGGCGATCGTCTGTGCATTGCCCCAGGCGACCACCAGGTCGGCCGAGGAAGCGCCGGTATTGATGGCGTTAAAGTAAATGGGCACCACCGAGGTATTGAGCAGCACGAGGGCCGAATTGCCCACATCATACATAACCCAGTTACGCTCGAGCTTGGTGTATTTCATGGACAGGGACCCTTCGTATTCGCCCGATATGCAGTTAGTTCATCGTACCCCAATTGTCCAGAACCGCCGGTAAGGATTCGGCAAAGGGGCACGCACGGGCCCTATTCCTCGCGGTCGAACTCCTCATCGGCATTGAGCACGCGACCGCTGTAGTTGACGTGACTGGTCACGGCATCCATGTCACCGGTCTCGATAAAACGTGCGACCGTGCACTCGTAATCGCCCAGCGCGCGATCAAAGACCTCGGGGAAACTCTCGTTCGAGACCTCGTCGGTAAAGGGATTCTTCCATGTCAGATGGCCCAGGTTACCGGTGCGCTCGGGCAACTCCGTCGTCACGCGATGAGCAAGGCCGTCGAGCAGCGAGTAATCGTGCACCAAGCCCTCAACCAGCGAGATCGCGCGCGTCTTTGCGGAGCCGGCCGGCTCAATCGCGCGGTAAAGTCGCTGCATATTGGCAACGGCAGCACCGTACTCCCCCGCCGGAATGTCAATGCCGTACACGCGTCCGGCAACATAGCTCATCAGCACGCCGGCCACGCGATTGATGCGATCGGTGGTGACGATCTCGCCCGCCGGCGGGTAATCGTCAACCGTAGCGCCATCGCGTTTAAGCTGCAGCATCAGCACATCCAGGTCGCTCTCGATCACGGCATGGACCTGACTGCTCGAATCCTCAAGCTCTGAATCGGACTCGACAATGCCAAACTGCTGCTCATAGACAAAGGGATGGGCGTTGCGGTCGAGCACGTAATGAGACAGCAGGCCCAGCGCAAAGGCACGACCCAAGCTGGCGTCGCGCGGCAGCAGATGCGACACGCCGTCGCGCAGGCACGCGAACTGGCGAGACATGCGCGACCGATGCATGACCTGCGCCAGCAGCGTGCAGTCGGAAACACGCGGTGTCAGAATGTGAAAGAAAAACGGGTCGGGGCCTTGGTTGCCCAAGATAAAGGCAATGCGCTCTTCATCGGACGTGATGACGCCCTGCGGAAGACGGTCGATGCTTTCCTCGCCAAACAGATGATGGGTGATAAGCGCGGGCATAATGATCCTTTCGATTTCATTCGATGCCACCCATTATGCCCACCGCGCGCCCATGCCAAACCTGCGATGGTAAACGACGGCATGCAGACCGTCTACGCAAGCCCCAGGTGCGACTTGACCTCGGCGGCACGACGACGGGACACCGGTATCGTCGAGTTCACGCGGTCGAGCCTGAGCTCCATCAACCCCGTGGAGCCAATCTCAACATTGTGCACGTCTTCCAAATTGACCAGGTAGCTGCGATGAACGCGACTAAAGCCCTCGGAGTCCAAGCGACGCTCGAGCGAAGAGATCGACTCATTGATCAGGTACGTTCCCTCGGCGCAGATGGCGTTGCAAAAATCGGCGCGCGCCTCAAAGTAACAGACGTCTGCGGCGGGAATGAACACCTTTTTGCCCCCGCGGTCCACCGTCAGACGCAAAGGTTGGCGCGGAGCATGGATAACACGACGGGCACCCAAGGCTGCCTCGATCTTGTCGAGTGCCTTTGACAGGCGTGCGTCCTCGACCGGCTTGACGACATAGTCGACCGCATCGAGGTTATACGCATCGGCGGCAAATTCGGCAAACGCTGTCACAAACACAACCACCGGCGGCGTCTTTAGGTTCTGCAGCGTCTCGGCGAGCTCAATTCCCGAGCGACCGGGCATGGTAATGTCTAAAAACAGCACGTCGGGCTTGTTCGACAGAATCGACTCCACGGCTTCGGTGACATTGCCCGCCTCGGCAATCTGACCCACACGCGCATCCTTTTCCAACAGATAGCGTAGCTCAGCCCTAATGGGAGGCTCGTCATCAACCACCAAGATGTTCCAGCCTTCGGACATATGTGCTTCCCCTCTTTTTCTCTCAATCCAACCGCGTGCTACGCCGTCAACGGCGCCGGCTCATGCGGCTCGCCGTTCAGCTCGACGATGACCTGCGTGCCAACGCCCTCCTGGGACTTCACGCGCATGCCAGAATCTTCTCCGTAAAAGAAATGGATGCGCTGAAGCACGTTGAAGAGCGCCAAGCCGCAGCCTCGTTTGATGGAGCCGTCGGCGGTAATGCTCTCGGGCTCCTCTCGGCGATGCTGCTCAAACAGATGCGCGCAGACTTCTTCGCTCATACCGATGCCATCGTCCTCGACGATGATCTCCAAACCGTCATCGGTCTCGAAAGCCCTAACATGAATAGAAAGCGGCTCGGTCTCGCGCTGCGCGTGCTTGATGCAGTTTTCGAGCAACGGCTGCAAGATAAACGGCGGTACCATGCAATCGCGCACCTCAAAGTCGATATCGACCGAGACGCGCAGACGACCGTCGCCATAACGAGCCTGCATAAGATTGATATAGCGAGTGCCCTGTTCCACCTCGTGCTCGAGCGTTGTGAGGGTATCGGAATCAGAAAGCGTCTGACGGTAGTAATTGGAAAAGTCAATCAGCAGCGACCTGGCCTTGTCCGGCTCGGTACGTACGAGCGACACGATGGTGCTGATGGTGTTAAACAGAAAATGAGGATCGACCTGCGATTGCAAGGCGCGCAGCTCCACGCGGGCCGTAAGCTCGTCCTGGCGCTCGAGCTCAAAGCTCGCAAGTTGCGTGGAAATGAGGTCGGCAAAGCCCGAGGCAAGCGCCGTCTGGCGCATATCGATGCTGCTCAGACGGGGATAATACAGCTCGAGCGTGCCCACGCAATGCCCGCGCACGGTAAGCGGTGCGACAATACCGGCGCGCAGGCGCGGAAAGTAGCCACC
>CATWCP010000122.1 GCA_958349325.1 uncultured Collinsella sp.
CGCCCTCGCGATACGGGATATCAGCAGAGAGCAACACATCGGTGGCAGCCGCCTCGCGAGCAATGCGATCGACGAGATCGTCGAGCCCCTCGCCCGTTTGGGCCGAGAACAGAACGGCCTCGGGATAGCGTCGGCGGAAGCTCAAGCGGTCGACGCTATCGAGCAGATCAATTTTATTGAACACAGTAAGTGTCAGGCGCTCACCGGCACCAATCTCGTCAAGGACACGATCAACCGCCTCGAGCTGACGCTCGTAATCCTCATCGGAAGCGTCTACAACTTTAAGAATCAAATCGGCGCCGAGCACCTCGGAAAGCGTAGATTTAAACGCGTCGACCAGGCCATGGGGCAGCTTTTGAATAAAGCCGACGGTATCGGTGATCGTCATGCCACGGCCACCGGGCAAACGGTACGAGCGCGTTGTAGGATCGAGCGTGGCAAACAGCTTATCCTGCGAAAGTACCGTGGATCCCGTCAAACGATTAAGCAACGTCGACTTGCCGGCATTGGTGTAGCCAGCCAACGCCACGCGAAACGCCGGCGATTCAATACGGCTTTTCGATTGCACATCGCGACGTTGTTCAACCTGTTTCAGTTCGCGTCGAAGCGCAGCGATCTTATTGCGAATCAGGCGACGGTCGACCTCGAGCTGGCTTTCGCCCTGGCCAAAACGCGATCCAATGCCGCCACGCGTCTGTTCCTTGGCAAGATGGCTCCACATACCTCGCAGACGAGGCAGCAGATACTGCAACTGTGCCAGCTGAACCTGTAAGCGGCCCTCACGCGTCTGGGCATGCAGGCCAAAGATATCCAAAATCAACGCCGTACGGTCAATAATCTTGACCGGTTCGCCCACGGCTTTCTCAAGATAGGACTGCTGTGAGGGCGTCAGGTCGTCGTCGAAGATAACAACATCCGCATCCATGCGATGCACCAAGCCGCACAGCCCCTCGACCTTGCCAGAACCGATAAACGATTTGGGATAGGGTTTGACCAGGCGCTGAGACAAGCGTGCCACGCATTGGGCCCCAGCAGTGTGGGCTAGACGCTCGAGCTCGTCGAGCGAACGGTCGAGCGGCCAGGCGTTATCGCGCCACTCGACACCAACCAAGATGGCGCGCTCAGGTTCAGGCGCCGTGGGGACCAAAGGGAAACGAGCCATTAGGCAGCCTCGATGCGACGGTAAATATCATTAACGACCTCATCGATCGTAAACTCATCCATATCGAACCACACGATGCGATCGTCACGCTTAAACCAGGAAAGCTGGCGCTTGGCATAGCGACGTGAACGCATCTTGATAAGCTCACGGGCCTCATCCATGGTAATAGCGCCACGCAAGGCATCAATAATCTCTTTGTAACCAATTGCCTGCATCGACGTGAGCGCATCGCCCAGGCCCTGGTCCATAAGGCCACGGACCTCATCAACCAGTCCCTGCTCAAACATAAGGTCGACACGCAGGTTAATGCGCTCATAGAGCACTTCACGGCTACGCGTCAGACCAAACCACAAGGCATGATAACGCTCACGCGGAACGCTGAATTTCGACTTCTGCTCGGCATACGACACACCGTCATCGTGCATCTCGAGCGCACGAATCACACGACGCACGTTATGGGGATGAATCACGGCAGCCGATTCGGGGTCGCGCTCGGCAAGCAGGGCATGCAATGCTTCCTCTCCAATGCGCTCGGCAAGCTCCTGATAGCCCGCGCGGCGTTCGTCCTCGAGTTCTCCCGAAGGAAAATCCATTTCATCGAGTGCGGCCTTGAGATACAGGCCCGTACCGCCGCAAAAGACCGGAAGACGTTGCTCACCAAGCAAACGCTCGACATATGCTCGGGCGTCCGACTGGTAGAGCGCGGCAGAATACGCGACGCCCGGATTCACGATATCGACAAGGCGCAACGGTGCCGAGCACTCCTCGGGCATCATCTTGGCCGTACCGATGTCCATACCACGATAGATTTGCATCGCGTCACAAGACAACACTTCAGACGACAGGCGAGCAGCCAGACGGTCGGCAACATCGCTCTTGCCGACCGCCGTCGGACCGACGATCGCTACGGCAGAAAGGCTTGCACCAGGAGAGATCATTAGCGGGGCTCGCCCACGACGGAGCCAGACAGATACCACGTCTTGGCGACATCAATATCAACATCGACGATTTTGCCGATGAGTTGATCGATGCTATAGCCAGCAGGAATCGGCGCATGCACCGTCTGGTTCTTGGGGCTCTTGCCCAGAAGGACAGCGTCGTTCTTCTTGCTCGTGCCCTCAATAAGTGCAGGCACCACGGTGTGAAGCTCGCCCTGGTTATACTCGTGCGCCGTCGTCTCGATAACCTTGACCAGACGGTTAAAGCGCTCAAGGATAACCTCATGCGGGGTGGGATCATAAATCTCGGCGGCCGGGGTACCGGCGCGCTTGGAGTAAATAAACGTGTAGGCTTGGGCATAGCGCACCGTCTCGGCAAGCGAGAGCGTCTGTTCAAAGTCTTCCTCGGTCTCACCCGGGAAGCCCACGATGATGTCGGTCGAAAGCGCAATATCGGGCATACGGTTACGAATACGATCGACCAGGCCCAGATAATCCTCGCGCGTGTACCGACGATTCATCTCTTTAAGGATGCGCGTGGAACCCGACTGAACGGCCAGGTGAAGCTGCGGCATGACGGCAGGCGTCTCGGCCATAGCATCAATGGTCTCGGGCAGCAGATCCTTAGGATGAGAAGAGGTAAAGAAGATACGCTCGACGCCCGTATCGCCCACGGCGCGCAGCAGATCGGCGAAACGCGGCTTGCCAAAGAGGTCACGACCGTAGGAGTTAACGTTTTGGCCCAGAAGCGTAATCTCGCGCACGCCCTGGCGCACGAGACCGGTCACCTCATCGACAATCTCCTCGAAGGGACAGCTCTTCTCACGACCACGAACGTACGGCACGATGCAGTACGTGCAGAAGTTGTTACAGCCCGTCATGATGGGCACCCATGCGTGATACTGCGTCTCGCGATGCCACGGCATACTCATGGCGTCGGTATCCTCATGCTCATTCGTGCGGATATGGCGCTTGCCATCCAAAAACGCCTCGGCGATAAGCTCGGCCACGTGGGCAATGGAATGGGTACCAAAAATGACGTTGACGTTATCGACGTTGGTGAGCAAGCCCTCGCCATCGCGCTGGGCGATGCAGCCGCCCACGGCGACCACGCGCTTACCCGAAGGCGAAGGAGGCAGGCTCTTGCAGGAATTGCACTGACCATACAGGCGCGTATCGGCAGCCTCGCGCACACAGCACGTCATGAACACGACAATATCGGCATGCTCCGGATCGAGCGCCATAAGACAGCCATACGAATCGAGCAAGCCACTCACGCGCTCGGAGTCGTGCTGATTCATCTGGCAGCCGAATGTGCGGATAAAGTAGGTTTTACCGGCAAGAATATCGCGTACGGAACGCTGGTCCATG
>CATWCP010000123.1 GCA_958349325.1 uncultured Collinsella sp.
CAGGCGGTCCTTCGCGGTGTCGATGTCCAGGTAGTTCTCCTCGCCGTCCATGAGTCGCGTAAAGGCGGTAAAGAGATAGTGGGCATCGGTGGGTCCGGGCGAGGCCTCGGGGTGGTACTGCACCGAGAAGCACGGCGCGTCGAGCAGCTGGATGCCCTCGGCGGTGCCGTCGTTGAGGTTCACATGCGTCAGGCGAATGCGGCCGAAGCGCTCGTTCATCACGACTGGCGCGATGCCGCGGCGCACCCAGACGCGCAGATCCCCATCGGCCGCATGCTCGGTCTCGCCGCCGGAAAGCTCGGGGACAAGCTTGCCCAAGCTGGGGAACAGCAGACCAAAGCCATGGTTTTGCGCGGTAATCTCCACGCGACGGCTTACCAGGTTCATGACCGGCTGGTTGCCACCGCGGTGACCGAACTTAAGCTTTTCCATCTGAGCGCCGCAGGCCAGGCTGATCATCTGGTGACCAAGACAAATACCAAAGACCGGCACCTTGCCGATCAGCTGCTGCACCTGCTCGTAGGTCTCCACCACGGCGTCGGGGTCGCCGGGGCCATTGGACAAAAAGACGCCGTCGGGATTCATGTCGAGCACCTGCTGGGCAGGCGTGTCCCACGGCACGACGGTAAGGTCGCAGCCGGCGCGGACCAGCCCCTCCAGAATGCCGCGCTTCACACCGCAGTCGTAGGCGACCACTTTGTGACGGGCAGGAGCGGCAGCCGCAAGCGCAAAGTCATGCGTGGCAGGCAGATCGGCGGCCATAAACTCGTGAGGCGCGGGGCAGCTCACGGTCTTGACCAGGTTCTCGCCTACCAGCGTGGGCGCTGCGGCCAGACGCTCGGCAAGCTCGTCGACGTCGAAGACCTCGGTCGAGATAATGCCCATCTTGGAACCATTGTCGCGCAGATGGCGCACTAGAGCGCGGGTGTCGATACCCTCGATAGCGACGATGCCGTGAGCGCGCAGGTACTCCGGCACGCTGACGGCCGAGCGCCAGTTAGAAGGCGTGGCGCACATGTCGCGAACGATCATGCCGCGCATAGCCGGAGCGCTCGCAGGGCGCACGGCGTCGCCGGGGAAGGCCGACTGGACGTCGGTCTCGTCGATACCGTAATTGCCGATCTGCGGATAGGTCATAGTTACGATTTGGCCGGCATAACTCGGGTCGGTCATGACCTCAAAGTAGCCCTCGAGCGAGGTGTTGAAGCAGACTTCGCCGGTCGCGGTGCCCTCGGCGCCGCATGCACGTCCATAAAAAATGGTCCCATCCTCAAGATACAGGATGCAGGGACCACAGGTGCCCTTGCTGGTTTTGGCCAGCATACGCTGGCAAAGCTCGCTGGGCGCGAAGGTGCGGGCGGCAGCGCCCGCGGTATGGTTGTTCGCCATAGTTCTCCTTCCCGGTCTCACAGGACCGGCTTAAAGGTGTGTAGTTAGGCCTCGCGGTATTGTAACCGTAAGCATGCCTCATGGCGTTAATTTCATCGAAATGTTTACGAAATGATAATTATGACTTTCTATGCATAATGATTTTTTAATCCCCGTCCCAGAAAAATCATCCCGCGGGGCTTGTGGCTCACGCGGGATGATGGCGTCTTATTTTTTCTTGTCCTGCTCCAGCAGTTCGGACGGTGTGCGATCGGGCTTGCCGCCGCGGAAAATCTCGCGGCCATGCAGACGATGCTCCAGATCGCGCTCGGCCTTTTCCTCGTCAATCTTGGTCTGGCTCACCACCGGGTCCTCAATCAACGACGACACCGAGTTCACCTGCTTCTGAATGCGCTCGGCGATGGTGTCGTCCATACTCACGATGCGCATCTTCCAGTCGATACTCGTGGCGTTGGATGAGCTCTTGGTCCACACGAACGTCAAAATGGCGCTCTGGTGGCCGCGCGCGGGGAACATGCCAAAGAAGGAATCGTGCTGAATGTTGCTATCCTCGTCGATATAGGCGTGAACGTTATACACCACGCGGTCGATCTTATCGTTGAGCAACGCGTTGGTCGCAAGCGCCGCGGCCTGAATCTGCCCGTTGGACAGCAGCTCGAGCTCGTTGGCAGACGATGTGTCCAACACCGTCACCTCGACCGTGCCCGTGCGTTCATCGGCTTCATCGACGGTGAAGTCGAGCGGGAACTGCGTAAAGCCATTTCCCCATTCAAGTCCACCCTTGAGCGCGGTCGAAACGGTATCGACCGAAACGCTCTCGGACAGGTTGGCGGTGTTCAGACGACGCATCACGCCGTAGCCAATCTGCATGCCCACGATCAGCACCAAAATACCGATGACCACGGCCATCGCGGTCTTCGTAATGGTATGGCTCACCTGCGAGCCCGAAGGATCGTCCTCGGACAGCGGGTCGATATGTTTTGCCTGGCTCGCGCGGTCCTCACTGCGCAGCTGCGCTAGCGCCGCTTTGTCACCGCGCTTGACGGCGGCCTCTTTCTCGCGCATGCGCTCGGTACGCTTTTTGGCAAGCGTAGGATCCAAGACGCCGGATGCATCGATTTCGGAGAATAACTCCGTCACTTCTTCCGGAGTCAAAGGGTTCTTGTCAGCCATAAACTTCCTGTCATATCAATCAGTCGAGCTCGTGCGCACGCGCACCTTCGAACTGCATTCGATAGTAACGGGCATAAGTGCCGCCACGGGCGAGAAGCTCCTCGTGCGTGCCACGTTCCACAACGCGACCATGCTCAACGGTCGCAATCTCATCGGCATGCTTAATGGTCGAAAGACGGTGGGCGATGATGATTGTGGTGCGGCCGCGTGCCAGCTCTTCGAGCGACTCCTGCACCGCCTCCTCGCTCTCGTTATCCAAAGCACTCGTCGCCTCATCCAAAATAAGGATCTTGGGGTTCTTGAGAAACACGCGCGCGATGGCTACGCGCTGCTTCTGTCCGCCCGAAAGACGGCTGCCGCGCTCGCCCACCACGGTGTCGTAACCCTGCGGAAGCGACTCGATAAAGGCATCGATGTTGGCGCGACGGGCGGCCTCGGCGATCTCTTCTGCCGTAGCGCCCGGCTTGCCGTAGGCGATGTTCTCGCCGATTGTTCCGTCAAACAGGTAGACATCCTGCTGCACCAGGCCGATGGCGCGGCGCAGGCTCTGCTGCGTCACATCACGCACGTCCTGACCGTCGATGCTAATGGATCCGGTAGCCACGTCATAAAAGCGCGGCAGCAGCGAACAGGTCGTGGACTTGCCGCCGCCCGAGGGGCCAACCAGCGCGATGGTCTGGCCGGGCTTGATAGACAGGTCCATGTGGTCGATAACAGGACGCTCGTCGGCATCGCCCTCGCCCAGCTCAACATCTTCGTAGTTAAAGCACACGTCGTGATACTCCACGGCGCCGGCAGTCACCTGCAGATCCGTAGCGCCCGGCTTGTCCTGGATATCCGGCGCGGTCGAGAGCACCTCGTCCATACG
>CATWCP010000124.1 GCA_958349325.1 uncultured Collinsella sp.
GCTCTGGCGGGTTTGCAGCGTCAACTGGTTACGCGGTTTGGTAAAACCGCGTAACCCCTAAGGCCGCTGGCCCATGCCACCCTCGAGTGTGACGGTCTCGCCGTTCATGTACTTAAAGTCGGGGCCGCAGAGCTGAACGACCACGCGGCCGATTTCCTTCTCGACATCGCCGTAATGGCCCGCCGGCGGCATGTGGACGTTGGCCTTGAACGCCTCGGGGTAGGCATCCTGGAAGTTCTCGAGCGCAGCAGTCCAGGCAAGCGGGCACACGATGTTGACGTTGATACCGTCCTTGCCCCACTCGTTGGCGGCGACGCGGGTCAGGCCACGGATGCCCTCCTTGGCGGCAGCATAGCTGCACTGGCCATAGTTGCCAAACAGGCCGGCGCCCGAAGCAAAGTTGACCACGGAGCCCTTGGTCTCCTTCAGGTGCGGGTAGGCCTTCTGCATGTACAGGTAGGTGGCATACAGGCCAGAGTAAATGGCCAGGTTAAACTGATCCATGGTGTGGTCGGCAATGGTCACGCCAGAAGCGCTGGCCTGAGCGTTGTTGACGACGGCGTCGATGCGACCGAACTCCTCAATCGCCTTGTCGATGACGTTCTGCACGACGGCCTCGTTGTCCTGACCAGCCGAGACATCGGCCTGAACAGGCAGAACCTTGACGCCGTACTCAGCCTCGAGAGACTCCTTGGCGGCCTCGAGCTTGGCAACGTTGCGGCCGGTGATGACGAGGTTTGCGCCCTCCTTGGCAAAAGCGATATCGATGCCGTAGCCGATGGAGCCAGCGGAGCCGTCCTTGAGCGTGGCCTTGCCGCCGCCGGTGACGATCACGGTCTTACCAGTGAAAAGTCCCATACAAAGTCCTTTCGAATCGCGACGGGCACGCCCGCCGACTGCGCGCATCCAACTTCACGCGCCAAAAGCTGAAATGCAACTTTAGCGTGTTCAAGTGAAAAATAAAGGACACAGCGGGCGAACGGCGCAACGTCTTTCGGCGAAGGGAATGTCAAGCACAAACTGAATATAGAGGCCGGATTTTTGCTATCCAAGCGAGCCATCGAACACGTTTTGAAACTTTGCTGCGGGGCGCGGGATGTCGGCGCGAGACTTTATCATAGGGTGACGAACAACGATGAGGAGCACATGCCTATGACAGACGAGCTGGACCCCCAGACTCAACAGCATATTGATGATCCCGCAGACGTCACCGCAGATACTGACGCTGTGACCTGCGATGGTATCGACATCGACGACCCCATCTTGGACGAAAGCGCTACGGCGGAAACCCCCGAAACAGAAAACGCCGATGAGCAAAACGACGATGCGCCCGCTCAGGACGACGCCCCTGTACAGGACGACGTCCCGCAAGCAGCGGGCCCCATCGAGGTCTCTTCGGAAGAAGAGCTCGATGCCGTCATGGACTCCATGATGGATGCCGTCAAAGCGATGAAAGACGCCGTCGCCGATGCCGATATTAATGCCGAGGAAGAGGAGGCCGCCGAGGCGGCCTCGACCTTTGTGCCCGGCGAGACTCCGGTTGCCGACCAGGGCAGCACCATGCCCTCGTTTCTGCAGCTCGAGCATCCCACGATTGGCGCCGATGCGGTCGATCCGCACGCAGCAGGCTTTTCTGTGATTGAGGGCGGTACCGGCAATATCGCCGTGCCGCAGGCTGCCGATGCGGACGCTGCCGACACCGCTCGCCCGACCGCCCTGCACTCCCCCGCCGCGAGCCGCGATCTGGGGACCGCTGTCTCGAACACTGCGAACGCCGTGGGCACCTTTATCGCCCAGGGTGCCTCGGCCATGCGCGAGATGAATGCCGCAAAGAAGGCACTCGCGGACGCCCGCGCTCACCTGGCCGAACTTGAGCAGCGCATCGCCGATCAAGGCGAGGAACTCGAGACGCGCCAGGATATCGCAGGCCGCTACGACCAGATCGTCGCCGACCAGCGCCAGGCGATTGCCACGGCCCAAAAGACTGCAGCGGCAGCCGAGATTGACCGTGATGCCCACGCCGCCAAAGCGACAGAGCTCAAGGGTCAGTTCGAACAAATGAAGACAGAGGATGACGCGACTGAGCTCCGCCTGAAGGCCGCGCTCGACGCCGTGGAGGCCCGCGAGGCAAGCTCTCGCGAGACCGGCAACCGCCTCGTTCGACGTCTTGAGGATTCCAAGCGCATCCGCGACAAGGTGAAGGCCGAGCGAGACGCCGGCATTGCGGCCGCACAACAAACCGTCGACGCCACGCGCGCCCAGCTCGAGACGCTGCGTCATGAGTATGCCGAGCTGCAACGCAATCCCTCGGCAAATCCCGCCAACTATACGGTGCGCACCAGCGAGCTCTCGATGCAGATCTCCGACACGGCAGATGCCCTGCGTAAAGCCGAAGAAGATGTCCCGCGCATCACCGCCGACCTTGAACACTCGCTTGCCGCAGCCGAGCAGGCCGTCGAACAGGCGCAGGCCCCCATTGCCGAAGCCAAACGCGCGCACCAAGCCGTGACGGCAGAGGCCGATGCCGCGCGCGACGAGCTGCAGACCGCAAAAACCGCCGCCGCAACGCGCCAGCGCGAACTGCGCGAGAAGATCGCCGCCGAGGACAAGGCACGCCGCGACCAAGAGCAGAGCATCGCCAACGCCCAAGCAGATGCCGCACATGCGCAGTCGATCATCGAACAGGCGACCGAAGTACACGACCACCCAGAGATCACTGAGTCGCTTGCAGGATCCTTGGCCCGAGACAAAGCCGAACACGCCGAGACCGAGCGAGAGGTTACCCAGCTCGAAGCCACCGAGGACGCGGTGCGCGAGCGTACCCGCGACTCCCGCATCAAATTCACCGGCGCCATCGTCTGCATCGTCGCCGCAATCCTGGCGATCATCCTAGTCTGGCTGTTCGCGAGCAAGTAAACCAGCTGCCAAAAAACGCTCAACGCAGTTTCGGTGAGATAGTTCCTGTTGAGCCCTCAAAAAGGCCAATTCAAGAACTATCTCACCGCAACTATTTGATTGGTGCAAGGTAGTCATTGGGGACGTTCTTAAGCGACTAGTCATTCAAGAACGTCCCCAACGACTACAGCAACAACCACGGCAACGCCGATGTTTTGGCGCGGACAGCGAAAACGCCCCTAAGCGAGCAAGGTGACGTGAAAGAGGAGGGCATTGACCTTCTGGTCATGCCCGACGATTGAACGTCAGATTGCCGCTTAGGGGCGTTTGCAGCGTCGGCCGGTTACGGCGTTTGGAAAACGCCGTAACCTACTGAATGAGCATCGCGTCGCCAAAGCTGAAGAAGCGATAACGTTCTTCGATGGCAGCG
>CATWCP010000125.1 GCA_958349325.1 uncultured Collinsella sp.
ACCTATGACGTTCTGATTCGTAGTCAGACCCTCTATCCAGCTGAGGTAACGCCGCAGCGCAAGACATATAAAACCACTTTAGTTCATTAGAGTCAAGCAAAATCTCAAACTTTTTTCGCGCGGGCCGCAATTTGTCACGCTGCACCACGAGCATCAGCGCTTTTCGTACGATCGATTGGCTTTTCGATCACATCGAACCCGACGCCAAGCTCCCCCAGAAGCGACCGCACCCGTTGGGCACAGTCGTAGTCGGCAAACGAAATGCTCAGCATTCGGGCCACCTGATTAGAAGATCCAACGCCATAGAAGTGCTCAAGGACAACAAGCGCCTCATGCGCCACAAACGTCTCGACCACATGCGGCGACTCCTCATAGCACCATTGCGTCAATGGTCCCTCACTCGTCTGCCGAACCACCAAGCCACCCATACCCGACGGCTCGCACGTTACCAGCAGGTGCTCCCCGCCCTCATCACTCTGGAACAACACAACCCGCTCGTCGAACAGCTCCATCACATCCCCTTTCTCTTGCTCTTAGTTAGCAAAAGCATAGCAGGTAAATGCATGTATACAGAACGTTTGTTCGTGTGTTTTCTATCGAGCTGTCCGCACTGCATGGTATGGACCTGCGCACGAAATAGGGCGCCCCCGAAGGAGCGCCCTTGCATATCCCCTATGCAGCCAAGTTACGCGACCGGCTCGATCTTCTCGAGACCGCCCATGTAAGGACGCAGAACCTCGGGGATCGTGATGGTGCCGTCGGCGTTCTGGTAGTTCTCCAGAATGGCAGCCATGGTACGACCAGCCGGCAGGCCGGAACCGTTAAGGGTGTGCAGGTAACGCGAGCCCTTGAAGTTCTCGGGGTCGCGGTACTTGATGTTGGCGCGGCGGGCCTGGAAGTCGCCGCAGTTGGAGCAGGAGCTGATCTCCTTGTAGGCGTTGTAGCTCGGCAGCCAGACCTCGACGTCGTAGGTCTGACGGGCAGAGAAGCCCAAGTCGCCGGTGCACAGGCTAATCACGCGATACGGAAGGCCCAGCTGCTGCAGCAGGTACTCGGCCTCGGCGGTCATGCTCTCGAGCTCATCGTCGGACTCCTCCGGCTTGGCGAACTTGACCATCTCGACCTTGTCGAACTCGTGCTGACGGATGATGCCGCGGGTGTCGCGCCCGGCGGAGCCGGCCTCCTCACGGAAGCAGGGGGTGAAGGCGGTGTAGCGGCGCGGCAGGGTGTCGGCATCGAGGACCTCGCCGGCGTGCAGGTTGGTGAGCACGACCTCGGCGGTGGGGATCAGGAAGTTGTCACCCGAGACGTGATAGGCGTCGTCCTCGAACTTGGGCAGCTGACCCGTGCCAAACATGGTCTGACGCTTGACGACGATGGGCGGCCACCACTCCTTAAAGCCACGGCTG
The DNA here is from genome assembly GCA_958349325.1 of uncultured Collinsella sp. Classification (GTDB taxonomy): domain Bacteria; phylum Actinomycetota; class Coriobacteriia; order Coriobacteriales; family Coriobacteriaceae; genus Collinsella. Next base: position 1,410 of record CATWCP010000125.1, read on the forward strand.
GTGTGCGTATCGAGGAAGAAGTTGATGAGGGCGCGCTCCAGGCGGGCGCCAGCGCCACCGAGAACGGTAAAACGGCTGCCGGAGAGTTTGTTGCCGCGCTCGAAGTCGAGGATGTCCAGATCGGTGCCCAGATCCCAATGCGGCTTAAAGTCGAAGTCGAACTCGCGCGGGGTGCCCCAACGACGGCGCTCAATATTCTCGTCCTCGTCCTTGCCGTACGGCGTGGCCTCGCAAGGAATGTTGGGCAGGTGAGCCATGAAGTCGTACTGCTCCTGCTCGAGAGCAGTACGGCGCTCGGCCAGACCGTCAATCTTCTCGTTGACGGCGCGCACGGCCTCCTTGGCGGCCTCGGCCTCGTCCTTCTTGCCCTCCTTCATCAGGGCGCCGATCTTCTTGGACTCGGCATTGCGCGTAGCCTGGAGCTCCTCGACCTCGGTGATGACGGCACGGCGCTCGTCGTCGAGCTCAAAGAACTTCTCGCGATCCCAAGACGTCTGGCGGTTAGCCATGGCGACATCGATGGCATCGGGGTTCTCGCGAACAAACTTGATATCAAGCATTAGATCCTCCGGCGATATACATTCCATTTAGGTTGCAACCTTGTACATGTATGGGCAAGTATATACTTATGAGCGTTTACGACCCAACTCAACTACGCAAGAAGGCACCCAATGGACGCAGTTTTTTCCTTTTTGTTTGGCACCCGCACCGGTTTTGCCATCCTTTTCGCCGGCGGCATCCTGTTATTTGCGATTCTTGCCTTTGTAATGGAGAAGCGTACCCATAAGATGTACGTCGACCGCGGACCCAAGTCCGAGGATGAGGAAGACAGCTTCTGGGACTAACCTGCCAAAAAGGGACAGGTTTATTTTGGTCGGTTTTATCTGGGCAAATGCAAGCGCCCCGCAACTGGAATTGAGCCAGTTGCGGGGCGCTTTTCGTACATGTGACAAAACCGCAGGAAAACCTGCCAAAATAAACCTGTCTTTTTTGGTCGGTTTTATTGGAGAGTTGCGTCGATGGCCTTGACCAGGGCGCTGCGCATGCCGGCATCCTCGAGCGCGATGACGCCCTTGATGGTGGCACCGCCGGGCGAGCATACGGCATCCTTCATCGCCGCAGGATGCTGGCCAGTTGCAAGCTGCAGCTTTGCCGTACCCAACACCATCTGGCTCACAATGCGATAGGCATCGGCACGCGGGATACCGTGCTTGACCGCTGCATCGCCCAGGGCCTCGATTGCCATGGCGACAAATGCCGGAGCGCAACCACCCACCGTGCCGCCCACAAACAGCAGGCTCGTATCGAGTTCGACGACAGCGCCAAGCTTACCGAGCAGGTCGAGCACAACAGCACGCTGCTCGCCGTTGAGCGTAGAGGACTTCTCGCAAGCGATGACGCCCTCGCCCACCGAAACCGGCGTGTTGGGCACCGTCGAGATATGCGCGACGCCCGGCAGGACCTGCTCCCACTTGGCACTGTCCCAGGTCCAGGCAACCGACAGAACGACCTTTTTGGCAAGAGCATCCTTGAGCGGGGCGAATATCTTCTCGATCATATACGGTTTGACCGCAGCGACCACGATATCGGATGCGGCGACAACCTCGGCGGCATCGTGGCAGGCGACCATGCCGCGCGCCTCGCAGCGCTCAACCAGTGCGTCGTAGCGACCCGCGCAGGCGCACATGTCGCTCGCAGCTACACCGGCAGCGATCCAGCCATCGGCCATAGCGCTCGCCATATTGCCAAAACCGACAAACCCAATCTTCATATCGCATAGTCCTTTCAGACACATTCCTCAAAACGAAAGGTATTGTCCCACGCCATTGTTTCGTATTGCCGACCTATTTGTGATACGGCTCGCCACGGCTGATCTTGCAGGC
>CATWCP010000126.1 GCA_958349325.1 uncultured Collinsella sp.
CCGCTTTGAGCATCACGCCCCTCGATAGCATTCGCCGCGCCATCGCCCGCCGCAACGGCACCTCCAACCCCGCTGCATCGAGAGACGGCGCCGCGAAGGCCCAGGGCGGCCGCATCGAGAACGGCCTCTTCCCTGCCTCGCACACTGCCGAGGAACTCGCACGCATCCAAGAGCTGAGTCAGCGCAACGCCGGCGGGCCCGATAGCAGCCAAGCCACACGTCGCCGGCGCGAACGCGATCGCAAGCCCGGCCCCGTCCGCCGCATGGTCAACGCTTGGTGGAACCGTCTGCTCGGCGCCGTCTACGGCGGCGGCTTCTCCATGCAGGAAGCGGAATACGAGGAGCACGCCACCAGTCGCGACTATCTTTGGAACACCCTCGGCACCGCCGTGTGGGGCTTGGCGTTTCCGCTGCTCACCATCGTGTCTACGCAGCTCGTGGGCGCCGAAGAAGCCGGCAAGTTCTCCATCGCCTTTGTCACCGGCACGCTCATCATGATCGCGTGCAACTACGGCGTGCGCAATTTCCAGGTCTCGGACATCGACGAAAAGACGTCCTTTGCCTCCTACCAGCTCAACCGCTGGCTTTGCGGAGCGCTCGCCCTAGGCTGCGGCCTCATGTACAGCAGCGCCCGCGGCTATGACACGCAGATGGCGATGATCGGCCTGGGCGTCTACCTGTATAAGGTCATCGACGGCATCGCCGACGTGTACGAAGGCCGCCTGCAGCAGGCCGACAAGCTCTACCTGGCCGGCATGAGCCAAACGCTTCGCTCCGTCGGCGTCATCGCGGTCTTCAGCGTGGCGCTGTTCCTCACGCGCAGCATGCCCATCGCGGCCATGGCCATGGGCATCGCCGCGATCGCCTCGCTCGTGCTGGTCACCGCGCCGCTCGCCCTGCTCGAGACCGAAAAATCGCGCCGCGTGAGTCTGCGCGAGGTCGGCCACCTGTTTGTCCATTGCGCCCCGCTCTTTGGCGCGCTATTCCTGTTCAATCTTATCGAGAGCATGCCCAAGTTTGTGATGGAAGGCACGCTGGCATACAAATATCAGCTGTACTTTAATGCCCTGTTCTTTCCTGCGCAGGCTATTCTGTTGAGCATTGGATTTGTCTATAAACCGCAGCTCCTGCGCTTGTCGAGCATTTGGGCTAATCCTCGCAAGCGTCGTCGCTTTGACCTGATTATTGTTGCCGTTATGGCGCTGATCGTGGTCATCACCGGCGTGTGCGCCGCATTTATGACAGGTCCCGGTATTCCCCTCATGAGCTTTATGTACGGTCTCAGCTTTGAGCGCTACCGTACGCTGGCGCTGCTGATGGTCGTCGCCGGCGGCGTCACCGCGGCCATCGACTTTATCTACGCCATTATCACGGTGCTGCGCCATGCCGGTGACGTCACCAAGGTCTACCTGATTTGTTTTGCCGTGAGCGTGGTTTTGCCGGTGATTCTGATCAACCTGCTCGGCCTGATGGGCGCCGTCGTGAGTTACCTAGCCATCATGGCCCTACTGCTGGTACTGTTGATTATCGAGTACGCCCACATCCGCCAACGCATCGAACGCGACCGCAACCCATACGGCGCCTAATTAGCTGCCCCGGTCACCGAAATTTGCGATGGAATCGCCCCGGCTGGGGTCTCGTTGAAGACAATATGCATCACGTAAAACTAAGTGAGTAGATTTTTACCGAATCCCCGACCACACCGACAGAGCACAAGTCTGTGACCTGCGGTTTTATTGAGGCAAATATGTTGGGTGCTCGGCATTTCCAAAAAAGTCTACTCACTTAGCCAGCGGGCACCCAAATGATTATTTAATCCCCGTCCCAGAGAAATCAATTAGCGGGCAGAAGGGCAAAAGTAGCCAAAAAAGCCCCGTCCCAAATTAGCTACCACTTGCACCGATTATTCGCCCGGGTTGATGTTCGCGTAGAACTCCGCCCCATCATCGAGCCGCAGGATGCCCACGCGACCGAACTCGGAGCCGGTGGCGGCGGCGCAGTCGATATCGATACGATCGGGCACACCGGCAGTGTCCTCGCCGCCCAAGCGCACGATCTGCCCGCGTCCCGATTCCTCATCGAGCCCCGCCAGACCACCGACCTCGCAATAGCGCCCAAGCGATACCGTGGGCGTGTGGCCGCTCACCACGACCGGGCCCTTGCCCTCGGCAGAAAGCAGCCCGGTCGGCACATCCCAATAGCCGTGACGAATCCATAGCAGGTCATCGGACGACTGCACCGCGAGCATCTGCTGCAGCAGCTCGCGATCGGCACCCACCGCTCCGACGCCGTCGCCGCAATCGACACCATGCTCAAGCAAAAACGCACGCGCCGCCTCGGTCTGAATGCCGGCGTGCACCAGCAGGTACGGCCGCTCGGCAGTCTCGACCACCGCGTAGAGCGGCAGCGCGGCCATCCATCGCACGAGCTCCTCGTATGCCTCAAATTCCATGTCGTTGAGTTGCTCGCGCGTCGTCCAGCCACCGTTGATATCCCAGGTCTCGGCATCGAGCGGATCCTGGCCAATGATGGCATCGAGCATGATCTGCTCGTGATTACCCTTGAGCACGCGGGCGTTGGGCAGCGAGCGCACGAGCTTAATAACGCCGACCGGATCGGGCCCGCGATCGATCATGTCGCCCAGCACGTACAGTGTGTCGTCGGACGTCAACGAGATCTTAGACAGGGCCTCGTCAAGCGCACGCACGTGCCCGTGAGCATCAGATGTCACATAGATCGCCATGGTACGCCTCTCCTTGCATTGCGGCCGAAGCCCGGCGCCGCAACTAAAACTTCAAGTTGAACTTAAACGTTACCCATTGTACTCCGTTGCAATAAAGCTGGAAAGGGTTTCCGAGCAGAGGCAAAGACGGAAGCCGTCTATGACGATATCGCGCACGCCCGCAATCCAACCCCATAAACCCACCATCTTTGGGTACAAATAACCGCAGACAACTGACCGTGCCACGCCAACCACCCAGGAGCGGACACTACCCATGAACCAGATCCTTCTTTTTATCGGCCTCGTCATCATTTTGTGCCTGACCATCAAACCCGTCGGCAAAAAGCTCCCCTTCCCCACCCTGCTCATCTTTATCACGCTGGGCATGCTGTTGGGCGTCAACGGCCCGACGCATATCGACTTTAGCGACTACGCACTCACCGAAACCGTCTGCAGCACGGCGCTGCTGTTCATCATGTTCTACGGCGGCTTTAACACCAA
>CATWCP010000127.1 GCA_958349325.1 uncultured Collinsella sp.
GCTTCAATATATCGTGGACAACCACGCTCTGTCGACGCATCTCCAGATTGTAAAACGCGATGCCCAAACAGGCGCTTCTGTTCCACTAGCCGGATTCACCTTCCAACTCCTCGACAGCAATCACGAACCTGTCTCACAAACTTGCTGGTATCCAGCACATAACGTAATGGACGCCTTTACGACTGACGCGACCGGGACCGTCACACTGCCCGAATCGCTCGTGCCGGGCACCTATTATGTACGCGAAACCTCGGCCAAAGAGCCCTATCTTGTCGGCGAAGAAATCGAGGTAAACATACCCGCCGACATGAACCTAACGCCCGTTGCAATCACCTCGTATTATGACCACGCCGCGACCGGAAACATCAGGATCGTTAAAACCGATGCCATAGACGGCAGCAGCCTCGCGGGCGCCGTCTTTGAGATTCGTGCCTCGGGTGATATCGTGCGCCCCGACGGTAGCATTGCCGCGCTCGACGGTGAGACCGTCGCGACCGTCACGTCGGATGAAACTGGAGAAGCACGCGCGGACAACCTCCCGCTGGGATCTGGCACCGCACGCTACGAGGTTGTCGAGACTCAAGCGCCGGCAGGCTTCTTGCTCGATCGGACAACCCATATTGTCGACCTTACTTATGCCGACCAGAAAACACCCGTCGTAGAAGCACGGCTTAACGTATCCGACGATTACACCAAGGTTGATATCTCCAAGGTCGATGCAAGCGGTGAGCAGGAAGTGGAAGGCGCACAACTCACCTTATATGGTCCCGATAAAACCGAAATAGACTCCTGGACCTCATCCGACAAGCCACACCGCGTCGAACATCTTGCACCCGGCACCTACTCGTTGCGCGAAATGATGTCTCCGCGGACCTATGACCTTGCCGAGGAGATAACGTTTGAAATAAAGGATACGGGAGAAGTCCAACCCGTCGCGATGAAGGATGCGCCCATCGAGATCAAGGGACAGGTCGACAAGCGTCAGGAACTTGTCCAACCTATCGAAAAGGGCCTGTTGGCTAACGGCGATGGTAAAAACCGCGCCACGACGCAAACCAATAGTGATGGGCTTTTCTCCTATACCATCGATGCTCGAAACGATTCCGCTACTTGGGTTGATGAGTTTACGATTACCGATGATCTTGAGTGCGCCAAAGACGGCACAGCGAGATTCATCTCAATCGAAACCCCCGTCGCCATCGGCGACCTCAATGGTCTGTGCAACGTGTGGTATCGCACGACGCCGTTGGACTCGACAGACATCGATGAGCCGGCAAACGCGACACTTGACGATGGGCACGAAAACCCTTGGCTTGAGTCCGACGAAGTAAAAGAGAGCCTTGGTGAGGACTGTCGCCTCGTCGATTACGACGGCTGGCGCCTCTGGAAGGCGGATGTCTCGACCACGGAATCCACCACACTCGAGGCGGAAGAGCTCGACCTTGCATCCAATACCGTCGTAACGGGCATTCGAATTGAATACGGTGCGGTAGCTGCCGACTTTACGACTCGAAGCGATGCGGATTCTTGGACCCGCGATGATCTCAAAGATGAGCACGACGACCTTGACGATGCCAAAGCAATCCTTGGCACAGACGCTCGGGGCGCAGTCGTGCACATGCAGGCAACGTCGGCTTATACGCCCCAAACCGCACTCACCAACAGCGCGCGCGTCGATCTTTGCCGCAACGGCGGCGGCGATAAACTTGAGTCACATGACGAGGACCGTGTCATTCAACGCTGTACCCTACCGCAGGACCTACCGGCAACAGGATCAGTTCCCATCGCCGCTTGCATCACCGCGCTCCTGACCTCGGGTGCCGCAGCCCTATGGTTCGCTCGCCTTAGGTCGATCCCAAAGAACCGCTAGCACGATGAAAAAGCGGGCGAGCCAGTCCCCCGGCTCGCCCGCTTTCAATCATGTAAATCGCCGTATCTACTCTGCAGACGAAGATCCACCATCAACGATTGCCTGCTCGGACTCAGGAATCCCATCGGCACCCGTGCTCTGTTCTTGCTCCACCTCTTCGCTGATTGCGGAGGCGGGGGTCGAGCCCTTCGCGCCCACGATGTAGGCGGCCCCAAATCCTAACGCAATGGCAATCAAGGTCAAAATCACGTAGACAGGCCAATGGCGCTTAATATACGAAAACACGTTGACTCCTTAGAGCTCCGTCTACGAACGGCGGATAACCTCGGTCACGACCTCGGATACCGTAGCGATGTTCGTCGGGTTGACATTGTGGGGCAGGTCGTCCTCGGTACGAGCGCAAGCCAGACGCGTGCCGTCCACGCCGGCGATGGTGAGGGCTCGGCGGCTCGCCTCGAGCGCGGCATAGGCATCGGTCTTGGCATAGGGCATCTCGAGCGCGCCACAATCGACATGGAACGACTTGCAGACCTTGCTGACCAGGTTCATGATGCGGCGATCGCCCTTGAGCAGCTGTTGTTCGCCCTCGACCGTCACAACCGAAAGCCTACCGGCGCCGACGGATTCAAGATTGATGAAGAATACGCCGCGGAGCTTATCGCGATGCGAAGCCAAGAAGGCCTTCATGCCGGCACCATCACAATCCGAGGCGCCCGTTGCCACAAACCAGATATCGTGACCAAGCAGCTCATCATCGCCCATAGAGGCGACAGCCGAGAGCATATCTTCGGAAGAAGCGCCATCGGAAGACGTAGCGCCACCCTTCCAGCCATCGTTATCGTCCTCGAAGTTATCCCACGAACCGATACCGCGACCGGACTTCTTGGCATCGTAATCGTCTTCGACGCCCAGCCAGTCACTCATGCTGTCCAGCTCGTTTTTCTTTTTACGGCCGAACAGACCACCCAGGCCGCGCTTACGAGACTTGGGTGCCGCCGGGGCGGGAGCCGAAATGGTCTCGATCGGCTGCGCGCCCGACGCAACGGGCATAGGAGGCGCAACGGGTGCCGATGTGGGTTCGGGACCCTGGGCAGTAGCAAAGGGATCGTTGACCTGTGCGGAGGGGTCGGGAAGGTCGAACAGCGACGTGCGAGACGCAACGTTTGCCTGCTTCATGAACGGCAGCGACGGATCGGGGACCGAAGCCAGCGGAGACGAGAAAGGTGCAGGCGACGGTGCCGACGCCGGATCGGGAACATTCATCTGCGGACGCGGCGATGCCTGGGAGGAAATCTGGGCCATAAGGGAATCGACCGTTTCGTCCTG
>CATWCP010000128.1 GCA_958349325.1 uncultured Collinsella sp.
GGGTCTCTCGGCAAACAAAAAACCGGTTGGAACGGGAATTCCAACCGGTTATACATTCAAGCAAATAGTGAATTGACTACGACCGTGCGCCCTCGAGGAAGAAGCGGCGGCTGAAGTAGTTGTACCAGGTGACGAGGAACGTGGCGATGGCCTTCATGGCCTGGTAGCCGATGCTCAAAAACGTGACGCCCACAAACATGTACAGGTCGTTGAGGCCCAGGCCGATCACCGACAGGATGGTGAAGATCGTGAACTCGCGCTTGCGGCTCATGCCTTCGCGGTGGTCGAACACGTACTTCATGCTGAGCCAGTAGTTGACCACGACGGACGTGATAAACGAAACCGTGGTGCTCATCAAAAAGTCGAGGTGGAACAGCTCGACGAGCGCAATGAGCATGCCCCAGTCGATGCCAAAGGAGATAAGACCCACGACAGCAAACTTGAGGAACTGCTTGGTATGAGGTTGTGCCAGCGCCTTGCGCACGTAATCACATCCAATGCGTTGATGAATCGAGCAGAGGATACTTTAGAGCTTTTACGAGGGAAACGTAAGGTCTTTGCCAAGAACTGTATGAACTCGCCAAATTTTCAAGAGCTAATCCGCAAACGTTGAAAATTTGCCCGTAAACGAGCGACACCCACGGACGATACTGCGCTGAGTGCGCGTCGTCCGTGGGCGCCGTAATGCTGCAGGGGTTTCGAGCTATTTTGTCTCGTCGCCCTCCAGGAAGATTTTTCGGGTCACAAAGTTGTAGACCATGACAAGCGCGGTGGCGCAGATCTTGGCGATATTGGCCTCGAGTCCCAGGCCGGCGTTGAGCGCCAGCACGATGCCGTCGTTGAGCACCAAACCGATCACGGACAGCACGACAAAGATGATGAACTCGCGGCGGCGGCTCATGCCTTCCTTGTGCGCAAACACGTACTTCATGCTTGCGAGGTAGTTAAAGATGAGTGAGATGATAAAGCCGCTGGTGTTGGCGATTAGGATGTTGAGGCCCAGACCGTAGTGGAGCAGATTCATAATGCCAAAGTCGATAACCGTGGCAATGACACCGACGATGCCAAATTTCATGATCTGCGCAAGGAGCTTTTGCATGGTACCTGCCTTAAGCTGGCGCCGAAGCGCCGCGGGGATGACAAACTCAGCAAGTTTAGCCAATCCCCGCGGGTGGTGCTAGGCGCGCTCCTCGATAGCACCGTTTCTATATGCATCGAGCAGCTGACGCAGGTCTTGGATTTGGCTGCGGATCTTGGCGCCAGTATCGGTGTCGCTCACCATGCGGCGACGGTCCGCTTGGTCAAAACGGTTGGTCTCGCTTTCGATGTCCACGTTGCGCGTGAGTGCCTCGGCAACCGTCGTAAAGGCCCGGTGCGACTTGAGGCGGCAGCCGCGCGAGCTCGAGATGAGCGTATAGCCGGCGATGCCCGTCTTGGGATGGTAAGCGCGGCAGAAGCCGCCATCGATGACCAGCAGCTTGCCCTCGGCGCGGATGGGCTGCTCGCCCTTGGTGGTTTTAACGGGCGTGTGGCCGTTGATGATGTGGCCGGTCGGCGAGCATGCCATGGGCGCGACGCCAAACTCGCGCATGATATCATCGCAGACCGAGGGCGACTTGGTAAGCGTAAAGTACGGGTCCATCGGCTCGACCCAGGTGCTCTTATCGGCGATATAGGCGCGCTCAAAGGTACGCACCAGGCGTCCGCTGGCGGGTGAATTGAGGCCAATCCACAGGTACCACATCCAGTCGAGAGCGTCGCGGTCGCCCACGCGCCAGGCGCGGCGGGCGATGTGGTCGCAAAAATTGAGATAATCGCGGCCGGCGTGCCAGGTGCCCAGGCAGTTCATGCTGCTAAAGGTGCCGTCTTCGTTGAGCGGCACGCAGCCATGGAAGAGCAGGTTGCCGTTGGCGACCTTGTACATCGAGCCGTGGGAATAGAGGAAATCGATATGGCGATGCAGGTGATCGGCGGTGACAAACTCGGACACGAGCTTGTCGATGATGTGCTGCTCCTGAGACGTGAGCGTATAGGGGTCCGCCGGATCGACGGTGGGGAAGTCGTTGGTCGTGAGCGGCCATACGCTGCCGTCGGCGAGCGTGACCGTGCTGGTGTCGTGCTCGATCTTGTCGAGTAACAGACGGTCGGTCATATCGAACTCGGGGTGGCGCTGGATAATCTGGCCCTCGAGCTTAAAGAGCAGCACATTGATGGCCTTGATCAGCGGGGTGATGGACTCACCGGCGGTGTAGGTAGCATCGGCAAAGGCGACAAGCTCACGCAGCGAGATGCCGTAGTCGTTCTCCAGGATCTCGTAATTGTCGTAACGCAGGTTGTTGCGCAGCACCGTGGCGATGCAGGCGGGCTCACCGGCCGCAGCGCCCATCCATAGCAGGTCGTGGTTGCCCCACTGGATGTCGAGCGAATGGTAGGTGAGCAGGCGGTCCATAATCTTGGCAGCGCCGCCGCCGCGGTCGAAGATATCGCCCACCAGGTGCAGGTGGTCGACGGCCAAGCGCTTGATGAGCGAGGCGAGTGACTCGATAAAGTCGTCGGCGCTGGCGGTCTCCAGGATGGACTCCACGATGCGCTCGTGATAGCGCACGCGATAGTTGTTCTCGTCCGGGTGCGTGTGCAACAACTCGTCGATGATATAGGCGTAATCGCGCGGTATGGCCTTACGCACCTTGGAGCGCGTGTAGCGGCTTGAAAGTGAGCGAGCGACCATGATGAGCTGGTCAAGCATCGTCTTGTACCAGGTGGGCGAGTCCTCGCGCTGGCTGCGGACCAGCTCGATCTTCTCGTGCGGGTAGTAGATGAGCGTGCACAGCTCGCCCTTTTCGTCAAAGGTGAGCGTGTCGCCAAAAATCTCGTCGACATGCTCGCGCACGACGCCCGAGCAGTTGTTGAGGATGTGCATAAAGGCTTCGTACTCGCCATGCACGTCGCTCATAAAATGCTCGGTGCCTTTGGGCAGGTTGAGGATGGCCGAGAGATTGATGATCTCGGTAAACGCGGATTGTTCGGTGGGGAACTGTCTCGAAAGCAGGCGCAGATACTTGAAGTCTTGCGGGTTGCGATCGAATGCGACCATGAAACACCTTCCGATGGGGCTGGTAAAACTGATAAACAGC
>CATWCP010000129.1 GCA_958349325.1 uncultured Collinsella sp.
AGGCTCGCGCGGTGATCGAGATTTCTCCCGCCGAGATTCGCCTATTTGTGCACGATGACGTTATGGTTTCGGGCCGCCTCTTTGAGCGCATTATCGGACTGGATGTAACAGAGTATGCGCATGCCCATGATCGCCTGGCGCAAGCCAACCACCTGCTTGAGCTTGCGGGCCAAGAGCTCCAAGCCCAGATCGAAGAAGTCAAAAAAGTTGCTGACAATGCGGCCTATCTGCGTATGCGCGCTCGCGTGCACGACGTGATCGGGCAGCGCCTGTCCATCCTCCATCGTTATCTGGAGGAGGGGCGCCTGGATGATGAGTCACTCGAGCAGATCGACCCGCTGCTGCGCTCAATCGCTGCCGATCTGCGCAGCGGGGGCGACACCGAACCGGCAGAGCAACTGGGCGATATCATCCATGCTTTTGGCCTGGTGAGTGTGCAGATCGATGTTGAGGGTGCGCTGTCTGAGGACGTGCGTGTCGCCGCCGCATTTTTGCAGATTATCCGTGAGGCCTCGACCAATGCCACCAAGCATGCGCAGGCGCATCGGGTCCACGTGCGTCTGTGGCAGGAGGGGGCGGATGCTGGAGCCGTCGCGCGCATGACGATTTCTAACGACGGCTCCCCAGCCCCCGTATCGTATCGCGAGGGAACGGGTATCCCTGGTATGAGGCATGTCGCACAGAATCTGGGCGGCAGCCTTGAGGTCCATGCCGCCCCACCCTTTACGCTTACGGTATCCATTCCGCTCGCCTCCAGCGCCACGGTCCAAAGGAGAAGCTCATGATCCGCGTGTTAATCGTCGAAGACCAGGCCATCCTGCGCGAAAGCCTGGCGCGCTCCGTTGGCGACCAGCCCGATATGACCGTCGTCGCCGCGATCGCCGATGCCTCCGAGGCCTTGGGTGTCGCGCTCAAGGAGCGCCCTGACATGATACTGATGGACGTGTGCACCGAACACGATTCAAACGGCATCGTGGCGGCGGCGCGCATCAAGGAGCAACTGCCCGAGTGTCGCATCATTATCATGACCGGCATGCCCGAGATCACCTTTGTCGATCAGGCCCGCGAGGCGGGCGTCGACAGCTTTGTGTACAAGAACGTCGGTATCGACGAGCTGTTCGCCGTGATGCGCTCCACGCTGGCGGGCTATTGCACGTTTCCCAAGCCGCCCGAGAGCATTTTTTCGGGTACGGCGGCACTCGACGATGTCGAGCTGTCGATTTTGTGCCTTGCCTGCGAGGGCAAGAGCCGCCGCGAGATCGCGGCCGAGCTGTTTATGAGTGAGGGCACCATCAAGCGCCGCATCTCGGAGATCCTGAGCAAGACCGGCTACGACAACATCATGCGCCTGGCCGTGCATGCGGTGACCGAAGGCAGCATCGTTCCCAATATGGAGCGCCCGTAGTCGGTGCGTCGCCCACGCTCCAACGCCAAAGAAAGGCCGCCTGCCGTTTTGCATCAGAAAACGGCGGGAGGCCTGCTTGTATGGGCAGTGCTGTCGGCATAAAAACGACGGGGCCGCAGGATCAACTCCTGCGGCCCCGCCTGGTGTGCGCGGATATGTCCGCCAATCCGCGGCTGTCGGTGTCTGTCGCTACGCGATGGTCGCGGTGTAGGAAGCGACGTCCTCGTAGGAATCGGTCAGGTAGGCGTCGATGCCGATGGTCGTGTTGACCAGGTCGTCAAGGCTGTCAAGCTCGCCGCTCGAGAACGTGAATTCCTCGGTGGCGTTGGTGCCGGGCATCAGGTGAGCCGAGAACCAGGGTTCCTTCATGGTGCCGTTGACGTTGGTCTTGCCGGAAGGAGCGTAGAAGGTCAGGTCCTTGTCGCTCTTGTTGGTGATGTTGACGACAAAGCCGATGTCGCCCCAGTCGTCCTTGAATTTCTCGGTGATGGTGATGGTGCACAGATCGTCATCGGCGACGGTGACGGCGGGGGAGATTTCGACGTTCTGGACATCGTCGTCTTCGACGGCCTCATCGATCTCCTCTTCCTTCTCGGCCGCCTCGCGATCCTTCTTCACCGTGCCGGACAGATCCTTGTCGGACTTGGTGAAGATAAACTTGTCGCCGTCCACCTCCATAACGAGCTTGTCGTCCTTGAGCTTCAGGTCGTGCGACTCATCTTCGGCGGTGATGGTTGCGGTGGTGGCGTCCTTGGCCTCCCACTTAAGGTCGACAACCTCAAGGAACAGGTCGAGGGAACCCGTGCCGTCTTCGTCGAGGATCAGGATGCAGTTGACGCCCCACTCCTTGAGCATATCCATGTACTCATCGGTGAGCTCTTCGCCATCCACGGTTCCACCCGAGTACTGCCAGCTGCCGACGAAGTTGGCCTTGGGGTCCTTGCCGCCGCCGCTGCAGCCCGTCAGGGCAAAGGCGAGCGCCAGGACGCATGTCAGAAATGCGAGTACGGACTTTTTGAACGTTGTCTTCATGGTGTCCTCCTTTATCGAACGAAACCCATAGAAGCAAATGCGGGGGTGGCGGAACCCCCGCCAATTACCAGATAGAGGGGCTAGGGCCTGGGCGTTCCGCAGTTGCTGCAGAACTTGCCGCCGTTTTCGCTACCGCAGTTGGGGCAGAACCACTTGGCCGGTGCCGGGGCGGGTGCGGGGCTGCCGCACTCGGAGCAGAACTTGCCGGTGTTGGTGGCGCCGCAGCTGCAGGTCCATGCGCAGGCCGCAGGTGCGGCAGCGGGTGCCGGTGCGGGGGCGGGTGCCGGAGCTGGCTGTGGGGCAGCCTGCTGCTGTGCCTGGCCGGCGGCGAACAGCTGGCTGGCGTTCATGCCGCCCATGCCGCCCGCCATGCCCATGCCCATAAAGCCGGCCATCGCGCCGTTGGGGTTGGCGGCTGCTGCGCGCATCGCATCGCTCTGAGCGCTGGCGATGTTGGCGGCTGCCATGGTGGGATCGCGCATGACCGCGGCCTTCTGCAGGTCCTTGATCATCTGCTCGTCTTCTTGCGAGGCGGCGATGGAGTTGACGCCAAAGCTCACGATCTCGACACCGCGCAGGTCGCGCCAGTCGGCCGAGAGGACCTCGTTGAGCGCGCGGGCGAGCTCGGTGGTGTG
>CATWCP010000130.1 GCA_958349325.1 uncultured Collinsella sp.
GCGTAGGAAAACGACTTTAAGAAGGACGGATGGTCCTTGTTCGATCCGGGAATCATAGACGGCTCCTAGTCGTGGGCGTGATTGGTGATGGGGCCGACATGGACTAGCTTGGGGTCCTCGCCGCGCTCGAGCGCCAGATCGCGCAGGATGGCGTCCTCGCGGGCCTCCATGACCTCGGCCTCGTCGTCCTCGATATGGTCATAGCCCAGCAGGTGCAGCATGCCGTGTACGAGCATCAGACGACACTCGTCAGCGGGGCTATTGCCAAAACCGGGGGCCTGACGGGCAATAACCTGCGGGGCCAAGATGATATCGCCGAGCTCAAGCGTCTCGTCGGCGGGAATATCCTCGTCAAAGGCCGAGTCGCATTCAAACGAGAGCACATCGGTGGTGCGGTCGATACCGCGCCACTCGTGGTTGAGCTCGTGCATCTCGTCCTCGTCGACATACGAAAGGGAAATCTCGACTTCACGCTCAACGCCCTCGGCGGCAAGCACGACCTCGCAGATGTGCTCCACCTCCTGCGCGTCGAGCAGCGTATCGAGCTCGGCATCGTTGCTGATCAATACACTCAACGGGACTCCTTTCGGTCGCGCGGGCGCTGCTCGCGCACGTCATCATAAGCATCATATGCCTCGACGATACGCCCCACCAGGGCATGGCGCACAACGTCGGCGCGCTCGAGGTGCGAAAATGCGACATCGTCGACACGACCCAAAATCTGCTCAACGTCGGCAAGACCGCCGCGACGACCCACCAGGTCACGCTGGCTCAGGTCGCCGGTAATCACGAACTTGGAGTTGAACCCAAGGCGTGTCAGGAACATCTTCATCTGCTCGGGCGTAGTATTTTGCGCCTCGTCGAGCACCACGAAGGCATCGCTCAGCGTGCGGCCGCGCATGTAGGCAAGCGGGGCGATCTCGATCACGCCGCGCTCCATAAGCTCATCGGTGCGCTCGCGATCCATCATGTCAAAAAGGGCGTCGTAGAGCGGACGCATGTAGGGATCGATCTTTTCCTCGAGGGTGCCGGGCAAAAAGCCCAGATTCTCCCCCGCCTCGACAACCGGACGCGTCAAGATCAGACGGCCCACCTCGTGGCGCTTGAGCGCGGCAACGGCGAGCGCCATGGCCAGATAGGTCTTACCGGTACCGGCAGGACCCAGGCCAAACGTGATGGTATGCGAGCGGATGGCATCCACATAGCGCTTTTGCCCGAGCGTCTTGGGACGAATGACGCGGCCGCGATACGAAAGCAGCACGTCATCGCGAAGCGACGTAGCCTCGTGCTCACCGTCGCGCAAGACGGCCAGGCAGCGAGAGACATCGTCGGTGGACGGCGTGCGCCCGGCGGCCGCCTCGCGAAAAGCGTGCTCGAAAAAGCGCGCCACGAGTTCGACCTCGTCCGGGTCGCCGCTCACGGAGATGCTATCGCCACGGGCAACCACATGGGCGCGAACCAAGTTCTCGAGCGCACGAAGGACGCCGTCGCCAGCGCCCAAAACGCGCGAGGGATCAATCCCCTCGGGAACGGTAAGTCTAATCTTCGAGGCTTCCATGAACCTCCCTGCGTGCATGGACCAAGCCGGAATCATCGACTCCGATGATAGCAACATCGAGCAGGCACGGGGCTGTAAGTCCACAGGTATCGTCAAGACGGGCATGATGGAACGAGCCGAGCGTCAGGTTGTCGCCATACTCGAGCACGGCACGCTCGACCGTGCCCACGCGACGGCGAGCGTCGGCAATAGCGAGCTCCTGTGCAGCGGCCCGCATACGGCGGCTGCGCTCGGCCATAACCTCGGGCGGAACCTGGTCGAGCATGTCGGCAGCAAGGGTACCGGGACGCTTGCTGTAGCGGAACACGTGCATACGCGAGAAACCCACACGGCGGCACAGCGCCAGCGACTCCTCGAACTCCTCGTCCGTCTCACCAGGGAAGCCGACAATAACGTCGCAAGAAAGTGACGCCTGCGGCAGATTGGCGCGAATCATACGCACCGTGTCCTCAAAGGCCACCGCACTATAGGGACGGCCCATGCGATGCAGGGTCGCCGTGCAGCCGGACTGCACGGGCAGGTGCAAAAACGGGGCGATACGCTGCGGATAGCGCGCCATAACCTTAAGCAGGCGCTCAGAGATATCCATGGGCTCGACCGAGGAAATGCGCACATGCGGAATAGACGTGCGCTCCATGATGGCCTCGAGCAGCTCATCGATTTCGACGTGCTCGTCGGTCGCGCTCTTGCCATCGTAGGCACCCAGGTTCACACCGGTCAGCACCACCTCGGGCACGCCGGCCTCCTGGGCCTCGCGAACTTGCTCGAGCACGGACTCGACGGGCACGGAGCGCTCGGGGCCGCGTGCCTTCCACACAATGCAATAGGTGCAGCGATGGTTGCAGCCGTCCTGAATCTTCACGCCCAGGCGAGAGCGACCGAGCGCATCGACCACCTCGCCATCGCTGCAGGCGGGAACGCTATCGGATTCGACACCCAGTACCTCGCAGACGCGCTCGGCGACGTCAATCTTGGACGGCTCGGCGATCACGCGATCGGAGAGCTCCAGCAACTCCTCGGGATGCAGGTTGACGACGCAGCCGGTTACGACCACGTAAGGGTCGTTAGGATGGGCCAGCGCATGACGGACGGCCTTACGGGTCTTGGCCTCGGCCTCGCCCGTAACGGCACAGGTGTTAATGACGATCAGATCGGCATCCTGGGGATCCACAATAGCAAAGCCCAGGCGCATAAGATCGGCAGTGATACGGTCAGACTCAACCCGGTTGACGCGGCAGCCGAGGTTGACGACGGAAATATGGGGTGCGAGCACGCGGGCTCCTTAATCGAGGATATCGTCGAGGGCACTCTTGATACGGTCGGTCACCGACTTCTTACCGGAAGCGACGTCATCGCCCATCTCATCGGCAAAAGCACGGAGCAGCTCGTGTTGCTTATTGGAAAGATTGGTGGGAACGACCACGCGCAGTTGCACGATCAGGCGACCACGCGAACCGCCACCGCCAATGCGCGGCATGCCGTAATTATTGACGCTCACGGTGTCGCCGTACTG
>CATWCP010000131.1 GCA_958349325.1 uncultured Collinsella sp.
TGGTGCCAAAGCCGTGGCCCGCATGCCGGGTCACGGGCATGCCGTCGACCATGCGCGGCGCGCGGTCAAACGTGTTGGAAACTAACAGCAGCAGCTGGCCGTCCTCTAATCGCAGGTCAAAGTCGACGAATCGCTTTCCCTGGGGCGCGGCGCTCGCGGCGGTGATAGCGTTTTCCAAGGCATTTGAGAGCACGCTAAACAGGTCGGCGTCACCTACGTGGATGGTTTCGGGTACGGCGGCGCGCAGGTTGGCGGTAATGCCGTTTCTATTGATATCCGAGTTAAATGACGAAAGCGCGATGTTTACGGTCTCGTTGGCGCAGAAGCGGCGTACGGCGGTGCGATCGCCGGCTTCGCAGAGTTCATCGATGCGTTTGAGCGCCTCGTCGGTGTGGCCCTCCTCAATTAAAGCGGCCAGGCCGCGTAGGAAGTGGCGCATATCGTGGCGAAGAATCGACAGCTCGCGCCCAGATTGACGCCAAGCCTCGAGCTCTTTGATGGCGGCGCTGTCGCGGGTTTCGAGCATCCAGCGCTCTCGCTCGGCGGTTTCCTTTTCTTCGTATTCGCGCAGGTAAACGGCAAGAAACATAAGATAGAAGGCACAGAGCGCAAATGCCAAAAACTCAACCGTTACCACCGAGCCCGAGTGGAACAGCGTGGTGTAGACGTTGGTGGCATAGTCAAAGACGTAATAGACGAGCGGCAGGATTAAAAGGATGCCCAGCTCGGTGGTGCTTTTAATCGCCAAGCGTGGACCGATGTCGCCGGCCCAATGCAACAGGACGGCAAAGACGGCGAGTGTGGTCGCGATGCGCGCCAGATAGTACGCGATCTGCGAATCGGTTGCGGCAAAGGCGGCGATGCCCATCCAATTGCTGAACTGGCAGCTCAGATAAGCACTCGTAATGCCGAGCGCGGCAAGCAGCGGGCTCAGGCGGTAGCGCGCACACAGGTAGACGATAAGCGGCAGGTGCACGGCAAGTGGATAAACCTGTCGGGCAAATAGTTCGCCGCCAACGACATTGGCGATCGAAAAGGCAGCGCCGGTCACGATGCCGACCAACACCAGTTCAAGCGCATGACGCCGGTTGATCTCGACACCGCACAGCGCCGCCGAGGCAAAGACGCCAAAGAGCAGCGTCGTGGCGTGGTGGATTGCCCAAAGGACCATTTCGACCGAGGAGACCATCAGTGTCTCCCACCCTCAAAGCGCACCGCAAAGTAGGCGTCTTGGAATCCCTGCTTGCAACTGCGCGAAAGCGGGATGCACGCGCCCGAGCGCATGACGATGTCCGTGCGGTCAAAGTGATCGATATTGCGCAGGTTGACCTGGTAGCTGCGGTGGCATTTAAAGAAGACTGCGTTTTGCTCCAAGCGGTCCTCGACGCTGCGGAACGACTCGAGTGCCTCGATATCGCGTCCGTCGCGCAGGTGGAAGACCACGTGCTTGTTGCGCGCCTCGGCATATTCGATGTCGGACAGGCGCAGGGCGTGGTAGCCAAAGGAAGTTTTGATCACGAGCTCGTCGGTTGCCGCCGGGCGCATGCTCGAAAGCTCGTCGAGTAACTGCGCCAGGCGTTCGTAAGTCACGGGCTTGAGCAGATAGTCGAAGGCGCGGACCTCGTAGGATTCCAGCGCGAACTCGGGCGACGAGGTGAGGAACACCAGGCGCACGGCGGTGTCGGCCTGGCGCAGTTCGCGTGCGGTGTCCATGCCGTTGACGAGCGGCATGATCATGTCGAGCAGAATGATGTCGGCGCGCGATGCGGCATGGCGGGCCAGCAGGTCCTCGCCGCGTGTGACGAGCGCAACATCGACCGCCGTGCCCGTCTCGGTCGACCAACGGTCGATCATCCGGTGCAGTCTATCTAGAAAAGCGACATCATCGTCGCAGGCAATAATCTTGAGCATTCGGCCCCCTTAAGTAGTTCGATTTTGCCACATCGGGTACGCGCCGCTTGCGGGGGTGCGGACCGTTTGCGCCCCACGGCGTGCAACTCGCGCCAAGCGGTATTGCGGTGGCGAAAGATGCCTCCTGCGCCATCGAGAGCTCAGCTATCCTCAGCTTGCCAGTTCGAATATGGACCTGCCACATGATTGAATCTTTATTTCAACTTTACACCTAGGTTTACAGCTGTCTTGTCAGCTGTAAACCTAGGTGTCATACTAAAGCCCCAAGATTCGCCAAAAGAGAGGGGCCTTGATGGCACAGAGCGCGAACATGGATGCGTCGGAGCTTGCACGCGATATCGCGGCCGGCTTGGCATCGGCAACGACGGCAACGGAGCGTGCGGCACTGGTGCCCGCAGAGCTCGTCGAGGCCATTCAGCAACTAAAAACCCAACGTGACGCGGTGATCCTAGCGCACTATTACGTGGCGCCCGAGGTGCAGGCTGTGGCTGATTACGTCGGCGATAGCTTCTACCTGGCCAAGCTCGCCAAGAGCCTGCCACAGCGGACCATCGTGCTGTGCGGCGTGGAGTTTATGGGCGAGAGCGCCAAGCTGCTCAATCCCACTAAGACCGTGCTGCTGCCCGAGCCGGGCGCGGACTGCCCCATGGCTCACATGGTCAAGCGCGAGACGGTCGACGCCGCCCGCGCCGAGTACGGTGACGACCTTGCTGTCGTCTGCTACGTCAACTCCACAGTCGAGATCAAGAGCTGGAGCGACGTGTGCGTCACCAGCTCCAACGCCGTCAAGATCGTGTCTGAGCTGCCGCAGCAGCATGTCCTGTTCATCCCCGATCAAAACCTGGGCCGCTTCGTAGCCGAGCAGGTGCCGCAAAAGCACGTCATTCTCAACAAGGGCTACTGCCCGCGCCACCATATCATCACCGTCGAGCAGATCGTCGATGCGCAGGAGGCACATCCCGACGCGCTCGTACTGGCGCACCCCGAGTGCAAGGCCGACGTGTTGGCCGAGGCCGACTACATCGGCTCCACCGCCGGCATCATCAAGTATGCCGAGGAGTCGGACGCCAGCGAGTTCATCATCGTGACGGTCCGCGGCGTGCTCTACGAGCTCGAGCGCCGCTGCCAGGGCACCGGCAA
>CATWCP010000132.1 GCA_958349325.1 uncultured Collinsella sp.
CTCTTCGACCCCATGGGCATCCCTTCGACATGCCAGACGATCTTTGAAATCGCAAGCGCCTCGGCGGCATCGATGCTCATCTCCCTCATGATGGTATTCTTGACACAGCCGCTGTTCTTCCGATTTGGACACATGGAGGCGCTGCGCCTATCCCTTGGCCTGTTTGCCCTGTTTGGCTGCGGCACCATGGCAACGCTGAGTTCCTCCAACCCCATCAGCAACTGGCTCATGTCGATTGCCGGGGCGAATCCCGATCCTGCCGTTCTTAGCTGTCTGTGTGCAGGCATCGCCGTACTTGCCCTCGCGCTATGCGCAATCAGCTGCACCGTCAGCACCAAGGTTTATCGAGTACGCGACCTGTAGGCACGCGAGTCTCAATCCACGAAGGACGCGATCGCCCCCCCCCGCAAATCCATGGCAAACGGCATGTCCCCGGCGTGCGCCACCGTGCTACTTGCGCAGCGGCTTGGGCAGTGGGATACCGGCGGCGATGACGGCCGCGATGATCATGCAGACGATACCCTTGAGTGGGAAGCACATGAGCAGCAGGCCCACGACCATGACGGGCTGACGCATAACGGCGCCCATCGTCGAGGCTGTGCAAACGGCGACGCAAAAGACCGGATCGGCGCCGGTGAGGATAGCAAGGCCATAGCCCAGGCTTACGCCCGAGAAGATAACCGGGAAGAAGTGGCCGCCGCGCCAACCAAGGTTGATGAGGGCGGGCGTCAGCATGGCCTTAACGAGACCGGTCGCGATAAGCACGCCGGCGGGAATGGTCAGATAGGTTTCCATGAGCACGTCGGCCTGCGTCTCGCCGGCAAACATGGTGTAGGGCAGGACCGTGCCGCAGATGGCGAGCGCCAGACCGGCCAGCATGGCTTTGACGACAGGGCGCGCCCCTATTGCATGAGCAAGCGCTTCGCTCGCGTGCTCAGAGACAAAGTACAGCCAGCCGCAGATTGTTCCGATCAGCGACAGAGGGATGAGCCAGGTAAGCTCCAGGTTGCCCACCACGGCAGCCTCGAACCTCGGCATACCCATGCCGCCGCCCATGAGCTGGCCGAGCAGCAGGTAGGTGCCCAGGCCGCCAGCAATCGCGATGCCGTAAACCACGGTCTTTTGCGCCTTGGGCAGCTTGATGGTGACCTCGTCGGACACGGACTCATCGTCGGCGTCTTCGCCCTGGCCGTCGGCGCTACCAGCGAGCGGCGCCACAAAGCCAAACACGGGCGCGGTAAAGAGCGCCGTCAGGGCAGCCTGGGTGCCCAGCAGCGTGAGCTCCCTAAACTCGGCGCCAAAGCGACGCATACGGTCGCCGACCCAGCTGCACAGACCTGCGATAACGCCGGTCAGACCGGCCTCCGGTCCAATACTTCCACCAAACAGCAGCGGCAGCAATGCCGCGAGCGAAAGCTTGCCCAGGTTGTCGTACGGGTAGCGCCCGTCTTGCTTAACCTTTGCCATCACCTGGTTGAGGTCATCGGCCTTGATACCCGTCATCTTTTCGTACAGGCCAATCACCAAGCCGCCCAACAGGCAAACGAAAAACGGGTACGGCAAAAAGCCAAACGGGCCGCTGGCGAGTTCGGGCGAAGAGACACCCAGCATATGCGGGACCTCGGTCCACAAATAATCAATGCCGTGCTCCATCGCAAAGAAGAATAGCCAGACTGCGGCACCCGCGAGTGCACCGGTCACGGCAACGCTGACCAAAAACAGCGCTCGGTTCGTGGGTTTGGCAAGGTTATCCATCGGGTCCTCCCGCGGTCAAAGTCGACATAGATACGTTTTAGTGTAGAGCGAGCGTTGTCCGAACGAGCCAACCATCTGCGCCGCAAACGGCACCATTGGGAGTCATAGTGGGGCAGGCTCAAGACTTATCCGTTGATAATCGAGGCAATCTCGCGCAAATCGTCGGCAAAGTAGATGCCGAGTTGGCGCCTCGAGCTCGAAAGCCCCTTATCAATCATGTGCCCGAGCAGGGCTTTGAGGTCGTTGTAGTACCCATCCAGGTTGTACAGAATGCACGGCGCACTCAGATGCCCCAACGACACGGCGGACATGACCTCGGCAATCTCCTCGAGCGTGCCCGTGCCGCCGGAAAGGCAATGAACGCATCACCGAGCTCGATCATCTTGGCTTTGCGCTCGGCCATGTCGCTCGTCACGATGAGGTCGTCAATACCGTCGTGTTGAAACTCTGCCTCGATAAAAAAGCTCGGCTCAACGCCCGTCACATGCCCGCCAGCATCGAGCACGCTATCGGCAAGCGCGCCCATCAGGCCCGACTTGGAGCCGCCGTATACCAGCGCGTGGTCATTGGAGCCAATCCACGTGCCGAGCTCTCGCACTGCAGGCAGAAACGCCGGGTCGTTGCCGACGCTCGCGCCCAGGTACACCGTGATGTTCATATGCAATCCCCCTCGTCGTGACGCACGGCACCCGTTCTATCGTTGCCGGCGACGGTACTCGCGCACACGGCGCGACAAATCGGCGAGCTCATCGCGGTCGAGTTCTTCCAAATGCTCAAGATCGTCCATAAAGCGCGCCATGGTGTCCTTTTGGCGCAGCTTGATGAGCGTATTGCAGTAGTTCACCGCCACGCCCGTAAGCATGGCGATATAGAAGATACTGATGACGCTTAGGATAACGGTGATGCCGCGGGCAACCGGCGTTTCGGCGGGGATATCGCCAAAGCCGATCGTCGAGACCGTCTCAAAGCTAAACCAAAGTCCATCGCCAAACGTAAGGGTCGTGGGCTCGGACAGCCAGACGGCCGTCGAGCACAGCAGATAGAAGATAAGAAACAGGCCCGTGATGCGCGCAAAGCCAGCCTGTCGCAACACATCGGCAAGCGTCCTCAACTTGTTCATCGCGACCCCTTTTCCCAGACGTCCAATCTCGTTCGCTCGGTATTGTCCCACAACCGGCAGTTAGGGACGTTCCTTTTAATATGAGCAGGACATTGTCAAGAGGCAAAATCGGGCCTGG
>CATWCP010000133.1 GCA_958349325.1 uncultured Collinsella sp.
CATCGGACTCCCTCCTGGACCCAAATTGGGTCCGAGATTTTGTCCGAGGTCCCGCTCATCCCGTTTTGTGTGTACAGAGTGGGATGCGGCTTCCCAAAGGTGCCGTTAGGGGAAACCACATCCCGGTTTATGCCCTTGAAATGGGATGCCGTTTCCCGGAGGGGGCCCAGCGGGAAACGGCATCCCATTCTGAGCCCGAAAAGTGGGATACGGTTTCCGGCTGGCATGAAAAAGCCTCCGCAGCTCGTGTGGCTGCGGAGGCTTTATTCGTTGCGGCGCATTGTGTTTGGGTCGTTGAGATGAGTCGATTTGCCCCGAAAGAGGAGGGCATTGACCTTAGGGTCATGCCCGACGAATGAGCGGCAAATCGGCCATCTCGGCGGGCCGAACTACTCCAGCTCAAACGCTCCGGTATAGAGCTGGTAGTAATACCCGCGCTTGGCGATCAGCTCGTCGTGGTTGCCACGCTCGATAATGCGGCCGTGGTCCAGGCAGATGATCGCGTCGGAGTTGCGCACGGTGGAGAGGCGGTGCGCGATGACAAACGTTGTGCGACCTTCCATGAGCTTGTCCATGCCGGCTTGCACGATGGCCTCGGTGCGGGTGTCAATGCTCGACGTGGCCTCGTCCAGGATCATTGCCGGCGGATCGGCGACGGCGGCGCGTGCGATCGAGATCAGCTGGCGCTGGCCCTGCGACAGCTGGGCGCCGTTGCCGGTGAGCATCGTGTCGTAGCCGTCGGGCAGTCGGGTGATAAAGTCGTCGGCGCCCGCGAGCTTGGCTGCCGCGATGCACTCCTCGTCGGTGGCGTCCAGGTTGCCGTAGCGGATGTTATCCATCACGGTGCCGGTGAACAGGTTCACGTCCTGCAGTACCACGCCCAGCGAGCGGCGCAGATCGGCCTTGCGGATCTTGTTGACGTTGATGCCGTCGTAGCGGATCTTGCCGTCGGCGATGTCGTAGAAGCGGTTGATGAGGTTGGTGATGGTCGTCTTACCGGCACCGGTGGCGCCGACAAACGCGACCTTCTGGCCCGGCTTGGCAAACACGGACACGCCGTGCAGCACCTCGTGGTCGGGCGTGTAGCCAAAGTCGACGTTGTCCATGACCAGGTCGCCGCGCAGCGGCACGTACTCGATCTCGCCGGTTGCGCGGTGCGGATGTTTCCACGCCCACATGCCGGTGTGGTGGTCGGCCTCCTCGAGCTGCCAGGTATCGGGGTTCACCTGCGCGTTGACGAGCGTCACGTAGCCTTCGTCGGCTTCGGGCTTCTCGTCGATGAGTTCAAAGATGCGGTCGGCGCCGGCGAGGCCCATGACCACGGCGTTGATCTGCTGCGAGATTTGGCCGATCTGCCCGCAGAACTGCTTGGTCATGTTGAGGAACGGCACTACGACGGCGATGGACAGCGTCATGCCCGAGATGCTCAGGTTAGGCACGCCCAGCGCCAGGAAAATGCCGCCCGCCAGTGCGACCAGCACGTAGAGCAGGTTGCCCAGGTTCATAAGGATAGGCATGAGGATGTTGGCGTACATGTTGGCCTTCTGCGAGACCTCGAAGAGCTTTTCGTTGCGCTCGTCAAAATCGGCCTCGGCGGCAGACTCGTGGCAGAATGCCTTGACGACCTTCTGGCCGTTCATGACTTCCTCGATATGGCCCTCGACCACGCCGAGTTCGGTCTGTTGCGCAATGAAGAAGCGCGCGGAGTTGGAGCCGAGCAGCTTGGTCATAAAGGTCATAAAGGCGACGCCGGCCACAATGACCAGGCACATCCACACGCTGTAGTACAGCATGATAAAGAACACCGTGACGATGACGATGGTCGTCATAAGCAGGTTGGGCAGCGACTGGCTGATCATCTGGCGCAGCGTGTCGATGTCGTTGGTGTAGTGGCTCATGATGTCGCCGCGCTGGTGCGTGTCGAAGTAGCGGATCGGCAGATCCTGCATGCGGTTGAACATCTTCTCGCGCAGCTTCTCGAGCGAGCCCTGCGTGACGATGGCCATGACGCGGTTCCAGAACAGCGAGGACAGGATGCCGACGCCGTAGATGCAGGCGAGGGTGGTCACGAGCTGTGCGATCTTGGGCTGTGCAGCTTCCCAATCGCCCGACTGCCACGATTCGCTAATAATCTGCAGGGCGCTCTGAAGGAAGGTCGCGCCGATGGAGTTGATGATGGCGCAGAGCACCACGCCGACGACGACGAGGGGCAAAAGCACGGGGTAGAAGCCAAAGAGCGTCTTGATGAGGCGCGACATGGTGCCACCCTTGCGGTTGAGCGCGCGCTCGGCGGTCGTTGCCTTACTCATGTGCCTCGCCTCCTTCCTGGGTCTGAGCTTGTGTTGCGGATGCCTCGGTGTCGGCTTCGACGGCCTCTTCGCCCTCGGCAGACATCTTGTTCTGCGAGGTGAAGGTCTCGCGGTAGATCTCGCTCGTCTTGAGCAGCTCGTCATGGTTGCCGATCTGCGCGATACGGCCACCCTCCATGACGATGATGCGGTCTGCGTCCTGCACGGAGCTGATGCGCTGGGCGATGATGAGCTTGGTCGTGTTGGGCAGATAGCTTGCCAACCCTGCGCGAATCTTGGCGTCGGTCTTGGTGTCGACGGCGCTGGTGGAGTCGTCCAGGATTAAGATCTTGGGGCGACGCAGCAGGGCACGCGCAATGCACAGGCGCTGCTTCTGACCGCCGGAAACATTGGAGCCGCCCTGTTCGATCCAGGTGTCATAGCCCTTGGGGAAGCCATCGACAAACTCATCGGCGCAGGCCAGATGTGCCGCCTCGCGGACTTCCTCGTCGGTGGCGTTCGGGTCGCCCCAGCGCAGGTTCTCGGCAATGGTGCCGCTAAACAGCACGTTTTTCTGTAGCACCATGGCCACTTGGTGGCGCAGCGCGTCCAGGTCGTAGTCGCGTACGTCCATGCCGCCCACGCGCACGGTGCCTTCGGTGGCGT
>CATWCP010000134.1 GCA_958349325.1 uncultured Collinsella sp.
AGGATACCGCAGGGCGCAGACATCGCGGCGTTTTGCTGAGAAGTTGCGGTGCGGACTGATTGGTTATGCCGATGGATAGATCGGCAAGTAGATGGTCGGCTTTTGGCTAGTTGGGCGGTTGGAACTGCCGGCGGATTTAGCGACATAAAACAAAACAGCCCAGAGGACATAGCCTCTGAGCTGCGAACATTTGGTGGGCGTTAGAAGATTTGAACTTCTGACCTCTTCCGTGTCAGGGAAGCGCTCTCCCCCTGAGCTAAACGCCCGATCAAGGGTGCGCAAGCGCGCAAGGGATAATATAACGGAGCCTGAACTCGGTGGCAAGAACATTTTTAAAAATCGCTTACATTGTGGAATTCGGGGGCTTTGTCATATCCATTTCAAAAGAGCCTGCTGCCGCGATTTGGCTGTTGCATAATGCAAGCCCATTGTGGTATCGAGCTATGGAAAGACGTCTGCGGAATTGTCCTACCGATAAACGGACAAGCCTCCAGCTGGTGCCTTTGCCGTGGTAAGGTAAGCCGAATTGCTTCCAGACTGTTTCGGGGGAGTGGAATGAGCAAAGAGTGTGTCGAGCAGGCCGAAGGCGCAGGGGCTTCGGTGCCGATGACCGATATATCGAACATTGATGTGCCCGAGGGCACCGACGAGCTCAGCCGCAACACCCGTCGCGCATGGCGCGACCGCCTGAACAGCGCTTCGACGCGCAAGATGATCACGGGCGTCTTGGCTACGCTGGTGGGCGGTTCGTTTTGGGGCTTCTCGGGCACCAGCGCGAGCTTTCTGTTCGATACCTACCACGTCGACACCTTGTGGCTTATGAGCGTGCGTCAGATTCTCGCCGGTCTACTCTTTATGGCCGTGGTTGTTACGCGCGACCGCGAGCGCCTGATTAAGCTCTGGACCACACCCGCCGATCGCAAGCAGCTGCTGCTCTTTACCGCCTTTGGCCTGCTGTTCAACCAGTTTTGCTATCTTTCGGCCGTGCGCCTGACGAACGCCGGAACCGCGACGGTGCTCCAGTGCCTGCAGCTCGTTATCATCATGGGCTACGCCTGCGTGACCGATCGCCGCATGCCGCGTACTCGCGAAGTCATCGGCATTGGCCTGGCTCTGGGTGGAACCTTTTTAATCGCCACCGGCGGCGACCCCACCAGCCTGAATATCTCGCCGCTTGGCCTGGCAGCAGGTCTTATGTGTGCGGTCAGCGCCGCGTGTATGGCGGTGATTCCCGCCAAGATCCTGCCCGAATACGGTAGCCCCATCGTCACGGGCTCGGCAATGCTCACGGCGGGCGTGGTCTCGTGCGTCTTCGTGCAGCCCTGGGCGCATATGCCGGCGCTCGATGCCGCCGGTATCGAGGCGCTCGCGGTGTTCGTGGTTATCGGCTCGTTTTTTGCTTACATGCTCTATATGCAGGGCGTTAAGGACATCGGCTCGGTGCGCGCGAGCCTCATCGGAACTGTGGAGCCGGTTTCGGCGACCATCACCAGCGCCGTTATGCTGGGCACGGTGTTTTTGCCGACCGACCTTATCGGCTTTGCCATGATCATCGTGATGATGTTCCTCACGGTGTAGCTGGCGCCGCCGCCAAGACAGAAAAGGTGTTGTGCCGCATTTTCGCCAATTGACGTCCGTGTCTGGAGTTTAGCTGTCGATGCTCAAAATGCCATAAACTAGTAACGTTATGGATTTTTTCATTGCGACTCAATTGCGAGGATTTCTTTATGGCTGGTAATCACTTTAAGGGCAGCGATAGCGGCCGTCCTGCAGTTCCGCCGCGTCCGAACGGGGCTGGTAAGGCCGGCACGCCGGGCGGCGCTGGACAGGGCGGTTCCGGTAAGCGCGTGTCCCCGGGCGAGACGGCGATGTTTACCGCTCTGTACGAGCAGTCTCAAAAGGCAAAAAAGACCGGCCGTGCAAGAGGGAATGTCTTTGCGGGCGGTGCAACCTCCGCGTCGCAGCCGAGCGGGGCTCCTTCGGTACCTGCGAACAACGCAGGTGCTGCCAACGCCGCGAATGCCGCCGGCAACGTTAATGCCGGCAAGGCCGCCAACAATACTCCCTCTGCCGGTGGCGCGGGGCTTACGGGTAACCTTGGCACGATTTACACCGGCGCCTCCGAGACTGGTACGTTCGCCCGCCTGGATGATAGCGGTGCCGAGTTTGCGGGCTCGGGTTCCAAGGAAGATTATTACGATTTTGGCTTGAACTACGGTAGCGACGCTTCGTCGAGTTCGACCTCTGACGGTCTGGTCCGTCATCGCCATCGCAAGGGCGAGCGCAAAAAGCGTCACACCGGCGCCATTATTGCCGCCGTGGTCGCGGTGCTTCTCGTTGCGCTTGGCGCAAGCGGCTTTATGCTGCTTAACTCGGCAAAGACCGTAAAGAGTGAAGCGAAGGAGGCTGTCGAGATCGTCGGTGGCCTTAAGGACAAGGTCACGTCGGGCGATTTTTCGACGCTGCCTGACGACGCGAAGAAGATCGATGAGCTCTGCAACAGCATGAAGGCGGAGACCTCGAGCCCGCTGTGGGCGGCGGCTTCGTTTATCCCGGTGTATGGCAGCGATATCAATGCGGCCCGCACCATGATTGACGCCCTGTCCGATGTCTCGAGCAATGCGCTGGTTCCCATGGCCGATAACCTTTCGCAGGCTACGCCCGGCAAACTGTTCCAGGACGGCATGATTAACGTGTCCGCGCTGCAGGCGGTCGCCGATTCGCTTTCCAGCAGCTCGAAGGTGTTCAAGAGCGCCAACGAGAAGGTCCAGGGCATTGGCGATACTCATATTTCCCAGGTGACCGAGCTGGTCGATAAGGCCAAGGACGGCTTTGCCACCCTCAACGGCGCGGTTGACGCGGCGGAGAAGGTCGCCCCCGTC
Source organism: uncultured Collinsella sp. (assembly GCA_958349325.1). Lineage (GTDB taxonomy): Bacteria > Actinomycetota > Coriobacteriia > Coriobacteriales > Coriobacteriaceae > Collinsella. The sequence goes on from CATWCP010000134.1 coordinate 2,883, forward strand.
CTTCCCCAGATGCTCGGCGCCAACGGCCAGACGCGCAACTACCTTATGTACGCCATGA
>CATWCP010000135.1 GCA_958349325.1 uncultured Collinsella sp.
GGTTTTCGTTATGGACGGCGCGGTTTTCGCTGCAGAACCGCCAGCCCGCCGCCTGTCAACCGCTGCCCTCGTTACGTTTTCGCTGCATTTGGGTAAAGCACCTGCTCCAAGCGGCGTTGCCTTGTATACTAGAGCGGTTTAACTGTTATGCGGAAGGGAGCGCCTATGGCACTCAGCGAGAAAGACGTGCGCGGCATCGCCGAGTACGCAAAGATCGCACTGACCGATGACGAGCTCGCCCAGATGACGTCCTACATGAACGACGCCGTCCAGATGCTCGAGCCCGTCTTGCAATATGACTTGCCCGACGTGGAGCCCACGTTCCATCCCATCGGAAGCCTGTCCAACGTGATGGGCGATGACCTGCGCGAGCCCGAGCGCGACCTGCCGCTCGACGTTGCGCTCGAAAACGCTGGCAGCGCGCGCGACCGCTACTTCCGCGTGCCGTCCATTTTGGGAGAGGGGGAGAGCGAGTAATGGCGCTAAGCTTCGATTCCCTTACCGCTGCCCAGATCGCCGCGGGCGTTGCCGCCGGCGACTTTACCGCTACCGAGGTGGCCAAGGCCTCCCTTGCCGCCATCGAGGCGCGCGAGGGCGGGGTCCAGGCATTCCTGCAGGTGGCGCCCGAGCTTGCGCTCGAGGCCGCTGCACGCGTGGATGCCGACCGTGCCGCAGGCAGGCCGCTGCCCCCGCTCGCGGGCGTGCCGCTGGCCATCAAGGACAACATGAACCTCGTGGGCACGCGCACCACCTGCGCTTCCCGCATGCTCGAAGATTACCAGAGCGTCTACACCGCCACCTGCGTCCAGCGCATGCTCGATGCCGGCTGCCTGCCCATCGGCAAGGCCAACATGGACGAGTTTGCCTTTGGCAGCTCCACCGAGAGCTCAGCGTTCCACCGCACCAACAACCCCTGGGATACCGAGCGCGTGCCCGGCGGCTCCTCAGGCGGCTCCGCCGCCGCCGTCGCCGCGGGCGAGGTCGCGCTCTCGCTGGGCTCGGACACCGGTGGTTCCATTCGTCAGCCGGCGTCGCTGTGCGGCGTGGTGGGCTTTAAGCCCACGTATGGCGCCGTGAGCCGTTACGGCGTAGTTGCCTTTGGCTCGTCGCTCGACCAGGTGGGCCCCTTCGGCCGCACGGTCGAGGATGTCGCACTGGCCATGAATGCGCTTACCGGCGCGGGCCACGATCCGTACGACTGCACCAGCCAGGATTGCGCCGTCGACTTTACCGAGCATCTCAACGACAGCATAGAGGGCAAGCGCGTGGGCATCATTCCCGCGTTTATGGAGGCCGAGGGCCTGACGCCCGAGGTCAAGGCCGCTGTTCAGTGCGCCGCTCAGGAGCTGCAGAACCAGGGTGCCGAGCTGGTCGAGGTCGACCTGCCGCACCTGGACGCCGCCATCGCCGCATACTACGTCATCGGCCCGGCCGAGGCGTTCTCCAACCTGGCCCGCTTCGACGGCATTCGCTACGGCTATCAGGAAGAGGGCTGCGCCAACCTGTCCGACCAAAGCTCGCTTTCGCGCGCCCACGGCTTTGGCGCCGAGGCCAAGCGCCGTCAGATGCTCGGCGCCTACCTGCTGAGTTCGGGCGTGTATGACAAGTACTACTACGCCGCGCAAAAGGCCCGCACGCTCATCACGCGGGACTACGACGCCGCGTATGCCAAGGTGGACACCATCCTCATGCCCGCCTCGCCGCGCACGGCCTTTAAGTTTGGCGAGATCAGCGACCCCACGCAGATGTACCTCTCCGACCTGTACACCATCTCGCTCAACATTTGCGGCAACGGCGGTATCTCGGTGCCGCTGGGCCTGGGCGAGGACAGCAAGCTGCCCGTTTCTGCCCAGCTGGTGGGACCTGCCTTTAAGGACCGTCAGCTGCTCACGTTTGCCCGCGCCCTGGAGCGCGGCTTTGCCGATGCCGCCACGGGTGCGCCCGCGCTTTCCGTCGCGCCCGATTTTGCCGGGAAGGGAGGCGAGCTGTAATGAAGGAACTTTCCGAGGTCCTGCAGGATTGGGAGGCCGTGATTGGCCTGGAGATCCATACCGAGCTCACCGCACTCGACACCAAGATGTTCTGCAACTGTAAGCTCAGCCACGATGACGAGCCCAACGCCAACGTGTGCCCGGTGTGCCTAGGCCTGCCCGGCGCCCTGCCGGTGCCCAACAAGCGCGCCATCGAGAGCATCGTCAAGGCCGGTCTCGCCACCAACTGCGAGATCCAGCGCCACTCGATGTTCTACCGCAAGCACTACTTCTATCCCGATATGGCCAAGAACTTCCAGACCACGCAGGGTCCGGTCGCCTTTGCCATGTACGGTCACCTGGACCTGGACGTGACCGGTCGCGGTGCCGCCGAGCGCCCCGACTGCGCGTTTGGCGAGGCCGAGGCCCAGAGCCTGGCGAGCGCCTCTGCCAATGCCGAGGGTCTGTCTACGTCCATGACGTCGACCATGCGCGAGGGCAACCAGCGCGCCGGCCACCTGGCCAGCTATGACGCGTCCAACCTGCAGATGCCCGAGCGTCGCGAGGACGGTTCCTACACGGTGCCCATCCGCATCCTGCGCATCCACATGGAGGAGGACGCCGCCAAGATGGTCCACGTGGGCGGCGCCGAGGGCCGCATTACCGCCGCGGCCGAGTCGCTCGTCGACTACAACCGCTGCGGCACGCCTTTGATTGAGCTCGTCACCGAGCCCGACTTGCGTACGCCCGAGGAGGCTCGCCTGTTTATGGAGAAGCTCCGTCGCATCTTTGTGACGCTGGGCATTTCCGACTGCTCCATGGAGAAGGGTTCCATGCGCTGCGACGGCAACGTGTCGCTGCGCCGCCGCGGCGAGACCAAACTGGGCACCAAGACCGAGCTCAAGAACCTCAACTCGTTTAAGAGCCTGCATGACGGCCTTGCCTACGAGATCTGCCG
>CATWCP010000136.1 GCA_958349325.1 uncultured Collinsella sp.
ATGTGGGGTCAAATACTCAAAGATGACCGATTTGCAAGATACACGGCGCCAGCAGGCGGTTCGTTGAATACGTCTGTGCTAGTTCGTTCCGCGGAAGCCCTTGCCGACAATCTCGGAGCTGTCGACGATCGTGATAAAGGCACCTGGATCGACCTCGCGCGCATAACGGCGCAGCTGCACGGCCTCGCGACGGCTCAGCACGCTCATGATCACCGTCACACACTTGCCCGAGAAGGCACCGTAGCCCCGGCTGATGGTCGCCGTGCGGTTGAGATGCTTGACGATAAACTCCTCGACCTTAAGGGGCTCGGAACAAATGACCGTGCAGACTTTGCGCAGGTGAATGCTCTCAATGGCTTTGTCGACCACAAGCGTCTTGGCAAACAGGCCGAGCACGCAATACAGACCGACACGCGGGCCATACAAAAAGGCCGCGATGGTCACGATGCCGATATCGACCAGTAGCAGGGCGCGGCCAATCTCGAGCGTGGTGCGGCGCTTGAGGATCATAGCGAGAATGTCCGTGCCGCCCGTCGAGGCGCCGATGTCAAAGACGATGGCACTGCCGAGCGCCGGCAAGATGACGGCAAAGCACAGGTCGAGCCACATATCGCCCGTCATCGAAGCATCCGTCGGGATGAACAGCTCAAACAGCGAGACGTAGGCCGAAAGCGCAAACGAGGCGAAGACGCTCCAAAGAATCGCCTTGTGCTCCAAAAAGATAAAGCCCAAAACGACGAGAACCGCGTTGATAATCCACATGAAGACGCCGACGGGCAGAGTCGGGAACAGCGTGGAAAGAATGACCGACATGCCCGAGGTGCCGCCGAAGGCAAAGTGATTGGGCGTTTTGAAAGCCACGATGGCAAAGGCCGTGAGGATCAGACCCAAATTGAGCTCGGCAAAAAAGCGCGGAAAGTCTGGCTCCTGGCTGCGCTTGCGGCCGGCGCGCTGGCCACGTTCGATATCCTCGCGACCGACAACGCGCTCCATCGGCACCACCGGAGGACGATGCACCTCCTCGGCGGCACGCGACGCCGCCTCTGCCGCGGCGGCCTCAATTGCCCATGCTTTGCTTTCTGTCTCGTGCTCGTCGGCCATTACGGCAACTCCTCGTTAACAATTTGGAAACAATGCGCCCATTAGGGTAACGCGGAACGTGGGGATTGCAACCCTTAGTTAGACGAGCGGTATGGCTACATCGGGAGCGTACAGAAACGGCCGGCCACGCTTTTGCTTGCGCGGTCGGCCGTTTAACGTTTTCGCAGATAAAACCTGCCAAAACAAACCTGTCTTTTTTGGAAGGTTACTCGTGCTGGCTGGTGCGGTGCTCGTACTCCTCGGGGGTGATGACGTCCTCGATGCGCAGGTTGACGCCTGCCACCTCAAGGCCGGTCATCGCGGCCAGACGCTCGGTGACGCGCGCCTTGACATCGTCGAAGATCGCGGGCGCATAGGCACCGTACTCGATAATGACCGAGATGTTGACGACCACGCGGTTGTCGTCGGTGACCTCGACCGTCACGCCCTTGGTCAGGTTCTCGGCACCAAACTGTTCCTGCACAAAGTGCATAAGGTTACCCTTCATGCCCAGAACGTGCGGTACCTCGCGGGTGGCCATGGCGACGATCTTCTCGATCACGCCGTTGGAATAGGTCAGCGAGTCCTCGGACTCGTCCGCCTCTTCGTCCATCTCCTCGTCGTCCTCATCCGCATCGGACTCGGCCTCGACGAGCGCCTCGTTCTCGAGCGTTACGTCCTCCGCCTCGGCGGCGACGGCCTCGTTCGTCTCGAGCTCGGTATCGGCTACATCGACCTTCGTGTTAAAAGCCATGGTTCCTCCTTATGCCCGCCGCGGATGCGACAGTCGAATACGTATTAGCGGCCGCTAAACAGGCGGCCGAAGAAGTTGACGATACCGTTCTCGCCGTCGCGAATCTGGCCGATCACGGCGCCGATCAGCACAAAGAATGCGATGACGAGCGTGTCCCACAGGCCCAACGTAAGTACCAGCACAGCGAGGATAAAGCCTGCCACGGCGCCGAGCGTAGTGTTGGGATGGCGCACGGCATAGCTCCAGATAGCAGCGCCCGTACCTTTGATGAGACCCATGGCATCGTCAAAGTCGTTAGCGGCAACGTCATGCTGCTCGCCGGCCTCGGGCTTGGTGTCGGTGGTCTCGCCTGCCGGCGTAGCGTTCTGGTCGATCGTCAGGCGCGGCGTGCGGGCGGTCTTGTCTTGGTTGGTATCACTCACCGGAAACCTCCACGGTCTGGACGGTAGTCTTGGACGGCAAAAAACGGACGCGCGTGGTCGTACCCGGCGTGCCGAGCATGGTGTCGCAAGCTTCTTCGATGCGCTGCTGCATCGCGGTAGCCAGAGATGCCACGTCCTTATCGTCAAGCGCGATAGCCTCGACCTTAAATCGGACGTGCGAATCGTCGGGGCCTTGGACGCGGGCCTCGACATGCTCGACCATCACGCGGTCGTCGCGCTCGGCAGCAGCCCTGGCACACGAAGAAAGCGCCGCGAGCGTGACCTCGATATTGCGCTCCCCCGCCGGATGCACGCAGGACGGCTCGCGACGAGCAAACATCAGGCGGAAGAAGCTTACCAGTACGCCGATCGCCACAACTCCGCCGCATGCCGTCACGACCATGCGCGGCATGGGGTCGCGCATCAGCAGCATAAAGCGATACGTATACGGCCCCCAAAACTGGCAGACAAGCGTACCCAGCGCCACGATGGTGGCGGCAAGATACACGATCGCTAGGGCTCGTTTGAGTACGCGCACGCGGCGCTCCCTTCAAATCTCGGCTCTCGAAATGCAAAACGGTTCGCACCATTATAAAAGAGCCGGGTCCGGTGCTCTAC
>CATWCP010000137.1 GCA_958349325.1 uncultured Collinsella sp.
AGCGTCACACCGTCGAGGTAGTCGTTGATGAGCTTGTCCAGGTTCTTCCACACGTCGAGCGTGGGGCACTCGTCCGAACGCGAACAGCCCTTGCAGTCGCCGTCCAGGCATGCGACCGGCGCCAGACTACCCTCGGTCAGGCGCAGGATCTCGCCCACCGTGTACTGCTCGGGCGGGCGCGTGAGCACGTAGCCACCGCCCTTGCCACGCATGCCCGAAAGCATGTTGGCGCGCACGAGCGTAGCCAAGATGTTCTCGAGATATTTCTCGGAAATCCCCTGTCGCGCCGCGATCTCTTTGAGCGGGATGCGACCGGCTGCCTGGTGCTCGGCCAGATCGACCATAACGCGCAGGGCATATCTGCCCTTAGTAGAAACCAACATGTATAGTGCTGCCTTTCGGTCATTTAGTCCGTAGAAATTCTAGCCGAAAAATTGGTTTTGAAAATACCCGTTCCGATCAAGATGGTTAATCGACTCGTAATAATCTTCTATTTCCTATTGCGTTACTAGGCTTTACTGTCTACTATGCTTGCCAACAGCAAAACGAACAACCTATATGGTTTGTGGGTTTCGCTGCTACACACACCGTAAAACCACACGGTATCCAGTCATTTGAACACTTTGGAGGTTCACCATGAGCAATGTTTACACGTCCATCGATCAGCTTATCGGCCACACTCCGCTTCTGGAGCTCACTCACTTTGAGGCCGATGAGGACCTCAAGGCCCGTGTGCTCGTCAAGCTGGAATACTTCAACCCCGCCGGCTCCGTCAAAGACCGCGTCGCCAAGAACATGATCGACGAGGCCGAGAAGGCCGGCAAGCTCGTGCGCGGCGGCGACTACACCATCATCGAGCCCACGAGTGGCAACACCGGCGTCGGCATCGCCTCGGTGGCGGCGGCTCGCGGCTACAAGGTGATCATCACCATGCCCGAGACTATGTCCGTCGAACGCCGCAAGCTTATGCAGGCATATGGCGCACAGCTCGTGCTCACCGACGGTTCCAAGGGCATGAAGGGCGCCATCGCCAAGGCCGAGGAACTGCAGAAGGAGACGCCCAACAGCATCATCGCCGGCCAGTTTGTGAACCCCGCCAACCCCGCCATCCACAAGGCCACGACCGGCCCCGAGATCTGGGATGACACCGACGGCAAGGTCGACATCTTCGTCGCCGGCGTTGGCACCGGCGGCACTGTGACCGGCGTGGGCGAGTTCCTCAAGGAGCAGAACCCCGAGATTCAGATCGTCGCCGTCGAGCCCGCTACCTCCCCAGTGCTCTCCAAGGGCCAGGCCGGCCCGCACAAGATCCAAGGTATCGGCGCCGGTTTTGTGCCCGACGTCCTCGACACCCAGGTCTACGACGAGATCATCCCCGTCGAAAACGACGACGCCTTTGCGACCGGCCGCGCCGTGGGCCACAAGGAGGGCGTGCTCGTGGGCATTTCGTCCGGCGCCGCCGTGTGGGCCGCGCTGCAGCTGGCCAAGCGCCCCGAGAACGAGGGCAAGACCATCGTGGCCCTGCTCGCCGATACCGGTGAGCGCTACCTGTCCACGGCACTGTTCCAGGACTAGAGCCTGTCGCTTGTCGATAGGCCCAAGGCACGCCGGCCTCCCCTCTCTTCTGGCTGCCTGAGCCCATCTCGTTAGGGTATCCCACGAGACGTCCGAACTTGCTACAATGTCTGCGGCGCGGAACCAGCCTCCCGCGCCGCTTTTCTTTTTTGGCCACATGCCACCAAGGAGAACCTCCCCATGCACAACAAGCGCGTGCTCGTCGCCATGAGTGGCGGCGTCGATTCCGGCGTGACCGCGTACCTGCTCAAAAGCCAGGGCTACGAATGCGTCGGCGCCACCATGCGCCTCACCTGCCCCGCGCCCGATCCCGTCACGGGCATGAGTAAGGTCGATCGCGACATCGCCGATGCAAAGGCTGTCGCCGAGCGCCTGGGGATACCCCACCATGTGCTCGACCTGCAGCAGACCTTCGACCGCAACGTTATCGAGCGCTTCGTGACTGCCTACCAGGAAGGACTGACGCCCAACCCGTGCATCATCTGCAACCGCCATATTAAGTTTGGCGCGTTGCTCGATGCAGCGCTCGATATGGGCTGCGACTACATCGCCACAGGTCACTACGCCAAAACGAGCCAGGCGTCCGACGGCACCTGGCAGCTGTACCGTGGCGAGGACCCCAAGAAGGACCAAAGCTACTTTTTGTATTCGCTTACGCAGGAGCGCCTGGCACGCACAATCTTTCCGCTGGCAGGCCTGGACAAGGAGCACGACGTGCGCCGCATTGCCGCCGAGCAGGGCTTCATCAACGCCAAGAAGGCCGAAAGCGAGGATATCTGCTTTATTCCAGACGGCGACTACGCGGGCTATATCGAGCACCGCTGCGGACATGCCGCTGCACCGGGCGACATTGTGTGGCGCGACGGCAGCGTGGTCGGACGCCATAACGGCGCGTTGCGCTATACCATCGGCCAGCGCAAGGGCTTGGGCGTCGCGATGGCGCATCCCGTGTATGTGACGGGCGTCGATGCCGCCAACAACACCGTGCATCTGGGCGAGGCCGAGGACCTAACGGCCACAGCACTCACGGCCGACGACTGGATCTGGAGCGCCCCTGCCGACCGCATGGAGGCAGAACTCGATGCCGGCGGCATTCGCGTGGGCGCCAAGTACCGTTACCGTCAGAAAGACCAAGCAGCGACCCTTACGCGCGGCGAAGACGGGCAAATGCTGCTGACTTTTGACGAGCCGCAGCGAGCCATCGCCCCCGGCCA
>CATWCP010000138.1 GCA_958349325.1 uncultured Collinsella sp.
AAGTCGGAGTTGGCGACATGGTCCAGGCGCTCGAGCAGACCCTTGTCCACAAACTTGTTGAGCATATTGAGCTCGTCGGGGCAGGTTGCCATGACGTCCTTGAGGACATACTTGAGCATGGCCTCGGCGTTATCCATGTAGTCGTTAAGGTCGGCAAAGGCCATCTCAGGTTCGATCATCCAAAACTCGGCGGCGTGGCGCGTGGTGTTGGAGTTCTCGGCACGGAAAGTGGGGCCAAAGGTGTACACGTCGCCAAAGGCCATGGCAAAGTTCTCGGCATTGAGCTGGCCGGACACGGTGAGGCTCGCATGCTTGCCAAAGAAGTCCTGGCTCCAGTCGACCTCGCCGGACTCGGTGAGGGGCGGATTTTTGGGGTCGAGCGTGGTCACGCGGAACATCTCGCCGGCGCCTTCGCAGTCACTCGTGGTGATGATGGGGGTGTTGACGTAGACAAAACCCTGCTCCTGGAAGAAGCGGTGGATGGCGGCAGCCGCGACAGAGCGGATGCGGAACACGGCGCGGAACAGGTTGGTGCGCGGGCGCAGGTGCTGCTGGGTGCGCAGGAACTCGACGGTTGCGCGCTTCTTCTGCAGCGGGTAATCCGGGGCGCTCGTGCCTTCGACCTCGATGGAGGTGGCAGAAAGCTCGAAAGGCTGGGGCGCATCGGGGGTCAGCTTGACGGTGCCGGTGCAAATGAGTGCGGCCGAGACGTTTTGATGGGCGATCTCGTCGTAGTTGTCGAGTGCCTCGCGGTTCATGACGACCTGCAGGTCGCGGAAGCAGCTGCCGTCGTTGAGCGTAACAAAGCCAAAGTTCTTCATGTCGCGGACGGACTTGACCCAGCCGGCGACGGTGACGGTCTGGCCGCCGAGCGACTCGGCATCGGCATAGAGCTGCGCGATTTTGGTGCGGTTCACGTATCCTCCCATAACGGTTGAATGATAGTTATCCATACAGTTCAATATTCTAGCAGCTCGGCTCATTTGGGCTATACAGATAAGGCATTGGCGGGATGGTTTTTCAAACGAAAAGCGCCCGCGGCCAAATGGTCGCGGGCGCTTGACGAGGTGCCTTTTGGCTGTGTGGCGCGGGGCCTGGCTACTTGGTCTTGGCTACCAGCAGCGGGTCGCCAAGCTTGACGAGCGGGTTGCCGCCGATAAGCGTTCCAGACTCGCCGACATGGTCGATGCTCTTAAGACGATCGAGCTCGGAGACGATGACGGTCACGATGTCCTCGTGACCAGCGGCCTTAATGGCCTCGCGGTCGAAGCTGATGAGCGGCTGGCCTGCCTTGACCACATCGCCCATCTCGACAAAGCGGGCAAAACCCTTGCCGTTCATTTCCACGGTGCCCAGGCCAACATGGATGAACACGCGAAGACCGTCCTCGGTGATCATGCCAATGGAGTGGTTGGTGACAGTGGTGGCGCCGATGCGGCCGTTGGCGGGCGCATAGATGGTGCCGGTAATGGGCTCGATGCCATAGCCCTGGCCAAGCATGCCCGAGGCGATCGTCTCGTCGGGAACCTCGTCCAGGTTGACGAGCACGCCGTTGACGGGGGCATAGATGACGCCTTCGCGGGTGGCGAAGCTTGCTGCGGGCGGAACGGACGCCTCGCCGGTCGAGGTGAAGGTGGACTTAAGCGAATCGAGCAGACCCATAGTTGCCTCCAACTTAAATAGACGCATATCGCGCGTTTGGTTTGCCGGAAACGTTTCACATGTGTTTCGCGGCTTGGTCAACGCCCCTATTCTACGCTGCTCAACGATGCCTCTGAACTGGGATTATGTGATATATCAGTTGAAGGGAAACTTATTGCCGGAGTGTTTCTGCGCCACGGGTTCAAGTGGGGTACGCTTGAAGGCGAAAAACAAGGGCGCATAATTTGCGCGAAGGGAGCACATATGATTGTCGAGAACCATGCGCTGTGGGGCGAGGAGCCGACCGGGGATTATCCGGCGACGTTTACGTATTTGGGTGCCGAGCCGTTGCCCGATAAACCGAATGGCCGCCGCCCCGCGGTGATTATCTGTGGCGGAGGTGCGTTTACGCATATCGCTCCGCATGAGCAGGATCCTGTGGCGTTTGCGTTTTTGGATCACGGTTACCAGGCCTTTGTGCTCAACTATGTCACGAGTTCTACGGGTGACGTGAGCTTTCCGCACCCCCAGGCAGATCTTGCCAAGATGGTCGCCACGGTGCGCGCCAACGCCGACGAGTGGCATGTCGATCCTAAGCGCGTGTGCGTCGTGGGCTTTTCTGCTGGCGGCATGATCTGTGCCTCGCTGGCAACGCAGTGGAAGACCGGCCCCTTCGCGGCACTTGCCGGGGCACGTCCGGACGACATTCGTCCCGATGCCGTGGTGCTGGGTTATCCATTGCTCGACTTTGCCTATGTGCGCGACATGCAGACGCGCGATCCGCGCATTGACTTGCGTGTGCCCAAGACGGGCGGCAAGACGGGGCGCGATTTGCTCAACGACTACCTGTCGATGGTGACGGGTGGCGAGGCAACTGACGAGCATCTGGCCGACATCTGCCCCACCACGCATGTTTCGCGTCAGATGCCACCGACCTTTGTGTGGGGCGTGTCCGACGACAAGACGGCGCCGATCGCGCAGGTCTACCCGTTTGCGCAGCGCATGGCCGAGGAGGGCGTTGCATGCGAGATGCACGTCTTCGACCAGGGTGGTCACGGCCTTTCGCTCGGCAACGCCAACACCGCGGTCGACAACGAGGACAAGCAGGTGGC
>CATWCP010000139.1 GCA_958349325.1 uncultured Collinsella sp.
CGCCCACAAGACCACGCCGCCGGCGTTGCGCGCCATCGCCAACGACCCCGAGACCGCCATCGACGGCTTTATCCTGCCGGGCCACGTCGCCACCATCACGGGCTTGGCCCCCTTTGGCTTTTTGGTCGACGAGTTTAAGACTCCAGGCGTGGTAACGGGATTTGAGCCGGTCGACATCTTGCAGGGTATCTGCATGCTGGTCCAGATGGTTGTTGAGGGGCAACCCGCGATCGACAACGCCTACCGTCGCGGCGTCAATGCCGACGGCAATCCTGTGGCGCGCCAGCTGGTCGAGCAGGTATTTGAGCCGTGCGATACCACGTGGCGCGGGCTGGGATCGATTGCGGCTTCGGGACTCGCCATTCGTCCCGAGTTTTCGCACTTTGATGCCAGCATGCGCTTTGACGTGTCCATCGAGCCGACGGTCGAGCCACGCGGGTGCCGCTGCGGCGACGTGCTGCGCGGGGCCATTACGCCGAGCGACTGCCCCCTGTTCGGCCACGCTTGTACGCCCGAGCATCCCGTCGGCCCCTGCATGGTGAGCTCCGAGGGCAGCTGCGCAGCATATTTCCGCTACCGAGGCTAATAGGTTCCGCCGTTCTAACGAACGGCGGACCAGTCGACGCTGCGCCTCACCCATATAATTCCACCCACGATTGGAGTTTTCGATATGTCCCATAGCATCACCGACAGCACCGTCCTGTTAGGCCACGGCTCTGGCGGTCAGATGATGAAACGCATCATCGATGAGGTCTTTTTGGATGCCTTTGGGTCGCCCGAGCTGCTCGAGGGCAACGACGCCGGCGTCGCTACGCTGCCCGCGAGCGGGCGCATCGCCATGTCGACCGACAGCTTTGTAGTCTCGCCGCAGTTCTTCCCCGGTGGCAACATCGGCCGCCTCGCTGTATGCGGAACCGTCAACGACGTCGCGACCTCGGGCGCCAACGTGCGCTACCTATCGTGCGGCTTTATCCTCGAAGAGGGCTATCCCATGGATAAGCTCCGCCAGATTGTGCAGACGATGGCCGAGACGGCGCGCGAGGCGGGCGTGTCCATAATCACGGGCGACACTAAGGTGGTCGAGCGCGGCGGGGCCGACGGCGTCTATATCAATACCGCCGGCGTGGGCGAGGTTCCCACGGGCGTGGCGCTCAGCGGCGCCAACTGCCGCCCCGGCGACGTCATTCTGGTGTCGGGTACGCTGGGCGACCACGGCATCGCCATCATGAGCCAACGCGAGGGCTTGGCGTTTTCGAGCACGATCGAAAGCGATGCCGCACCGCTCAACCACCTGATTGCCGACGTTCTGGCCGCAGCACCCGACACACGCTGCTTCCGCGACCCCACGCGCGGTGGCCTGGCGTCCACACTCAACGAGTTTGCCCAGGCCAGCAATGTTGCCATGGAGGTCGACGAGGATGCCGTGCCCGTGCGTCCCGACGTGCAGGCCGCCTGCGAAATGCTCGGCTACGATGTGCTGCAGGTGGCAAACGAGGGCAAGATGGTTGCCGTCGTGCCGGCCGAGCAAGCCGACGCTGCGCTGAGCGCCATGCGCGCCGCCCGCTACGGCGAGAATGCCGCCATCATCGGTCGCGTGCTGCCACTTGCCGAGAGTGCCCATCCCGCCGTGCGCGTGCGCACCGGCTGGGGCTCGACCCGCATCCTCGACATGCTCGTGGGAGAGCAGCTGCCGAGAATTTGCTAGGGTGGAACCGCACGGTCGGCGCGATGTGACCTGATATCCCTGGAGATGTTCAGATTCCAAGCACGCCCAACGCGGAAGCCCAGTATCATGGGGTGCGTTTTACAACTCAAGCGGCAGGAGCACCCATGGCAGCAGCTTTTTCCCATGTGATCTTTGACCTGGACGGCACCATTCTCAACACGCTCGAGGACCTGGCGGCCGCCGGCAACCATACCTGCGAGGCGCACGGCTGGCCCACGTTTGCCGTTGACGAGTACCGCTACAAGGTGGGAAACGGCATGCTCAAGCTGGTTGAGCGCTTTATGCCCGCCGAGTACGCAGGCGACGGCCGCATGTTTGAGCAGACGCTTGCCGAGTTTAGGGCTTACTACGGCGAGCACAAGGAAGACCACACCGCTCCCTATGCCGGCACGATCGAGATGCTCGACCGCTTGCGCGCCGCGGGCGTGCAGCTTGCCGTGCTCACTAACAAGGACCACGTCTCGGCGGCTCCGCTTATCGAAAAGTATTTTGGTTCCGAGCGCTTTGCGCTGGTGCAGGGCCGTGTCGATGCGTTTCCGCCCAAGCCCGAAGCACCCGTCACGCTGCATGTGATGGAAGAGCTAGGCGCCGACCCGGCGACCACGCTCTACGTAGGCGATTCCAATGTCGATATCCTGACCGGCCACAACGCCGGCCTTAAGAGTGCGGGCGTCAGCTGGGGTTTCCGCGGCCGCGCAGAGCTGGAAGCCACCGGCGCCGACTACGTGGTGGACACCCAGGACGAGCTCGCAGCGCTGATCCTGGGCGAGTAACGAGCGACACTGCTTAACGCAGCTGCGACAATTCTTCCGCGCGGAAAGCGCATCCCGTTTTGGAGCTCCGGAATGGGATGCGCTTTCCGTTTGAGGCACATCAGGGAAACCGCATCCCGTTTCAGAGCAATATTCCGGGTCGCACTTTCCGCAACCCACCCCATCCGGAAAATGGGGACCTCGGACGTTTTTCCGGACCATGCCCCGGCGCTATGCCGCATAGCCCC
>CATWCP010000140.1 GCA_958349325.1 uncultured Collinsella sp.
GCGAGATTAAGATTCTCGAAGGTCTCGAGGCCGTTCGTAAGCGCCCGGGCATGTACATCGGCTCGACGAGCGCCAGCGGCCTGCATCACCTGGTGTGGGAGATCGTTGACAACTCCGTTGACGAGGCCATGGCCGGTTTTTGCACCGAGATTCAGGTGACGGTCCACGCCGACAACTCCATCACGGTCGTCGACAACGGGCGAGGCATCCCCGTCGACGAGCATCCCATCAAAAAGATCCCGACGCTCGAGGTCGTTATGACGATCCTGCACGCCGGCGGTAAGTTCGATAACTCGGCCTACAAGGTCTCGGGCGGCCTGCATGGCGTGGGCATCTCCGTCGTCAACGCACTGTCCAAGCGCGTGGTCGTTCAGGTTCGTCGCGACGGCAACACCTACGAGATGGAGTTCTCGCGCGGCAAGACCGTCAAGAAGATGGAGGTCGTGGGCACCTCGGATTCGACGGGCACCACCGTTACCTTCTGGCCCGACGACGAGATCTTCGAGACCTGCGTCTACGATTTCGATACGCTGCACAACCGTCTGCAGGAGACGGCGTTCCTCAATAAGAACCTCAAGATCGTGCTGACCGACGAGCGCGAGGCGACTCTCCACGTGGAGGAGTTTTGCTACGAGGGCGGTATCATCGACTTCGTCAAGTTCCTCAACGAGGGCAAGGACGTCCCCGAGGCCTTTAAGGAGCCTATCTACATCGAGGGCAAATCGGATCCGGACGCACCTGTGGCCAAGATGGGCGAGGTCGAGGTTTCCCTGCAGTGGAATAGCGGTTACGGCGAGAACGTCATGTCGTTTGCCAACGACATCTACACCCCCGAGGGCGGCATGCACCTTGAGGGCTTCCGCACCGCGCTCACCCGCGTGATCAACGATTACGCGCGCAAGCAGAACCTGCTCAAGGAAAAAGACGCCAACCTGACCGGCGACGATGTGCGCGAGGGCCTTTCGGCCGTTATCTCGGTCAAGCTGCCCGATCCGCAGTTTGAGGGCCAGACCAAGGCCAAGCTCGGTAGCTCCTATATGCGCGCGCTGACGCTCAAGATCGTGACCGACGGCCTCGCCGACTACCTCGAGGAGCAT
Organism: uncultured Collinsella sp.; assembly: GCA_958349325.1. GTDB lineage: Bacteria > Actinomycetota > Coriobacteriia > Coriobacteriales > Coriobacteriaceae > Collinsella. Next base: position 1,098 of record CATWCP010000140.1, read on the forward strand.
CCCAAGCCCGCTCGCGAGATCGTCAAGAAGGCGCAACAGGCATGCAAGGCGCGCAACGCCGCCCGCAAGGCGCGCGAGGCGACCCGTCGTAAGAGCCTGCTCGAGACGGCGTCCCTGCCCGGTAAGCTCGCCGACTGCTCGGTGCGCGATGCCGAGCTGACCGAGCTCTTCATCGTAGAGGGCGACTCGGCAGGCGGTTCGGCCAAGGACGGCCGTCGCCGAGACATCCAGGCGATTCTGCCCCTGCGCGGCAAGATTTTGAACGTCGAACGCGTTGGTGACCATCGCGCGTTCTCGAGTGACACCATCCAGTCGCTGATTACCGCGATCGGCTGCGGCGTCACGACGAGTGCCGGCGACGGCGGCGACTTCGATATCACCAAGGCGCGCTACCACAAGATCATCATCATGACCGATGCAGACGTCGACGGTGCGCATATCCGCATCTTGCTGCTGACGTTCTTCTACAAATACATGCGTCCGCTGATCGATGCCGGTTACGTCTATGTTGCCTGCCCGCCCATCTTTGGCATTAAGGTGCGCAACAAGATCCACTACGTGTATCCCAACGGCCGCCAGCCCGAAGACGAGATCCTGCGCGACACCATCCAGAGTCTGGGCCTGAACCCCGACGATAACGACGAGGACGGCAAGGCCAAGGACGGCAAGATCACCAAAAAGCGCAAGGGCTATACCGTCCAGCGCTACAAGGGCCTGGGCGAGATGGACCCCAAGCAGCTTGCCTCGACGACGATGGACCCCAAGACCCGCATTCTGCAGCGCGTGTCGATCGAGGACGCCGTGGTGGCGGACCGCGCCGTGCGCGAGCTGATGGGTTCCGAGGTCGGCTATCGCCGCGAGTACATCGAGAAGCACGCACATGATGCACGCTTCCTTGACGCTTAAGAGGAGGTAACGTGGCAGACGATATCAACAACAATGAGGGTGTGGGCGAGGCCGGCGATGCCGGTATGCCCGACGATCTGAAGCGCCTGCTTGCCCGTGCTGAGCAGGGCGAGGACGGCGACCCGGACGCCTATAACCCCGATGCCGATGATGATGAGGAAGAAGACGACGCCGAGCTCGAGGAGAGCTTTGGCGAAGTCGACCGTGGCGCCTCGGCCGGCGAGGATATCAACGGCGGCCAGCTCCAGATTTCGGAGTTTGGCCGCGAGATGAAGCAGTCGTTCATCGAGTATTCGATGTCGGTTATCACGGCGCGCGCCCTACCGGACGTGCGCGACGGCTTAAAGCCGGTACACCGCCGCATCCTGTACGCGATGAACGAGAGCGGCATCTACCCCAACCGCCCGCACAAGAAGTCAGCTTGGACGGTCGGCGAAGTTATCGGTAAGTACCACCCGCATGGCGACTCCGCGGTCTATGAGGCCATGGTCCGCCTGGCGCAGTGGTTCTCCATGCGCACGCCGCTCATCGACGGTCACGGCAACTTCGGCAACATCGACGGCGACGGCGCGGCAGCCATGCGTTACACCGAGAGCCGCTTGGCAAAGCCCGCCATGGAACTGCTGCGTGACTTGCAGAAGGATACCGTCGACTGGCAGCCCAACTACGACGAATCGCTCGCCGAGCC
>CATWCP010000141.1 GCA_958349325.1 uncultured Collinsella sp.
CGGCATAACTTCTCGACGCAAAAGGGGCGGAGATGCATGTACCTGCTGCATCTCCGCCCCCTGTTTGTTGGGCTGCCGATTTTTGTGCTGGACGGTCTGGTCTTGCTAGAACCGCGCGACCTGGTGCGTGAGCAGACCCGTCGGAACCTGCGCCGCGCCGCCGCTGACCTGCGCGGCGGGGAAGAGCGCAGCTACGGCAAAGTTGAACGGCTCTTTGCCCGTGTAGGTGCCGGCGGCACGTGCATCGTCGGCCAGGAGCTGTGATGCCTCGACTAGTGCGACAGCGTAGGCAGGGTCGTCGGCCAGTGCCGGCTCCGGCGCCTGGTCGAGCATGGCGCGGATGGCCCCGACGGCGTCCTCGCGCTTGACCTCCCACACGCGGTGCGTAATGCCGGCGGGGTCGGTGACGGCATAGAGTGAAGCGCCCTCTTTTGCGGCGCCGAGGATGATATCCATGACGGGAGAGGCTTCGTAGACAAGCGTTACGGGACGGGGCTGTACCTTGAGGTCGGCGATTGCGCGCGCAGCGGCGGTCGTATCGGCGGCAACCGCGTCGCCGCCCGCCAGCGCACCAACCGGGCAGATCGCCACGACACCCGTCACACGTCCCGGCTCGCCCGAGCATTCGTACACGTAATACGCCGCACCCGGGTCCTTGAGCATCAGACCATCGGCAATGGCTCCGCGCAGAGCATCGTTGCCGCTCATGATGCTGTCCATTGCAGGCAGCGCCTCGAGCACGCGGTCCTGAGCCGGGCGGATGCAGGGAAACGGAAGTGCTTTCATGGGCGGTCCTAACGCACGAGTCGGTTTGTTCGCGGCTTATTATGCCCCAACTTGGCCGCTCGCGTCCCAGAGCACGTTGTCGGCGAGCACGATGAGCACGTTCTGACAACGAACGATATCGGCGTGGGGCACATATTCGTTGGGCTTGTGCGCGAGCGCCAACGAGCCGGGGCCGTAGCTCATGCAATTGCGGTTACCCGTCTTGCTGGCAATGACGGCGGTATCGGTGTAGCCGGTAAAGAAGCCGACGGTCGTGTCCGCGTCCGTCGTATCGTCTGCTGCGCGCTTGAGTGCAGCTAGAAGGGGAGAGTTCGGGTCGCGCTCGATGGCGGGGCGGTCGCCCGTCACGGTGTAGCTGCCATGGCAACCGGGAACGGCGGCTTCGGCGACGGCGATGGCCTGCTCTACCATGCGCGTCGCGGCGGCCGTATCGGTCGGCGGGGTCAGGCGCATGTCGACCCAGACTTTGGCGCGGTCGGGTACGACGTAGGGGCGATATCCGCCCTCGATTTGGCCAAACGTGATGGTCGAAGGCCCCAGCTCATTATGCACGGGCAGCGCCGCAAATGCGCGGCGAAGCGAGCACACGGCCTCGGCCATGGCGGCGACGGCATCCGCGCCCTTCCAGGGCTGGCTCGCATGCGCCGTCACGCCAGCCATTTCAATCTCGAACCACGTACGCCCCTTGTGCGCCACCTGGATCTGTCCGTCGGTGGGCTCGGTGTCCAGCACCCATTCGCGCGAGCCGACCCAGCCAGCATCGATCGCGGCCTCTGAGCCGCGCATAAAATCTTCCTCGTCGACCGAGCAGATGAGCGAAAAGCCGCGACGCGGCAGCGCGCCATCCGCCACCACGCGCTCGAGCGTATGGACCAGCGCGGCAATGGCGCAGGCCAGGCCACCCTTCATATCGCAGGCACCGCGGCCGTAGAGCTTGCCGTCGCGCACGACCGCCCCGAGCGGCATAATGTCCGCGTCCCAGCCGTCGCCCAAGGTGACTGTATCCATGTGGCAGATGTAGACGAGCCGTGGCTCGTCGCTCAAACCGGGCACGGTGACCATAAGGTTGCGGCGCCCGGGGAGTACTTCGAGCTCTGCAATCTGCACGGCATCGAGTACCGGATGGCTCAGCTGCGCCAATCGTTCCTCAATCAACGCTTTGATATAGCGTTCAATCTCGCCCTCATACGCACCTGGGTCGGAACTGTCGATCCGCACGAGCCCTTGCGTAAGCCGCCAAGCAAAATCTGTATCAACCATAGGCACCTCACAGATAGTTAGGTCAACATACAGATTGTATGCCAAGAAGCGGCTCGGTGCATTTAATGGAGGGCTCACAAAAACGGGGACGCCTCTCGTGCGAAAGGCGCCCCCGCGGGCATTCAATGTCAGCGACGGGCAGGCCACATGGGGAACTGCCCGTCAGATCAGCCGGCGCTATTTGATCACGCGCACGCGATACATCGACGGAATCTGCTTGAGCGCCTCGATGGTGCTGCTGTTCAGGTGCTCGTCGGTGTCGAACATGGTGTAGGCGTTCTCGCCGGCAGACTCGTTGGTCATGCGCTGCACGTTGGCGTTGTCCTTGGCCAGGATGGCCGTGATCTGGCCAATCATGTTGGGCACGTTGGCGTGCAGGCAGGCGATGCGGCTCGCGGCGCGCGCCTTGCCCATGCTGCAGGCGGGGTAGTTGACGCTGTGCGCGATGTTGCCGTTCTCCAGGTAATCCTTGAGCTCGCTGATGGCCATATCGGCGCAGTTGGCCTCGGCCTCGCCAGTGCCGGCGCCCGAGTGCGTGGTGATAAACGTGTTGGGCATCTTGACGGTCTTGGGCGTGGCAAAGTCGCAGCTAAACCAGCTGAG
>CATWCP010000142.1 GCA_958349325.1 uncultured Collinsella sp.
CGGCGCGGCAACGTTCATACCATTTGTCAGGCTTTTGGCGCACATGCCCATGTGTCGTGCATCTTTTTATGTAGGATAGACAAGTTACACATGAGGCAAGGTGATTCGAATGGCATACGGATACAATGACGGCGACCAACGGCCACAAAGCGTGCGCCTTGCCGGCCGCACCACGCCAACGCCCAGAAGCACCTCCGACAACGACAACCCGCAGCGCCCCCAAGAGCAGCCCGGGGCTTCTTCGCGGCGGCAAAGCCGTACCGTGCAGCAGTCAGACCGCGTGAGTACGAGCACACGTCAACGCCAGACCGACACATCGCAGCCACGCCGCTACGATCGCCGTAAGACCGACTACTACGTCAAGCGCACCTTTTCGCGACCTCAACGCGATCGCGGCAATTCCGCCCCTCACCCCGCGTCGCACACCACAAGCCACGCGCTTCCGGCCCGCCGCCTACGCCTTACGCTTTGCTCCATCGCCGCCTGCCTCGTCTTTGTGTTTTTGGGATCCTGTATCTCCCACGGATCAGCCGGTCTTGAGCCCACTGCCGAAGACAAGCTGCTTAAAGCTCCCGTCGCGCCCGGTTACTCCTTTGCGTTCTCGACCCCACGCTCGCAATGGCAGGCCGGCACCATGCCCCACATCTACCAAATTGACCCCGCATGGTCGGAGCTGCCCTATGCCGGTGGCACTATTCGCGAAAACGCTTGCGGTCCTACCTGCCTCACCATGGTCTATATCTTTAAGACCGGCCATACCGATAAGACGCCGGTCGATATATGCGCACTGGCCGAAGCCGGCAACTACGCCCCCACCGGTGCCACCGAGTGGTCGTTTATGACAGGCGGTGCGTGGCAGCTGGGGCTCAACGGAACACAGCTCTATAACGATCGTGAATCGATTGCCCAAGCACTTCGCTCGGGTGCGCCCGTCATCGCCGCAGTGCGCCCCGGTACGTTTACCAACGTAGGCCACTACATCGTGCTCTACGGCATCGACGATGCCAACCAGATTGGCGTCTACGACCCCAACTCGGCCAGCCGCAGCGCCCGCCGCTGGGGCGTCGTAGAGGTCCTCAACGAAGTCGAAGCCATGTGGGCCTACTACTAGTCATTGGGGACAGACTTAAATGAGTGGTCATTGGGGACGCTCTTGTTTGACTAGTCATTTAAGAACGTCCCCAATGACTAGGTGAATAGCAAAAGCCCCGCAGTCGGAGCGGACTGCGGGGCTCATGAAGAGAGGCTAGTTTGTAGGCGCTTTGCCTGGCGCCCACGAGAGAGGCAACAGAGTAGAGACTACTCGTGGATGCGGGTACCGGAGAGACCGGCCATGGTCTCGGCAGCCTTGTCCAGAGCGCCGATGATGCAGGTGCGGCCCTTACGGGAACGGGCGAACTTGATGGCAGCGCGGACCTTGGGCTCCATGGAACCCTTGCCGAACTGGCCCTCGTCGGCCAGGCGCTCGGCCTCGTCGGCGGTGAGGTCCTCGAGCTCCTCCTGGTTGGGCTTGCCAAAGTTGATGGCGACATGCTCAACGGCGGTCAGCAGGAACAGGACGTCGGCGTCGCAGTCCTCGGCCAGCAGCTCGCCGCCCAGGTCCTTGTCGATGACGGCGGGAACGCCCTTGTAGCAGCCCTTGTTCTCGTAGTCGCGGACAACGGGGATGCCGCCGCCACCGCAGGCGATGACGATGAACTCGTTGTCGAGCAGGTTGAGGATGGAGTCGGCCTCGACGATCTTCTTGGGATCGGGGGAAGCGACGACGCGACGCCAGCCGCGGCCGGAATCCTCGACGAAGACCTTGGAGGGATCCTCGGCCATGAACTCCTTGGCCTGCTCCTCGGTGTAGAAGGGGCCGATCGGCTTGGTCGGGTTCTTGAACGCGGGATCATCGGGATCGCACTCGATCTGGGTGACGACGGTGGCGGCGTGCCAACGCTTATAGCGCTTGTGCATCTCGCGGCCGATGCCCTGCTGCAGGTGATAACCAATGTAGCCCTGGGACATGGCGCCGCACTCGGGCAGCGGCATCTCGGGGGTACCGATGGCATCGTGGGCAGCGGCGAAGGCGTTCTGGATCATGCCGACCTGCGGGCCGTTGCCGTGGGTGATGATGATCTCGTTGCCCTGCTCGATGAGGCCGAGGAGAGCGTGGGCGGTGTTGCTCACGGCCTCGATCTGCTCGACGGGGTTGTTGCCGAGGGCGTTGCCGCCAAGGGCGACGACAATACGATCGGGCTTGCCAAGAGGCTTAGACATTGCTGGAATCCTTTCTGTAAAAGGCCTACAACCCATTAATAACCCGCGTCCGTGCGATACGCGAGTTTATTAAGGTTTATATTCTCTTTATCGCTCATTTTATTCATTTTGAAAATAGCAGAACGGTGAACGGTCGGTTTTGTCCGCTCAGCGTACAGAACCCCAGCTCAGACATATCTACGCCATTTACGTGCGACTTTATTTAAATGCAGCGAGGATTATGTCGGATTATGCAAACTACATCTCTGCTAAACACAAAACGGACAGCGCAATATCTTACTCGCACTATACGAGATTCTATGCACATATAAGTCGAGTATGCACCCCTGCAAAAACAAGGGGCTTTTCATCCA
>CATWCP010000143.1 GCA_958349325.1 uncultured Collinsella sp.
TTGAGCCCGCCTGGTCGCGGGGGACGACGACGCATCGCACCTATGACGTGGCGGTCGAGCCGGCGCCGCAAGGGAAGGATGAAGCCCCGACCAAGCGCCCGCCGCTCCTTGCCTCCAAGATTGCGCCGGCGGTCGGCGGCAGCTACGACCTTCGCCTGCCCGCCGATATGTACTGCTTTGCATCGGGCGATGCTGCCTACCTGGTCGACACGCGCCGCGCGCGCCGTACCGATGTGGCGTTTGCCCAGCATGCGGCGCCGTTCCTATCGCGCTTGCTGCCCTGTCGCACGCCGGTCCATATCGCTGCCGACCAGGTGGGGGAGTTCTGTCGTATGGCGCTGCCCATTTTGCGCGACTATACCGACCTTACCGCGCCCGCCGTGCTCGATACCGTGGCACCCGAGCCGAGCTTTGCTATGGCGATCGGCGTCGACGATGGGCTCGTGACCTGCAAAATTACGGTTGCCTACGGCGATTGGTCGGCGGATCTCTTTAGCCTGGGCGCTCCGGGCAGCCCCTTCGAAGAGCAACGCCCCGGCGTGCCGCCCCGCGACGAGGTGGCGGAGTTTCGCGTTATGGACACGGCGGCCCTGTATTTCGACTTTTACGAGGGCGGCCTGGCGTTTGAGGAGCGCGATGACGAGAGCTTGTTCTGCCTGCTGACCGAGGGCCTGTCCGCCCTGTCCGAGCTGGGTGAGGTCATGCTCAGCGACCGTCTGCGCCAGATCTCGGTCCGCCCTGCGCCCAAGCTTTCGGTGCGTGCGACCGTCAAGAGCAATCTGCTCGATGTCGAGCTGGGTGCGAGCGGGCTTTCGGCCGCGGACCTTGCCGTCTATCTCGATTCGTACAAGCGTCACCAGACGTTTGCGCGTCTCACGTCGGGCGACATCATTCGCCTGGACGAGGGCGCCCGGGCCGCGTTTGGTCTTGCCGAGGACCTGGGTGTCGATGCTGTCGACCTGCTCGACGGCGTGTCGCTCCCCGCGTCGAGTACCCTGTTCGTCGACAGCATGCTTGCGCGCACGCCGGCGCTTGAGGCCGATCGCGACGCTGCGTTCCGCCGTACCGTCGAGCGCCTGGACACGCTCGGCAAGATGGACTTTACGGTACCCGCCTCGCTCAAGGCCACGCTGCGTGGCTACCAGGTCGACGGCTACCAGTGGCTCGGCTCGCTTGAGCATCTGGGCCTCGGCGGTATCTTGGCCGACGATATGGGCCTGGGCAAAACGCTCCAGATGATCGCGCATATCCTGGCGCGCGTGGAAGCGGGGGACATTAAGCCCACGCTTGTGGTGTGCCCTGCGTCGCTTGTGTACAACTGGACCGCCGAGCTGGAGCGCTTTGCCCCGTCGCTCGATGTGTGCGCCATCGTGGGCGCCAAGGCGCAGCGTCGCGTACAGATTGCCGGCGTGGCCGAGCATAACGTGGTCGTGACGTCGTATGACCTTATGCGGCGCGATATCGACGAGTACGTCGAGCAGGACTTTGCCCGTGTGGTGCTCGATGAGGCCCAGTACATTAAAAACCCGCTCACCCAGGTGGCCCGCGCCGCAAAGCGCTTGCCTGCCGGCGTGCGCTTTGCCCTGACGGGCACGCCCATCGAAAACCGCTTGTCCGAGCTCTGGAGCATCTTCGACTTTTTGATGCCGGGCCTGCTGGGTACGCGTGAATCGTTTGCAAAGCGCTTCGAAAGCCCGGTCGAGCATGCCGAGGGCGACAGTGCCGCCCGCCTGCAAGCACTCGTGTCGCCGTTTGTGCTTCGCCGTGTCAAGGAAGACGTGGTGGCCGATCTGCCCGAAAAGATCGAGGACACTGTCATGGCGCAGCTTACCGGCGAGCAGCGCAAGCTTTACCTGGCAAATCAGGACCGCATCGCCCAGCAGGTGCAGCACCGCGAGGCATCCGAGTTTAAGAAAGACAAGCTCAAGGTGCTTGCCGAGCTCACCAAGCTGCGCCAGATCTGCTGCGACCCGCGTCTACACTACGAGGATTACAAGGCAGGGAGCGCCAAACTCGATACGTGCATGGAGCTCGTGCACGGCGCACTCGACGGCGGGCATCGCATCCTGTTGTTCAGCCAGTTTACGGGTATGCTCGATATTATCGGTAAGCGCTTGGCCAAGGAGGACATCGCCTTCCTTAAGCTCACAGGCGCTTCGTCTAAGGAGAGCCGCGCCAAGATGGTCGCACAGTTCCAGGCGGGCGAGGTGCCGGTCTTTTTGATCTCGCTCAAGGCGGGCGGCGTGGGCCTTAACCTGACGGCGGCCGACGTGGTCATCCACTACGACCCGTGGTGGAACGTGGCGGCGCAGGACCAAGCGACTGACCGCGCGCATCGTATTGGCCAGCAACATACCGTGACCGTGTACAAGCTCATCGCCAAGGACACGATCGAGGAGCGCATTATGCAGATGCAGGAGTCCAAGCGCGACCTGGTCAACAGCGTGCTCGGCGGCGACGGCATCTCGTCGGCACTGTTCACGCGCGAGGATGTTCTGGCGCTGCTCGGCGGCGACGGGCGCTAGCCGCGCGCGGGGTGGGACTGCTGGAGCGGGCAGGACGGTCGACGCATTTTGGCCCGACCGCTTGCCTGATCCGTTATGTGTT
>CATWCP010000144.1 GCA_958349325.1 uncultured Collinsella sp.
ACGCCCTCGGCGCAGGCATAGATCATCGCCGTCTCGCGATTCGCCCCAAAGGTCACCTTCGCGCCCGCAGGCGCCAGCAGCTTAAAAAACACACCGTGCACCAGCTCGTGCACGGCGAACGACGCCATTGAGATCGCAGCCAAGCCGACTATCCAGCCCACGACCGCCGCCCAACCGCCCGCGTCAGCCGCATCCAGGTCCGCGGGTCCGCCCAGCAGCATAAACACCGGCACCAGGCACACGGCAAATGCGCCGAGCACGGCCATCCCCCACACAAAGCAGGCGTGCAGAAAATCCTCGTCTTCAAACGCATGTATGTTGGAAATCTCATTCATAGCATCTTAGGATAGCGCCCCTGCCACGTACCCGTCCGCATGTGCGATAATGTCGAACGATATGCACGAATTGACCACCGCGTCGCCAGGCCTTGCGCCCGGCCGCGCTCTCACCATATGCGAAGGAGTCCCATGGCATCCAAATACTCCATGAACGACCGTCCCAGCTGGCCTCGCCGCGCCATCGTTACCGCCGGCGAGCCCTACGGCAACAAGGGCCTTCACTTTGGCCACGTCGGTGGCGTCTTTGTCCCGGCCGACTTCTTCGCCCGCTTCCTGCGCGACCGTCTGGGCCGCGAGAACGTCATCTTCACCTCGGGCACCGACTGCTATGGCTCGCCCATCATGGAGAGCTACCGCAAGCTCAAGGAGAACGAGGGCTACGACAAGTCCATTAACGAGTACGTCGAGTCCAATCACTCCCGCCAGGCCGCGACCCTCAACAACTACAACATCAGCTGCGATATCTACGGCGGCTCGGGCCTTGAGCCGGCTGCGCAGATTCACAACGAGGTGACCGCCGAGATTATCGAGCGTCTGCACGAACAGGGCACCATCTCCAAGCGCTCCACGCTGCAGTTCTACGACGCCAAGGCCGGCACGTTCCTCAACGGCCGCCAGGTGATCGGCCGCTGCCCCATCCAGGGCTGCAAGTCCGAGAAGGCTTATGCCGACGAGTGCGACCTGGGTCACCAGTTTGAGCCCGAGGAGCTCATCGCGCCCAAGAGCCAGCTCACCGGCGAGGTGCCCGAGCTGCGCCCGGTAGACAACCTCTACTTCGACCTGCCGGCCTACCTCGACTTTATGAAGACCTACACCGCCAAGCTCGCCCAGAACCCGCAGGTTCGTTCCGTGGTCTCCAAGACCATGGAGGAGTGGCTGCTGCCGGCACAGCTCTATATTCAGAACAAGTTCCGCGAGGCCTTCGACGCCGTCGAGGACCAGCTGCCCGAGCACACCGTGCTGGAGCCCGAGGGAAACAAGAGCAGCTTTACCGTCACCTTCCCCAGCTGGAAGGAGCGCGACGACGCCCATGCGGTGCTCGCCAACGGCGGCGTGCGCTTCCGCAGCGGCAAGGCGCTCGTGCCCTTCCGCATCACCGGCAACATCGACTGGGGCGTTCCGGTGCCCGAGGTCGATGGCGTCTCCGACGTCACCTGCTGGTGCTGGCCCGAGAGCCTGTGGGCGCCCATCAGCTATACGCGTACCGTGCTCGCGCGCGATGCCAAGGCCGCCGGCGTGACCGAGGGCGTCGCCGCCCAGGATGCCGCCCTCATGGGCGAGCCCGCTGCCGACTCCACGCAGGTGCCCGCGCCCACCTACCAGCACAGCTCGCTCGACTGGCGCGACTGGTGGTGCTCTGACGACGCTCAGATCTACCAGTTTATCGGTCAGGACAACATCTACTTCTACTGCATCGCGCAGACCGCCATGTGGGAGGCCCTAGGCTGGAACCTCACGCAGAGCACCGTCAGCGCCTGCTACCACCTGCTCTACATGGGCAAAAAGGCCAGCTCGTCCTCGCAGACTCCTCCCCCGCCGGCAGACGACCTGCTCAACCACTACACCTGCGAGCAGATGCGCGCGCATTGGCTGTCGCTCGGCCTGTCCGAGAAGCCGGTGAGCTTTAGCCCCAAGGCATACGACACGCGCGTGACCGGCAAGGACAAGGACGGCAACGAGGTGCGCGCCTGCGACGACAAGCGCGTTATCGACCCCGCCCTTAAGGAGAGCGCCCTTTTGACCGGCGTGTTCAACCGCCTGGCCCGCAGCTGCTTCTACGGCGTCGCCGTCAAGGAGGGCGACGAGAGTCCCTATCGCAACGGTTGCATCCCCGCCGGTGCCGCTTCTAACACCGTGGTCGAAGCCGCCCAGCAGGCAGCCCTCGCCTTTGAGCAGGCCATGTACAAGTTCGAGACGCACCGAGCGCTCGCTGTGTGCGACGACTACCTGCGCGCCGCCAACAAGCGCTGGAGCGATGCCTCCAAGGCCGCCAACAAGCTCGAGGGCGAGCCGGCCAACGCCGCCATGACGCAGGCCCTCGTCGACGCCTTTACCGAGCTGCGCGTGGCGACCGTCCTGATGCACGGTATTGTGCCGGCCGGCTGCGAGCTCATCTGTGAGTACTTCGACGTCGACCCGGTCGCCTTCTTTAGCTGGGACAACATCTTTGCCTCCACGGACGAGTTCGTGGAGAGCCTGGGCGAGAAGCCCGGCGAGCACCGCGTGAAGCCGCTGCCCCCGCGCTTCGACTTCTT
>CATWCP010000145.1 GCA_958349325.1 uncultured Collinsella sp.
CTCATTCGGTAACGAAAGGACCGCCCATGCCTACTGACATCGAAATCGCACGTTCCGTCACGCCGCTGCCCATTACCGAGGTGGCTAAGAACGCCGGCGTCGACGTAAAGCACCTGATTCCGTACGGCTTCGACAAGGCTAAGGTTGACTATTCACTGCTCAACGAGCCGACCGATCACCAGGCCAAGCTCGTCCTCGTGACCGCTATCAACCCAACGCCTGCGGGCGAGGGCAAGACCACCACGACCATCGGTCTGGCCGATGGCCTGCGTCGTCGCGGCGTCAAGAGTGCCGTGGCCCTGCGCGAGCCTTCGCTCGGCCCCGTCTTTGGCGTTAAGGGCGGTGCCGCCGGCGGCGGCTGGGCTCAGGTCATCCCCATGGAGGATATCAACCTGCACTTTACCGGTGACTTCCATGCCATCGGTGCTGCCAACAACCTGCTGGCCGCCATGCTCGACAACCACATCCAGCAGGGTAATCAGCTCGGTATTGACGTTAAGCGCATCACTTGGAAGCGCGTCGTCGATATGAACGACCGTCAGCTGCGCCACGTCATCGACGGCATTGGCGGTAAGGCCCAGGGCGTGCCGCGCGAGGACGGCTTCGATATCACCGTCGCCTCCGAGGTCATGGCAATTCTGTGCCTGTCTACGAGCATCAGCGACCTCAAGGAACGCTTGGGCGAGATTGTCGTCGGCTATAGCTTTGCCGGCGAGCCCGTCCGTGCCCGCGACCTTAAGGCCCAGGGTGCCATGGCCGCACTGCTCAAGGATGCGCTCAAGCCCAATCTGGTGCAGACGCTCGAGGGTACGCCCGCGTTTGTCCACGGCGGTCCCTTCGCCAATATCGCCCACGGCTGCAACTCCATCATGGCCACGCGTATGGCTATGCGTTTTGGCGATGTCGCCATTACCGAGGCGGGCTTTGGTGCCGACCTGGGTGCCGAGAAGTTCCTCGACATCAAGTGCCGCATGACGGGCGTTCGTCCCAGCGCTGTTGTGGTCGTCGCCACTGCCCGCGCGCTTAAGTACAACGGCGGTGTTGCCAAGGGCGACCTCAACGAAGAGAACCTCGAGGCCCTCAAGGCCGGCATGCCCAACCTGCTGCGCCACGTCGACAACATTCAGAATGTCTACGGTCTGCCCTGCGTGGTCGCCATCAACCGCTTCCCGACCGATACCGAGGCAGAGCTTGCCCTCATCGAGTCCGAGTGCCAGAAGCTGGGCGTCAATGTGAAGCTGTCCGAGGTCTGGGCCAAGGGTGGCGAGGGCGCACTCGAGCTGGCCGATGAGGTCATGCGTCTGATTGAGCAGCCGAGCGAGCTCAAGTTTGCCTATGAGGACGGCGCTGATGTCGCTGATGCCCTCGAGGCCGTTGCCACCAAGGTCTACCGCGCCGACGGCGTTGACTTTACGCCGGCCGCCAAGCGCCAGCTCGCCGAGCTGCGCGAGAATGGCTTTGGCAACCTGCCGGTGTGCGTCGCCAAGACGCAGTACAGCTTTAGCGACAACGCCAAGGCCCTGGGCGCTCCCGAGAACTTCCGCATCACGGTGCGTGAGCTCAAGGTTTCCGCCGGCGCCCACTTTGTGGTCGCACTGACTGGCAGTGTTCTGACCATGCCGGGCCTGCCCAAGGTCCCTGCGGCCGAGAACATCGACGTCGACAACGACGGCAACATCACCGGCCTGTTCTAAGTCTGCTGTCCATCGCTGCTAGCCCGCCCCGCCGTGCCCACAAGGCCCGGCGGGGCTTTTTGATCCTTAGACCCGCGCATGTCTTGTAGATACCGACGGACTCTGCCCATCATAGGCTTTTGCGCTGGTAGAATGCATGGATAACTTGATGCTTACAGGCGACGGAAAGGAATCGTTGCATGGATCAGGACAAGACAACCGTGATGGGCGGCTACGGTTCCGCGCAGGCTGGCGATAGCGCCGATGCGACCCGCGTTGTTCCCAACCCCGGTTATGTCGACCCCGCCGCGACGCAACCTTCTGCCGAGCTCACCCGAGTTATGGGCTATGGCGACGCGGCGCAGGACCCTTACGCTGCATCTTTGCAAAGCCCCTATGGCAACGCGGCGGCAGACCCGTTTGATTACGCGCCGCAGGATTCTTATGCTGCCTCGACGCCGAATCCCTATGATGACCTGCCGCAAAATCCCATTCCGCAGCCTCAGCAGACGACGTATATGCCTCGCACGGCGCAGCCTCGCTACGAGTCACGCGAGCCGTATCGCGAGTACCCCAAGTCGATTCCGCAATATGGCGAGGACGAGGAGAGGAAGCCGTCGCGTTCGTCGAGCGTGATCAAGAAGATCCTCATCGTACTGGCGATCTTCTTTGCGCTGTCGATTGTGTTTGCCATCGTGTCGGGCATGCTCAACAAGCGGGGGAGTTCAACGGCCGATGCCACTGCCGAGCAAACCGAGTTCGCCTCGTCTAGCACCGTCGATCTGAGCGATATCCCGGGGCAGTACTGGTCCAACGCCAAGAAGATCCTCAAGTCGCGCGGCGCCGATCTTTCGAATGCCGTGGTCCTGACTGATGATGGCTCAACGCCCGTC
>CATWCP010000146.1 GCA_958349325.1 uncultured Collinsella sp.
CAGCGACGGCGATAACCGAAGCTCCACCGTGCTCCTTGGAAACGGCGAGCATCTTGTCGCAGATGTCGCGATTAGGCACAACGTAGTCGCCCAGAAGAACCAGGAAGTTCTCCCCTGCCACGGCGTCGGCAGCAGAGCGGATAGCATGGCCGAGGCCCTTGGGCTCGTACTGATAACGGAAGTCGACCGGCATACCGCCAGCGTGGGCGACGGCATCGGCATAGGCGTTCTTGCCGCGCTCGCGCAGCAGGTTCTCGAGCGAGCGATCGGGCTGGAAGTAGTTCAGCAGCTCGGGCTTGCCGGGAGAAGTAACGATGATGGCATCGTCGACCTCCTCGGGGTCGAGCGCCTCCTCAACGACATACTGAATGACGGGCTTGTCGAGCACCGGCAGCATCTCTTTGGGCGTGCACTTAGTGCCAGGCAGAAAACGCGTGCCAAGACCGGCGGCGGGGATGATTGCCTTCATGTTATTCAAAGATCCTTTCGCAGGCGCAAAAGCGCCCCATGCGTGCGGCACACAGCCGCAGACCAAATTGCGATACCTAAGCATCTTACCGCTGGAACTATATGTCGCTACAAGGCAGAGACAATTCTTCAGCAGGTCAACGCAAATTATTGCTCGAATGGTGCAATTTTATTGCCCAACGGCAGGGTGCCCGATACGACGCAAATCACAGAACATGGCAGTTTGAGCTACCGATGTCGAGGGACCGAAAAACAAAAAAGACGGGGCTCGCAATGCGAACCCCGTCTGCAAAGAAATCTGGCGAGAAAGCCTGATTACTTGAGGGTGACAGCAGCGCCAGCAGCCTCGAGCTTCTCCTTGGCAGCCTCGGCGTCCTCCTTCTTGGCACCCTCGAGAACAGCCTTGGGAGCGCCCTCGACGACCTCCTTGGCCTCCTTCAGGCCAAGGTTGGTGAGCTCACGGACGGCCTTGATGACCTGGATCTTGTTGTCGCCGAAGCCCTCGAGCACGACGTCAAACTCGGTCTTCTCCTCGGCCTCAGCAGCGCCAGCAGCGGGAGCGGCGACAACAGCGGCAGGAGCAGCGGCGGAAACGCCGAAGGTGTCCTCGATAGCCTTGACGAGCTCGGAAGCCTCGAGAAGGGTCATTTCCTTAAGAGCATCGATGATCTCATCGGTGGTAAGCTTAGCCATTTCTAAGTCCTTTCGGTTTCCGTGTCTGTGCACGGAGATCAGTTAAAACACAGCGCGAATGAGCCAGGGGTGCGGCGTTGCCGCCGCGGGTGAAAACAGCAACTAGGCTGCCTTCTGCTCGGAGACCTGCTGGATCGAACGAGCGAGACCAGAGGAAACGCCGTTGACGCAGACAGCGATGTCGCGAGCGAAACCGGAGATGAGACCGGCGATCTGGCCGAGAAGCTGATCCTTGGTGGGCAGCTCGGCGATAGCCTTAACATCATCAGCGGAAACGGCCTTGCCGTCGGAGATACCGCCCTTGATCTCAAGGACGCCCTTGGACTGAGCGGAGAAGTCCTTAAGGGCCTTAGCGGCCTCGACCGGCTCGGTCTCGTAGAACACATAAGCGACGGGGCCGGCGAGGATCTCGTCGATCTCGGGCTGCTCCTGGTTCTTGAGGGCGATCTTGACCAGGTTGTTCTTGTAGACCTTCATCTCGGCGCCGCACTCGCGAAGCTGATGACGCAGCTCCTGAGCCTGCTTAACCGTCAGACCGTTGTAGTTGACGACGAACAGACCGGCGTTCTCGGCGATACGGGACTCGATCTCTGCAACCTTGTCGATTTTGTACTGCTGGGGCATGAATTACACCTCCTCGAATTCTTTCCGGGCACGGTCCGCCACAAGGACGTGACGGGGGCATGTCCAAAAAGAAAGCCCCCGCGCTGCATGAGCGACGGGGGCGAGAAGACATATCTACTCGACCACCTCGGCTGGCGGGATATCCCATTAAGCTCGCGGGTAAGACCCGTTTGCGCCGGCTGTCTCTGGCAGCGGATTCGTGCGTGAACCGAAAGTATTATGGCGGGGACCCCGGCGTCGGTCAACGGAAAACCGGGCTGCACACAATTCCACCATCCGGCACGCGCTGCCAAAGGCCAGGCGCAAGGTTTTCGCTCGGTCAAGTCCTGGCTCGCACGAAGAGCACATTAAGTGCTCTTCGGCTCGTGCGGAATCTACGAAAACCTTGTGCCTGGCCTTCGGCGGCGCGTGCCTGCGTTGACTTTGGGCAGCCCGGGTTTTCGTTGGCTGACGCCCCCACTCATAATGCTTGGGTCGGTGGGCTGATGTGTTGCGTCCCTGAGGGCTACAGGGTTGAAACGAAGTTGGACAGGCGGGCTAGTCCTTCGTCTAGGTCTTTGTCGGAGACGCAGTAGCTTAGGCGGATGTGGCCTTCGGTGCCGAAGCAGTTTCCGGGAACTAGGGCTACGTTTGCCTCTTTAATGGCTTTGATACAGAAGTCTTCGCTGGTTAAGCCGAATTGTTTGATGCTCGGGAAAGTGTAGAAGGCTCCTGCGGGCTCTACTACGTCGAGGCCCATGGCGTCTAAGGCTGCGAGTACGC
>CATWCP010000147.1 GCA_958349325.1 uncultured Collinsella sp.
ATCAACAACACGATTCGCCTGTCCATCACGGCGCGTCGTCGTGAGATTGCGATTATGCGTCTGGTCGGCGCCAGCAACGGCTTCATTCGCGGCCCGTTTATCACCGAGGGCGTGCTGCAGGCCATTTTGGGCTCGCTGCTTTCCATCGGCGTTCTGGAGCTGCTGCGCAATCTGATGATTCCGCGTCTGCAGGAGAGCATCGGCTGGATGTCGTTTGCCCTGCCGATGCAGTACTACCTGGTGACCTATGCTGCGCTGATTCTGGTCGGCGTGATTATCGGTCTCTTTGGTTCTGCCATCGCCATGCGCCGCTACCTGCGCGTGTAGGCATGCCTGGAATTCATCCCTTCCAACGGGTCGTCTCTTATGGGGCGGCCCGTTTTTTGATTCCTAGGGGACGAAGGAAACGGATCATCGTGGCGCTGGTCTATCTATGTGATCCGTTTTCCTTCGTCCCCTAGGGATCATTTGGGTAGACTCTTGGGATGTAAACGGCAATCGATAGTTAGGAGGCGCCATGGGACGCAATAACAAGCATAAGCGTGGAGCTCGCAATAAGCGCGGGCCGGTGCGCAGCGAACGCCGTCCGAGCCTGACCGGGCGCGTGCAGCTCCATGAGCACAGTGCCTATGTCATAACCGAGAATGGCGACTACAAGGTCATGGGCCGCGGTAAGCGCGAGATCATGGATGGCGATACCGTTGCCGTGAGCATTAAGAACAGCCCGCACGGTGAGCGGCGCGCCGTGATCGAAGGCGTGGTTGAGCGCGCAGCCATAAGCGTGGTGGGTACGTACCAGACCGCCGGTCCGCTCGGTGTGATCGAGCCGCTCGATTCGCGTCTGAAGGCCGACTTCTTCATTTTGCCCGAGGATACCTCGGCGGATCGTCTGGGCGTCCACCCGGGTGATGCCGTTGTCGCACGCATTTTGACCTACCCGACGCGCCTGGAATCGGGCACCGTGACGATCGAACGCCGCATTGGCGGAGATGACGCGCCCGATTTGGGCGTTCAATATGTGATGGCGCGTTACGGCTATACCGATAGCTATCCCGAGGCCGCGCTGGCCGAGGCCGAGGGGCTTTCGCTCGATGTGTCCGCGGCGCTTAAGGACCCGCTCCGCCGCGATCTGCGCGACCGCTTTGTCATCACGATCGACCCGGTCGACGCACGCGACTTTGACGATGCCGTTTCGTTGGAACGCACGCCCGAGGGTGGCTACAGGCTGGGTGTGCATATCGCCGACGTTTCACACTATGTGGCTTGGGACGGGCATATCGATCTTGAGGCTCGTCATCGTACGACATCGGTGTATCTGGCCGATCGCGTGCTTCCCATGCTGCCCGAACGCCTGTCCTGTGACCTGTGCTCGCTTCGCCCTGACGAGGACCGTCTTGCGTTTACCGTCGATATCGAGCTCGATGCGCAGGGTCGCGTGCGGCATTACGATCCGTACCCCAGCGTGATTCGCTCGCGTGTGCGTATGGACTATGACGGCGCCGAGGCGCTGCTGGTGCGTGCCGGCGCGGTTGAGTATTCGGTGTTGGAGGGTGCGGCCGAGGATGTTGCGGCTGCCGAGACCTCGCGCGAGGAAGCGCTTGAGCGCGGTCTTGCGTGCGAGGAGGCCGCCCGCGGCTACAACGTCGACCTCTGCGATTTCCTTGTCGCCGCCAACGAACTCGCCGAACTTCGCCGTCGTATTCGTCGCGCCCGCGGCTCAGTCGATTTTGACACGGCCGAGATTCGCGCTCTATTGGATAAGGACGGAGTACCCGTGCAGATTGTGGCGCGTGAACGTTCGTGTGCCACGTCGCTTATCGAGGAAGCTATGCTGCTCGCCAACGAGTGCGTTGCAGAGTGGCTGGCAGACCGTGATATCGAGGCCTGCTATCGCGTGCATGAGGATCCGAGCCCCGATAGCCTGCACGGTGCTGCCGTTGCGCTGGCGCAGCTAGGCATCATCGACGATCGCCGTGCTGCCGGTATTGCCCTGGGGAGCCCCGATGAGCTGCAGGCTGCAGTTGATGCTGCCGCCGGTACGGCCAACGCACCGCTCGTTAACACGCTGCTTCTGCGCAGCATGCAGCGCGCGCTGTACAAGCCGCGCAACGAGGGCCACTTTGCGCTCGCCGCGCCGTGCTACTGTCACTTTACGAGTCCCATCCGTCGCTACCCCGATCTGGTGGTGCACCGCGTACTCAAGCTGCAGTTGGCCTATGAGCAGCTGGGCGGCAAGGACGCCCTGGTCCGTACGCCGCGCCTGATCGGCAAGGGGCGCGAGTCGCTGCCGCGCATTCTGCCGCAGATCTGCCGCGCATGTAGCGATGCCGAGCGCGCGGCAGATGCCGCCAGCCATGCGACGCAAAAGATCAAGATTGCCCAGTACTATGAGGACCGTCTGGGCGAGCGCTATGCCGGAACCGTCTCGTGGGTTAGCAACATGGGCCTCTTTGTGCGCTTGGACCTGACGCAGGTCGAAGGCTTGGTTTCGATCAAGAGCCTGGGCAACGAGTGGTTCGAGTT
>CATWCP010000148.1 GCA_958349325.1 uncultured Collinsella sp.
GTCTGCTGGCGGCGCTTTCGGGCAATGACGCCGGCGGCATTGCAACGTATTCCAGTGCGGGCGCCAGCTATGGCTACAAGATGCTCTGGATGCTTCCCGTCATGACCGTGCTGCTTATCGTAACGCAGGAGACTGCGGCGCGTTGCGGCTGCGTCACAGGCAAGGGCCTGGCGTCGCTCATCCGCGAGCGCTTTGGCGTGCGCAGGAGCGTGCTGGCCATGGCGGCGCTGCTGATCGCTAATACGGCCGTGACCATTTCGGAGTTTGCGGGTATCGCGAGCGGCCTTGCCCTCTTTGGTGTGCCGGCGAGCATCTCGGTGCCGCTGGTGGCGCTGCTGGTTTGGATGCTTACCATGTCGGGCAGCTTCCAGCGCATCGAGAAGATTCTGCTGCTGGTGAGCTGCGTGTTTGTGACCTACATTGTCGCTGCATTTATGGCTGGTCCCAGCTGGGGCGAGGTGGCGGTCGACCTGGTTGTGCCCAACATCCAAAATGACCCCAGCTACGTGTCGCTTGTGGTCGCAACGATCGGTACCACCATCGCGCCGTGGATGATCTTCTTGGCGCAGAACAACGTGGTCGATAAGAATGCGGGCGAGGACGATATCGTGCTGCAGCGCATCGACACCGTGAGCGGCTCGATTGCCGCCGATGTCATCGCCGGCTTTATTATCATCACGACCGGTACGGTGTTGTTCCCTGCAGGCATTCAGATTAGCGACGCTGCCGATGCCGCCCGCGCATTGGAGCCTATCGCGGGCCAGTGGTCCACGGTGCTGTTTGCCTCGGGCCTGGTCGCGGCGAGCTTCTTGGCCGCCTGTGTGCTGCCAGGCGTTACGTCCAGCGCCATCTGCGAGGCATTTGGCTGGGAGCGCGGTGCCGATCGCAGCTGGGACGAGGCCCCGGTCTATCGCGGCATCATTACGGCCATCATCGGCATCTCTGCCGTGCTGGTGCTCATGCCCGGTGTTGACCTGTTCCAGATTATGATGACCTCGCAGGTCATTAACGGCGTGCTGTTGCCCGTGGTTTTGGTGTTCCAGGTGGTTATTGCCGCCGATCGACACATTATGGGCGCCAACCGCAACGGCCGCGTGTGGAATGTGCTCACCTGGGCGACTATCGGTGTGATTACGGTGCTGACGGTCGTCATGTTTGTGCTGCAGGCGATGGGCTACAGCGCGTAGCGCCTCTTTTGGACTCTAAACAGGCCGCCACCATGGGTTGCGGCCTGTTTTTTGCCCACGGCCCCTTGGGGCCGGCTCGAAAAGAGCAATCTGGGGGCGTTTGCTGCGGGTGCGGGGCTTGCAGACGACACTCGGGGTGGCGAGGAACTCAGAATTCGGCCGCGGGAGGGCATTCATCGACCGCGTCAGGAGTGTCCCTAAGTGTCGGCACATAAGGAACGTCCCTAACTGCCGGAGGGGGCGTCGGTTGTGGCCGACGGCCCCCTCCGGGTGCAAGCAGATTTGACAGTGTGTTACTTGTCGGTGCCTAGCTTGTGCGGTTTGTAGGCGAGCGCGTTGACGAGTGCGTCGGCGGCGGACTTGACGGCCGCCGGCTGCGGATCGTTAACGTGGTCCTCGGGATGCACAGGCAAGTCCTTCTTGACGGCATCGTGGATGAGCTTAAGGTACTCGGCCACGCCCGCGTTCGAAAGGTGCGTGCCGTCGCCGTCGAACAGATCGTTGCGGTTGGCACTATATCCGTACCAGTCGATAACGCGCACGTTTTTATAGCGCGTGGCGGCGTTGGCGATGGCCTGATTGGTAGCGCCGACCCATGGCTGCGGGCTGCGCGTGTTTACAAATACGACGGTGCGCTGATTGCCGGCATCGGCCATGATGGCGTCAATCTGGGCATCGGTCACTAGGCCGTTGGTGCCCAGCGCAAAGACTACGATCTTGCCGGCGAGGTTCTGCTGGATATAACCCTCAAATGTTGTGCGGCCCGCATCGAACTGGCGGCCCTTTTCGGCATCGATGTGACTGTGGGGGAACACGCCGTCAAAGGAATCGACGGCGCGCAGCGACACGGAGTCGCCAATCATGAGCAGGTCGTAGGATCCGTCGGGGAAGCCGTCGTTGTCCTTGTCGGTGTCATCGGCCGCCTGCTGGTCCTGGGGTTTTGCATTTTTGGCTTCCTTGTTTAGGATTTCGGCGCCCTCGCCGCTCAGCGCGGATGTGTCGGGCACAAAGACCAGACCACCCAGCGCCACGACAAGCACGACGCCGCAAACGGCGCACACGGGAATATGCGCGCGCACCCAGTTCGCGGGCGTGGTGGTGCCTTCGCGGAGCTCGGAAACGGTGCGTCCAAAGGCGCCCTTCCTAAACGGCGTCTCGATAAAGCGATAGGAGCACTCGGCTACGGCGACCACCACAAGTACCTGCAAGATGTACTGCCACCAGGGCGTATCGCTGATGTTGGCGACCGGGTTCATGAGCAGCAGCAGTGGATAGTGCCACAGGTAGATGCTGTACGAGCGCTTGCCAACCCACACGAGCGGCT